>JAGAPL010000039.1 GCA_017623255.1 Clostridia bacterium
TTAAACACTACTTCTTTCTCTTCACCGGCTTCAAGCTCTATCTTTTCAAATCCCTTAAGCTCGCGAATGGGACGCATACATGAAGCAACATGATCTCTAATATAAAGCTGAACAGTTTCCTTACCCGTTCTCTCGCCTGTATTTTTGATTTTTGCTGAAACACGCACATTTTCACCTGCCATCAAGCTATCAAGCGAGATTGTGGCTTTATCCACCTCAGGAGCGCTATATTCGAAAGATGTATATGACAAACCGTAACCAAAAGGATACATGGGTGAACCAAGAGAGTCAATATAGTTCTGTGCATAACCTTCACCATAATAACCATCAACGTTTCTACCACTCTTTGTTATATTATAGTAAAGGGGAATCTGTCCGGTTTTTCTGACAAATGTAACCGAAGTTTTACCGCAAGGATTATATTCGCCAAATATAGTTTTGGCTGCGGCATGAGCGCATCTTGTTCCACCGTGCCAAGCGATAAGTATTGCGTCAAGATATGGTTCTATATTCTCAAGTGCAAGAGGTCTGCCACAGAAAATTACACCAACTACCTTCTTGCCGCTCTGCTTTGCTTTTCTAACCATTTCAACTTGATTGGGTGCAAGAACAATGTCTGCAGAACATCTTGCTTCGCCTGTTGCCGCATGACTCTCGCCAAGAGCAAGTACTATAACGTCATTCTGAGAGAAAATATATGTACAGTCATCGTGAAGGACGCCTTCATAGCTGAAATGGATATGTCCCTTCTGTCCTGCCATAACTTCGTTCATTGCTTCTAAGAAATTAGGAGTTGAAGCTCCCAGATAGCCATCCAGTGCCCAGCTGCCCTGAAGTGCTCTTCGCTCATAAGTAAACGGTCCGTAAAGAGCAACCTTCATATCCTTCGACAAAGGCAGCAGATTACCCTCATTTTTTACAAGAACCATTGATTCTGCGGCAATTTTTTCCGAGAGTTGAACATGCTCGGCTCTGTCCACCTTATAAGGCTTCTTATAAGGTTTATCAAATAAGCCTTTTGCTAGTTTGATCTTAAGCACTCTCTTAACTGCCAAATCTACTACTTCTTCTGATATTTCGCCTGAAAGCACAAGATTCTCAAGATTAGCGATATAATGATTATCTGTCATCTCCATATCAAGACCTGCAGTAAGAGCCATTTTTGCACAATCAGCACTATTTCTTGCTACTCCCTGCTTCATAAGCTGATGAACCGCTGTCCAGTCAGATACAACAAATCCTTCAAATCCAAGTTCACCACGAAGAATGTCTGTAAGGTATTTTTTTGAAGAAGTTACCGGCTGTCCGTTTATATCATTAAAGGAGGACATAACCGTCGCTACGCCCGCTTTTACAGCAGCACGGAAAGGAGGTAAAATACTATTAAAGAGTGTATAGTCGGAAATCTCAGTTCTGAAGTAATCTCTTCCGCCTTCGGATGCACCATATCCAACGTAATGCTTTGCACAAGCCAGCATACTGTCATCAGCTGTCAGATCTTCACCCTGAAATCCTTTCACCATGGCTTCTGCCATTCTGCTGGCCAAATATGGGTCTTCTCCCTGGCCTTCAATAATTCTTCCCCAACGAGGCTCATGACAAACGTCAATCATAGGAGAAAAGGTCCAGTGTACACTTTCTGAAGCAGCCTCTTTAGCAATGCAATGATAACATTCTTCAACCAGTTCAGGATTGAATGAACACGCAGCGGCAAGTCCTATGGGATAAACAGTGTGATGTCCATGAATAACATCTCGTCCATAAAGCAACGGTATACCCGTTCTGCTTTCTTCAACAGCTACTTTCTGTAGCTCGTTCAAAAGATCAACCATTACAGCCTGCTGTTCCTCATTACCTGCTGTTGGTGAATTGCAAAGGATAAACGAACCAATTTCGCCACGGCGAATTCGTTCCTTTGTTTCTTCGAGATTACCGGCAACAGGCTGAGGTACCTGATTAAGCTGACCTACTTTTTCTTTCAGAGTCAGTGTACTGAGTATCTCTTCTGCCCTTTTTTCAAACTTTTCGTACATATAAACCTCCTCAATTTATAATCGAGTATTCAAATAACTCATAGTGAAGCTTTGTACCTACATCCACACCCTGTGGAAGAAGAGCAAGCGCGATAAACATATCTTCATCACAAAAACCACTTAAATCGCGAAGATATGCGTATTCACCCTCTATTTTTACAACTATATAATCTTTAGCTTCCATTTACTGTTCTCCAAAAATTGCTTCAATTTCCGCAGTTAATTCTTCCTCATTGTTAGTAGTGCATCTCAATTTAACTATATCGCCCTCATTGAGACCACTACCACCGTGAGCCGCCTCTTTATCAACAGAAATTACAATCATTCCATAAGGCCAAAGAATATCGCTTATATCACGGCCCGCAGCAAACGAATTTTCTTTTACAATAACTTTCTTGTTCAAAACAAATGCTTTGGAATCGCTATACCTCTGCTCTTCTCTCTTTTCAACCATAACATCATTGATAGATTTAACAGCAAAAATTTCCGTAAACAGATAAGATACCATAACAGCAAGAATAATATATACAATATTCTCAAAGCACCCCAAAGCTTCAACAGCAAATACCACCGCAGTCAATGGCATTTTCATCATTGCTGAAATGCAACAAACGATTCCGAGTACTATCATTGTACCATAATATTCATTTCCAATGCAAAAATAATCAACCAGAATATCAGCAACAATACCAGAAACTGCAGCACCTATTGCAAGGAGCGGCAAGAAAACTCCACCTGTAATACCGTTAGTATTTGCAGAAAGCGTCAAAAATGTTCTGACTATAACTATTGCAACCAGCACCCAAAGTGGCTTAGAACTCTCCAACAAGTGAATAGCAAGTTCATGTCCGGTAGAAACGTAATCTATTGATATTAATCCAAAAACGAATGTTAGCAAAAATACTGCAAGTATTTTTATGTAATGAGGAACCTTATTCAGTTTCTTATTATACAGCGAATCAAGAGCTACAAACACTTTTAAAAATACAACAGCAAAAATACCTACTACAACGGATACCACCAAAGGAATCAATACCTGTTTGATTGTCAGTACAGGCATAGCAGCTTCAGGGAATAAAGTTTTGCTGACATTTAAAACCGGAGCTATCAGCTCAGTAGTTATACCTGCAAAAATCACCGATGTAGCGGCGGAAATCAAAATCATCGGAGAAATGCGCCTGTGAGCTTCTTCAATTGCAAAAACGAAACCAGAAATAGGAGCTCCGGTTGCAACAGAAAAACCGGCACAAGCACCACCTGTCATTGAATATCGTTCCCAAGCCTTGTGGTCCTTTTCCTTGCGTTCATTCTGCCACAATCTTGAAACACCGGAACCGATAGCACAACCCATCTGAACCGATGGACCTTCGTTTCCAAGGGGGACTCCAAAGAGAAACGACACAAGTGACAATACAAATACACCAATCAGGTTCTCTCTCCATTTAAGCTTGATTATTCCTCTTTGAGAAGCAATGGCTGTAGGTATTCCTCCTCCTTTTATATTCGGTAGTTTCACATATACTCCGGACATTATCCAAGCGACAAAAACAAATAGAACAATTATAACCGGCAGCATCCAAAGTTTATTACCAATTGATCCATACGTTTGCTCAGAAAAATGAATAAGATGCTTGGCTAAAAACTTATATATATTTATCGTAATTGAAGAAAGAACGCCTGTTATAGCGCTGAGTACTATGGTGGGAAATATTAGATTGATAAAAGAGTTATTCTTATTTTTGATTCTCATATACATATACCATCTTTATTTTACATAGGAATATCATAGCACGAA
>JAGAPL010000040.1 GCA_017623255.1 Clostridia bacterium
ACTTTTTTTAATCTTTTTTTATGTTTGGTAATATGCCCAATTTCATTTGTTCCAGCGGGCTCCTCTTTCGCGTTTTGCCCTAAAAAATTCACGAAGAAGGGCAGAACACTCCTCTTGCAGCACTCCCGAAACAATTTCAGGCTTATGATTAACAGGCAATTGTGTGATATCTGTCATTGAACCCATGGCTCCTGCTTTGGTATCGTATGCGCCGAAAACAACCTTTGCAATTCTTGCGTTCACTATTGCTCCTGCGCACATAAGGCAGGGTTCCAACGTCACATAGAGTTCGCAATCTTTCAGGTGCCATCCGCCAAGCTTCTTGCAGGCATCTCTGATTGCAGAGGTTTCAGCGTGGGCTGTTGCATCCTTTTTGGTTTCTCTGCCGTTTCCGCAAGCGGAAATGATTTCTCCGTTTTTCACAACAACTGCACCAACGGGTACCTCGTCATATTCTGCGCATTCTCTTGCTTTTTCAAGAGCAACCTTCATAAATTCTTCGTTGCGATCCATAAAATATCCTCAAAATAGAATTATTCTTAGTATATCTCACATCCTTCAAAAAGTCAACTCACTTGAATCGTGCAGTCAATTATGATATACTAAACACAGTAAAACAAAACGGAGTTGATATTCTTGTTCGATACAGTAATTTTCGATCTTGACGGCACTTTGCTTGACACGTTACCCGATCTGCACGCCGCCACAAATTATGCCCTCTCAAAAAGCGGCTTTCCAAGCCGTACTCTTGATGAGGTTCGTCGTTTCGTGGGAAACGGCATTTTAAATTTAATAAAGCAGGCTGTGCCTGAAGGCACGGATGAGGCTGACACTATGGCCGTTTTTGAGTGTTTTAAGACATATTACGGTGAGCACTCAAATGATATGACAAAAGCATACGAGGGAATTTACGAGCTTGTTGAAAGGCTAAAAGCTGACAAAATAAAGCTTGGCGTTGTTTCAAACAAGGCACAATTTGCTGTCAGCGCAATTATGAAGCATTATTTTGGTGATAGTTTTGGCATTTTCTATGGAGAACGCGAAGGCGTTGCACGCAAGCCTTGTCCCGATGGAGTGTTTGACGCAATCAAAGCATTGGGAGGAAAATCCGTGCTTTATGTAGGCGATTCTGACGTGGATTACAAAACAGCTCAGAATGCAGGGCTGGACTATGTTATGGTAACCTGGGGATTCCGAGATGAAAAGGAGCTTCGCGCAATTGGCGCAAAGGTATTTGCCTACAATACGGAAGATTTATACAGAATCATAAAAGGAGAATAAAATGCATATTCCTTCAGCTGAAACAAAAGATATAGAAGTGCTTTCCTTTGAGGATGCAAAGCAGAATTCCGGCAGGGAAGACTACGACAGGGAAAAGTGGATATACATTCCTGATTTCTATTCTGAATACCGATATATTCTTGGCACGCGAGGCCACCGTCCTCTCATATGCATTGGAATCAACCCCTCAACTGCTGAACCTGATAATCTTGACAACACTCTGAAAAGCGTTGAGAGAATAGCTCATTATAACGATTATGACAGTTTTATTATGTTTAACGTGTATGCTCAGAGGGCAACCGATCCTGATCATATGGAGCGAGAGTTAAACCGCAGGATGCACGAGGAAAATATGAAAGCTTTTGAATATGTGCTTTCAATTTCAGAGGAGCAGCCTTCCGTGTGGGCGGCGTGGGGGACTATCATTGAAAAAAGAGCGTATTTGCCCGAATGTGTACTTGATATGATCCATCTTGGAGAAAAATACGGGGCAAAATGGTTCACAGCCGGTGCACGTTCGCGTAAAGCAGGCCATCCTCATCATCCTCTCTATTTAAAAAAAGACTCAGTGCTCGATCCTTTTGATGCAGAGGATTACATAACAACATTAAAGGAAAAAATGAAGAAATGACAGACGATTATAAAAACAGAATAGAAAAACTGAAGCAGTTGATCGAAAAAGCTGACAGGATAGTATTTTTTGGCGGTGCAGGTGTGAGCACAGAAAGCGGAGTGAAAGACTATCGCAGCGAGGACGGGCTTTACAACACAGTTCGTGAGTACGGAGTTTCTCCGGAAACTATTCTCAGCCATTCATTTATGTTTGGTCACAGTGATGTTTTCTATGATTTCTATTATAAGTATTTTCTTGCAGATAAGGTTGACCCCAACGCAGCCCACTATTCGCTTGCAAAATTGGAAGGGCAGGGAAAACTAACTGCAGTTATCACCCAGAATATAGACGGACTTCATCAGGCGGCAGGCAGTAAAAAAGTATTTGAATTGCATGGAACCACCTCGTATCATTATTGCTCGGAGTGCGGAAGACCTTTCCCCACAGAAGAAATTGCCGTGCTTTGCGGCAAAGTCCCTTATTGCAAAAAGTGTGGCGGATTTGTTCGTCCTGATGTTGTAATGTATCAGGAATCATTAAAAGAAAAAACTGTTATGGGTGCTATAAATGCTATCTCAAATGCGGATCTTCTTATAATAGGCGGCACAAGCCTTGCAGTATACCCTGCGGCGTCATATCTGGGATATTATAAGGGTGAGAATATCGTTCTCATAAATAAGGGCGAAACTTCGTACGACGGTGAGGCGACTCTCATTTTCCGAGAAAAGATAGGCCAAGTGCTCTCAGATGCGGTAGATTTATCTAAATAAAGCATTTTTGTTAAAAATGTTTAAAAATATTTGCAAATTATTGCAATGTATAAGTCATTGTGCTATACTGTGCTTAGAAAATCCCGAAAGGAGTCAGCATATATGACATATGACGAAAGAAAAGCGCAGGTAAAGTCCTATCTGGGTAAGATGATAGATATTGAGATTGATCGCCCTATCGGATTTGTATATCAAAAGCAGGGCTATAGTCTTTCCTATGATATAAACTATGGCTATATTCCCGGTGTTATCGGAGGCGACGGAGAGTTTCTTGACGTATATCTGCTTGGCGTGCACGAGCCGGTTGAAAGATATACTGCCAAGGTTATCGGTATAGTTCATCGTCGTGATGATGTTGAGGACAAGCTTGTGGCAGCTCCCGAGGGAAAGCATTACACAAAGGAAGATATGGAGCATAGGATCTATTTTCAGGAAAGATACTACGATTCCTATGTAGAACCGCTTGAATATTGATTAATAAAAACTCCTGCCTTGGCAGGAGTTTTTATGTTGGAGTGGAAAAATATGGGTTATAAAGAAGACTACTAAACGATAATTTA
>JAGAPL010000041.1 GCA_017623255.1 Clostridia bacterium
GGTTGACGCTGCTGCAGGCCGTACAAATGCAGGTGCTTCCTTCGCTATGGCGGTACTTGGTTCTATCGTTATTTCTGCTGCTGTTGTAGGTGCTGTATGGCTCTTCGGTAACATCCAGGAGAACAACTACAATAATGAGGCTGCTGAAATTCAGGCATACCTCGATTCACCTGAAGTTGCTGCACAGATTGCTGCGGTTGACTCTGCACAGACCAAGCTTGACAGAATTAATGCTGTTAAGAGTGTTGTTGATACTGCTTATACAAACTTCAATTCACTTCCTAAGCTCACAACCGAGGTTATTGCAACTATTGAAGAAAACTTCGAAGGTACAGGTGCTGAGTGGAGAACAGTGAGTTTTGGTAATGGTTCAATGTCACTTAGTGCTGTTGCTCGTACACATGATGAGCCTTCACAGGTAGTAGAGAACTTCTTTACACAGGATATTTTCAAGAACGTTTCATACACAGGCTTCTCAATGAATGATGAGGATGGCGCTATTACATACAACTTCAGTCTCTCATTTGATATGCCTGAGGTTGAAGAAGAAACAGAAGAAGCTGCAGAAGAAACTGCGGCAACTAACTAAGAAAGGGCGGGTGATTTAGATGAGTTTAAAGCTTTCTTACAGAGATAAAGTTATTTTTATCGTAGTAATGGTTATCCTCGTTCTTGTTGGTGGCTTCTTCCTTCTGATCAAGCCAAAGTTCCAGGATGTAGAACGTGCACAGCGTAATCTCGAAACAAAGCAGCAGGAGAAGATGGATATTGATGCAAAAATCAGTACACTTCCTGGTCTTATTCAGTCTATGAAGGACGCTGCGACTTCAATTAAGGAAAAGCAGGAAATCTTCCTTCCTGAAGGTATGCCATACGAAAATGAAAACTATGTCAGAGAATTCCTTAATGAGCTTAATATCGAAATCAATTCGATGTCAACAAACTATACAACAGCCGGCGGCATCAGCCGTTATGTTGTAAATAATAATTTCATCTTCACTTATGACAATAAGATGAATGCTGATATTTACAAGGAACTTCCTGAAGAAGTTTATAATAAGTATAACGGTGTTAAGAGAGAAGCTTATCCGGCAGCAACTATTGGTGTAACCAATATGACTGTAACATTCTCAAGTCCGGTAAATTCTCAGGATGTGTATGAAGTAATCGACAGAATTGCTGACGATGAAAAGACAATCATCCTCAATACTGTTTCTACAGAAGTTGTTACTGCTGGTGAATCTGAAAAGGTTGAATCTTCAGTAAACCTCACACTCTACTCCATCTATCCTCTTAACGTTGAAAAGGTTCTTGAGGAAACAGATGAAGTTAAGCCGCTTGAGACACAGCCGGCTGCTTAATAAAGGTTATATTACCGGGGCAAACCGATAAATCGAAAATGGTTTATCGGTTTAAGCCGGTTAATAACGAATAATAAAAAATATTTTAAGAGAGAAAATTCTAATGAAAGGGTGGTTAATAATGGCAAAAAGCAAACAGCGTCAGAGCTTGCATGGTGCAGTACTGATTATGGTTCTTACTGTAATGGTTGTGCTGATTATTATGCTTATGGCAACGTTGACGGTTGTTACAACCGCCGGCCAGCGTGTTTATACCAAGTTTGAAGAGAATCAGGCTTATTATACAGCACGTTCTGCTCTTGACATTTTTACTGAAAGTATGCTTTATGACGAAAATTATTATGCAAATGACGGCGCAAGTACGTTGAAGTATTCGTATACGGATAAGGATCCTTCTACAGGTACTGATAAGATTTTCAGCAAGGCCGTAGATCTGACACAGGGTCAGGCAATCCAGGGTGAAATTTATAAGATCAAATCCCAGGGTGTAGAGACCAAGAAGTTAGTTGACAAAATAAAGAAGGATACAAGTCACGCAGTATATGATGCTGATTTGTATAATCTTGTAAATACTATGACTGACGATGAAGCTGCAGCAGCACTCGGCGTATTGGAAAATATGCTGGCTACTGAAGAGGTATTCGGTGGAAAGATA
>JAGAPL010000042.1 GCA_017623255.1 Clostridia bacterium
ATCTGGATAAAAAAGATTGGAGAGAAAGTTTTGAGCGAAGTCAGAGAAAACAAAATGGGAACCTATCCCATACCAAAATTGCTAATTTCCATGTCTGTGCCCATTATGATTTCAATGCTGGTGCAGGCGCTTTACAATATAATTGACAGTATTTTCGTTGCGCAGATAAGCGCGGAGCAACTGGAGCTTACGGCGGTTTCCGTTGCATTTCCCCTGCAGAATCTTATAATCGCTTTTGCTTCGGGTATGGGCGTTGGTATAACTGCTCTCATTTCCCGCAGCCTTGGCGAAAAAAAGGCTGACGATGCAGGCCATGCGGCGGCGCAGGGTATTCTTATCGAGCTCTTTTGCTATGCAATATTCCTTATAATCGGGCTTTTCTTCGTTCGTCCGTTCTTTGAAAGCCAGACAAGCAATCCTGCCATAATCGAATATGGCGTTCAGTATCTTTCTATTTGCTGTGTTGCATCCTTTGGCGTATTTATGCAGATAGTTTTTGAAAAATTTCTGCAGTCAACGGGTAAAACGGTTTTGTCAATGGTAACTCAGGCCACAGGCGCTGTTATCAACATCATTTTGGACCCTATTCTCATTTTCGGATGGTTTGGTCTTCCTGCAATGGGTATTCGCGGTGCGGCGCTTGCAACTGTTATCGGTCAGATATTCGGTGCGATCCTTGCTATTTTGTTGCATTTTAAGAAAAACAAGGAAATAAAGATCCATCTCCGCGATTTCCGTCCTGACGGAAAAAGAATTATGAATATTCTTGCAGTTGGTATTCCCTCTGTTGCAATGATGTCCATCGGTTCGCTTATGACCTTCCTTCTCAACAAGATCCTTTTCTCTCTTGAAAAGGTTGGTGAGATCGCCGCAACAGTTTTCGGAATATATTTCAAGCTTCAGAGCTTTGTTCTTATGCCCTGCATCGGACTTAACAACGGTATGCTCCCCATTGTTGCTTATAACTACGGCGCAAGAAATAAAAAGCGCATCACAGGCACTATCAAGTTGGCTATAACCATTGCTATTTGCCTAATGTGCGTTGGCGTGCTGATCTTCCAGCTGATGCCCGATCAGCTGCTTGGACTCTTTGATGCAAACGAGGGTATGATGGAGATAGGCCGCGCGGCGCTGCGTATTATCAGCATCCACTTTATTTTTGCTGCATTTAATATTGTTATGGTGGGTACGTTCCAGGCGTTTGGAAACGGCGTTTTCAGCCTTATTATTTCATTTATCCGCCAGATAATCGTGCTTATTCCCACAGCTTTTCTGTTTTCAAAGATTGCAAGCGTCAACGAGATTTGGCTTGCATTTCCAATCGCAGAGTTTTCAGCTTTGGTGCTTTGCGTTATATTTTATAGTTATCTCTATAAAAAGAAAATTAAATATCTTTAATGTCGGTCCTGCAGTTGCAAATGCAATTGCAGGATTTTTATATCCCCCTTTTCCCTTGACTTTGCGCATAGGTTGTGCTAAAATCACTCTATTAAGTATCTGATAATATCGGAGTTTTTTATGGGACTTATTGAAGTTATAATGATTGCGTTGGGGCTTGCAATGGACGCGTTTGCGGTGTCTGTGTGCAAGGGCCTTGCAATGACTAAGGTGAAGCTGCGCGATGCTGCAATAGTCGGTCTTTGGTTTGGCGGTTTCCAGGCGCTTATGCCCGCAATAGGTTATTTTCTCGGCTCAAGATTTGCTGCTTATATTGAAGCGTACGATCATTGGATCGCTTTCGGCTTGCTTCTCATAATCGGCGCTAATATGATAAAGGAATCCTTTGAAAAGGATGAAGGTTGCTGCTGTGACGGTAAGGCGGCATCAGTTTCGCCCAAGGCTATGCTTATGCCTGCGATTGCAACGAGTATTGATGCGCTGGCAGTTGGCGTTGCATTTGCTATGGTCAGCCGTGACGGACTTGGCATTGGCGTGGCAGCTGCTATTATAGGAGTTATAACCTTTGCCGTTTCTATGGCAGGCGTTAAAATCGGCGGAATTTTCGGTAGTCATTTCAAGCATTATGCTGAGAGAACAGGCGGTGTTATTCTTATTATAATAGGCATAAAGATTGTGCTTGAGCATCTGGGTATTCTTGCTTTTTAAGAGGAGATCAAAATGAAAAGAATGATAACAATTCAGGATATTTCCTGCGTTGGCAAATGCTCGCTGACGGTGGCCCTGCCGATCATCAGCGCAATGGGAACTGAAGCCTCCGTTATTCCGACAGCGGTTCTCAGTAACCACACTGCTTTTGACAGCTTCACGTTCCACGATCTCACAGAGGAGATCCCTCCTATTGCAAAAACGCTTAAAGAGCAGGGAATGGATTTTTCCTGTATCTACACAGGCTATCTTGGCAGCGAGCGCCAGCTTAAGATAGTTTCTGATTTTATTGACGATTTCGGCGAAAATGCAACAGTTTTTATAGATCCCGTTATGGGTGATTTTGGCCGCCTTTACAGCGGTTTTGATGAAAGCTTTGCTAAAAAAATGGCTGAGCTTTGCGCCAAGGCTGATGTTATCGTGCCCAATCTCACAGAGGCGTGCTATATGCTCGGCGAGCCTTTTCATCAGCTGGAGGACGAGGATGAAGCAAAGGATATTCTTCGTCGTCTGTGCGCTCTCGGCGCAAAATGCGCTGTTATGACGGGGATGATACAGCGCGACGGTATGATGGGGGCTGTTATGTATGATTCTGTCAATGATAAGTTCTTCAGCCACTATGCTCCCCGCACAAACAAAACTTTTCACGGAACGGGCGATGTTTTCGCTTCTTGCTGTGTTGGGGCACTTTGTCGCGGCCTCAGCATTGAGGATGCTCTCACTCTTGCCGTTGATTTCACCTCTGAATGTGCAAGGATAACCGTTGAGGATCCCGATGCACGTTGGTACGGTGTCAATTTCGAAACTGCGATCCCTTGGCTTGTTGAGAGAATCAAGTGAATATGAATTGGAATTGATGCGGGGGAGGGCGCTTTTTATAAAGCGTCCTCCCCCGTTCCCCCTCCCGAAAACGCAAAGG
>JAGAPL010000043.1 GCA_017623255.1 Clostridia bacterium
AGCCGCTTGTACTTAACAACTGAATGACCGTCTGAATGGGATACTCCGCCAAGACTTCCCTTGTGGGAACGAGCGAGAAAACGCCGCTGATTTCTCAGCGACCTCTCTCTTTATTCGTCGTTCTTTTCACAGGGCATACAGGACATAGAACCGTCCCCTGTGTTTGATTTTCTATTGACTTTTAATAGTTAGTCTGTCTTTTATTGTCCTCTCATGGACAATGTAAGTTCTTTTTTTTGATTTACACATAGAAAGATTTATTTTATACCCAGCGATATTGTACATCTCAAGTTCTTCAATTATTCCATTATTAAAGTATAATCGTAGTGCAATAACATCATTTTCTAATGTTAAAAATGTACAAGGAGAGATAATATTAAATATTCCTGTATTTAGAATACATTCATTAGGGATTTGTATGTTGCCAAGAATAATCTCGACAGGCATTTTGCTTTTAATATTTAACGGTTCTGCCTTTCCACTTAAAAAAATAGGTGGAATAATTTGACATATTATTATATCTTTCAATTCTTGAATTGCATATTTGTTTGTAAATTGGTTCTTTCCATTTTGGAAATAACTCAAAAAACAACTGTATCATATCGTTTTCTTCACGATTCAATTCTTTTATTTTCACAGCGCACCTCTGCTATTTAAATATATAATAAGTTCCTACATTTATCAATGTTTGGGTTAATTTTTTTGCAGTATATAATATTTGTATTCCATCAATATTAACTAATCCATTAGATATAAATTGGTTTACTGACAAGTTGCGCAATACTACATCGTTTGCAATTACAGGATTAACTAGAACACAGGGGACGGTTCTATGTGTTCTATTCCCTTATTATGATGACCAAACTAACTTTTAACCCAAACACACAGAACCGTCCCCTGTGTTTATTTTTTTTACATATTCTTTAACATATTTCATAGTTAAAATATCCATGAGACATTTACTTTTTTTAGCCTTTTTAAGAAATTATATTTGCCGCCCTTATCACACCAAACTATTGACCATATAATATCTCTGATAAAAAAGTACCCTGTAACACAACAAATAAATGTTACAAGAAATAATCCTAGCAAAGTACTATTATCAATATGCATATAAAACTTCCTCACGCAATTTGTCAAACGTAAAATCCACCGATTTCTCGGTGGATTTTTATGTATCACTATATTATTCGTACTTGAATACTTCGCCGCGGCGGAGTGCTTCTCTCTTAGCAGCCTTATCAGCAGCCTTTTCCATAGCCTTGATTGTCATCTTTTCAACAGCATGGTTGATATCTGCTGCAGCCTTATCAATATCTGCACCGTATTCAACGCTGAAGTCTACAAGCTTTTCACCGGACTTTGTTTCAAGAACAAAGGAATGAACAGGTACTGTTCTGCCGTCTGCAAGAGTGAATGTGGACTCTTCGATGCGAGCTTCCTTGATATCCTCATAGTTAGCTGCGCCGCAAATTTCATAGTTCACTGCCTCAGAATCGTCTACGATAGAGAAATGCTTACCGTATACAACGATCTTTTCACGGGAGAAATACAGCTGTGCTGCGTTATACTCGCTTGTTCTATACTTATAGTCGGGACACTTTTTGCAGAGAACGCCTTCTGCACGATAGTCAAATCCCTTAAGGAATACGGGCTTGATGATGGGATTGAAATGTCTTTCATATACTTCGTGCTTGATCATTGCCTGCTCAGGAATATCCTTGATTGCGCCTTCGATCTGGTTATCAATTTCAGATTCGCCGGACTTTGTGCCGGATGCAAATACTGCTACACCGATACCTACAAGCGCGATTACAAGTCCGAAGGGGCGTGTCTGAGGAACTATCATAAGAATAAGACCTAATGCAACGATGATAAGTCCAGCCACCAGCACGGGATTGATTCCCTTTGAAGTGAAATACTTCAGATTACGTTTGGTTTCCATAAAAATGACCTTTCCTTTCTTTTTGCCCCCTCGCCTTTTACGGCCGGCGAGACGAGCGCTCTTCTTGTTATATTATAACACAAAAATTTAACTTAGTCAATAACAACTGTCCAACCCATAGGATCTTCTGCTTTGCCCCACTGGATAGATGTGATGTTGTCATACAGTTTCTGTGAAATTTCACCGATTTCACCATTGTTAATGACGATTTCCTCTTCTCCGTCAATATACTGACCAACGGGAGATATTACTGCTGCTGTACCTGTTCCGAAGGATTCATCAAGCTTACCTTCTTTATGAGCAGCAAAAATTTCGTCAACGGAAATTTTTCTTTCTTCAACCTCATATCCGAGGTGGCGAAGCATTTCTATACAGGATGCTCTCGTTACACCGGGAAGAATATTTCCATCGTCAAGTGCAGGAGTTACAGCCTTGCCGTCTATAACGAAGAAAACGTTCATTGCGCCTACTTCGTCTATATACTTACGTTCCACACCGTCGAGCCAAAGAACCTGTTCACACCCCTTTTCAGCCGCTTTTACCTGACCTGAAAGGGATGCAGCATAATTGCCTCCGCACTTTGCCATACCTGTGCCGCCCTTAACACAGCGAACATAATCTCTTTCAATATAAATTTTTACAGGATTTAATCCGCCGGCATAGTATGAACCGACAGGTGACAGAATAATAATAAACAGATAGTTCTTTGCAGGATGAACTCCAAGATGGGGTTCAGTTGCTATTATAAAGGGACGGATATAAAGCGAAGTGCCTTCGCTATAGGGGATCCAATCCTTTTCATAGTTTACAAGAGCTTTGATTGCCTGCAGAGCATCCTCAGCAGGAATTTCGGGAACGCACATTCTACGACAAGTGTTATTCATTCGCTCGATATTCTTATCGGGACGGAACAAACGAATCTTACCATCTGCGCATCTATATGCTTTAAGACCTTCGAAAAGCTCCTGTCCGTAATGGAAAACCATTGCAGAGGGATCAAGTGCTATAGGTCCGTAAGGAACGATTCTGGCATCGTGCCAGCCCTGCCCTTCATCATAATTCATAATGAACATATGGTCAGTGAAATAACGACCGAAACCAAGCTCATTATCAGCGGGCTTTGTTTTGAGTGTTGCCGCAGGCTCAATTTTGATATTCAGCATATTAAGCCTTCTTTCTTAGAGTACATTATACTTAGCTATTATACACTTTTTATTTAATCAAATCAACATCGTTTTAAACTATTTTACAAAAAAAAGTAAACAAAAAAAGTTTTTCTACATATTGACGAAATAAACAGCCAAAAACTGTACAAAATACTCATACAACCTAATATGGAACAGAAAGGAAATTTATCATGAAAAAACTTTTTTGCCTTATGCTTGCCTCACTTATCACTGCCTCTGCAGCGTTTGCTGCAAGTGCTTCCCTGCTATCTCCGGGAATATTTGTGCTGAGCGAAAATGACCCCATGGTTATGTCCGGCTTGATTGGTGAACCTATCGCTTTTTCAAATCAGGATTTTTGCCGACACACAGGTCTTCCTTATTATGAAGCCATCAACATCACAAAGCTTCCTCCTAAGGAGGAAGGATACCTTTCCGTTGCAGGAAAAGAAGTGTCCGTTGGTGATAAAATAAGCTTTGCAGATTGTGAACGCCTTGTTTTTTCTCCTTCAGAGTCTGCCGTCAGCAGTTGTTTTTCATTTACTGTGGGTGAAAACTACGGTTCAAAATGCAATATCAGATTAGCTGAGGAATTTAATTATTCACCAACTGCTTCATCTGCGTTGACCGCAATTGAAACATTTTCCGGTATGGCTGTAAGCGGACATATGGTTGCTTACGATCCCGAGGGTGATACGCTCACTTATGAAATAACAAAATATCCCAAGGGTAACATCAGCTTTAACAACAAAACAGGAAATTTCACCTATAATTCCACTTCCACAGGAAAGGATAGTTTTTCCTTCGTTGTTAAGGATGATTGGGGCAATTATTCCAAAGAAGCAACTGTTGAACTTGCTGTTTCCAGCAACACAACAGGAATCAGTTTTAAAGATATGAAAGGCAACAGTGCGTATGCTGCGGCAGTTAACATGATAGACGATGGAATTATGACTGCTGCCGAAGCTAACGGTGAGGTGTTTTTTGAGCCTGATAATACTGTTTCACGTCTGGATTTTCTGATTTGTGCAATGGATACCTTCAAAGCAGGAAACCTACCCGATGTGGAAAGCACGGGATTTGCAGATGACGGTGATATTCCTGCTGAATACAAAAAATACGTTTACAGCGCGCAAAAGCTTGGAATTATAAACGGAACAGAAAATGAGGACGGAAAGCCTTGCTTTTATCCCAACGCAGACATTACACGAGCAGAAGCTGCGGTTATTATAAACAACATTATGGGTTATACCGCTGCTTGCAATTTCGTTTTCGAGGACAGTGTTCCTGCGTGGGCTTCAAATTCTGTATCTGCAATGTATGAATTAGGCGTTTTTTCAACTGACAACGGATTTGTTAATGCTGATGCAAAAATTACAAAAGCAGAAACTGCTCAACTTCTTAACCGACTAAAGGAACTTATTTTCTGAATATATTGATCATAAACGGACACAATAATAATGCAAATACCCAATAAAAATGATTTTAAGGAGAAAAACTATGTCTAAGAATAATCAGGCACAGAACAAAAATCAGGCGGAAAACAAGCAGGAAATGTACAAGAGAGCTGACAACAAGGCTGAAAATAAAGCTGAAAACAGCGTTCCCAACCGAGCTCACACTGAAATGAAAAATCAGAATCAGAACCAGAATAAGAGAGACGATAAGAACTGCAGATAATTTTTCAACAACAGGTCGGCACTTTTTTGTGCCGACCTGTTGTATTTTCTCTGCTATAGTGATATCATATACATAGAATATATTTCTGAAAGGAATGTATCATAAAACTATGAAAAATAATTCTCAATTTTCTCCCGTTCGCATAATTGTGAACCTACTGATCACCCTTGCCGCAGCCGGCATCTATTTCTACGTTGAACTTCCCACGCTGAATTTCAGAAGCATGGAGCTTTGGATATTCATCGTTCTTGCGCTTGCTTTATTCAGCTTTTTAACGCTCATCACTGCAGGCATTGGAATAACACGTTCTTCCTCTCCGAGCGAAGTTTTTAAAGGTCTTTGGAGAGTTTGCAAGATCCCAGTTATTCTGATTGCAGCGATAGTTGTTTTCTGCCTTGTTGGAAACCTATGTTCTGCAGTTATTTTCAACTCAAAGGCTTACAGCAATCTTATAGAAGTTGAGGAAAGCGACTTTACGGCTGATATAAATGAAATATCCTACGAGCAGATTCCACAGCTTGACAAGGATTCTGCAAGTGTTTTGGCAAACAGAAAACTTGGTGAGCTGAGAGATCTTGTCAGCCAGTTTGAAGTGGAGGCAGAATCTGCTCAGATCAACTATAACGATCGTCCTGTACGAGTGACATATCTCAACTACGGCGATTTCTTTAAATGGATCAAAAATACAAAAAACGGTATACCTGCCTACCTTATAACCGATATGGTTACCCAGGAAGTTACTGTTGTACGTACTGAAAGCGGAATCAAATATTCTCCTTCCGAGTATTTTAACAGAAACATCTCCCGTCATCTCAGATTCAACTATCCCACATTGATGTTTGAGGATATAAACTTTGAAATTGATGAAGATGGAACGCCTTATTTCGTTGCTTCTGTTATGACAAAAAGAATCGGTATTTTCGGAGGACGAGATATAGTCGGCGCTGTTCTCTGCAACGCCATCACCGGTGAATCCGTTTACTACGATGCTGCTGACATTCCCACCTGGGTTGACAGAATTTTCACAGCTGATCTGCTTATCGAACAATACGATTATCGCGGAATGTACCAAAACGGTTTCTGGAACTCTATTTTCGGACAGACCGGATGTACTGTTACCACAGAAGGTTATAACTATATTGCTCAGGATGATGACGTATGGATGTATACGGGTATAACCTCTGTTGGCGGAGACCAGTCCAATATAGGATTTATCTTAGTTAACCAAAGAACAAAGACCGCTCGTTTTTACAGCATAGCAGGTGCTGAAGAGTTTTCTGCTATGGACTCCGCAGAAGGTGTTGTTCAGCAATACGGTTACGTTGCGGCATTTCCTCTCCTTCTCAATATTAAGGGGCAACCCACATATTTCCTGCCGCTAAAGGATGCTTCAAGCCTTGTTAAAATGTACGCAATGGTTAACGTTCAACAATACCAGATAGTTGCATACGGCACTTCCCTTGCCGAATGTGAAGAAAACTATGACGTGCTTCTTATGAAAAACGGGCTTATAGAAAATGAACCTGATATCCCCGATACTCCTGAGGAAGACAAATATGAAACCGAACTTACCGGCGTTATAACGGAAATACGACAGGCTGTTATTGATGGCACTACCGTTTACTACGTTGCCATCGACACTCTGCCCGAAAAGTATCTCCGTCTCTCTGCCGCAGACAATGAAAATGCTGCTATACTCAATGTTGGCGATACGATTACCGTTTCTGCAGATACAGAGGATACCGAAGCAGCTATCCTTTCTTCAATTCTTAAATAAACATCAAAAAGGACGCATTATGCGTCCTTTTTCTTTAGATATATAACAGAAAGTTCAGTTTTGTTAAAAAAACGTGGTACAGGAAACGCTGTGTTTGTCAGGCCTCGGCTTACGTACAGACGATCTTCATAAAGGCCCGATGTATACTTCGGAAACAAACCTTGTCCCGGTGCATATATTCCCTGACCGAATATTCTCCACTGCCCTCCATGTGCGTGGCCTGAAACGGTCAAATCCACATCGGTTTTCCTGATATATTCGGGATAATACTCGGGATGATGACAAAGCAACAATTTGAAGCCATCTTCTCTTACAAATTCTGATAAATAATTAAGATCAGGCGGAGGAGTTGGCCCATAGCATTCTTCAAAAAGACCTGTTGAAAGTCCACCGAAAGTTATCTCCCCCTGCTTTTCAGTTATGTTATCAAGCAGTACTGCTCCCGTCCCCATTATAAATTCAGCACACTCATTATTGACTTTTCTTTCGTGATTTCCAACACTATAAAAGGTTTTGGCAATATTTGCAGCCTTTTCAAGAAAGCTAAGTCCTGTTTTACAGCTTATAAGTGAATTATCATTATCAAGATTATGCGTCAAATCTCCGGGAACAAGTATATAATCCGGTTTTATATCTGACAGTGCATTCATAACATCAGTGTGCTCTCTGTTATGCAAGTCTGCCACAACAACCAAAGTATAGTCTTTTCTCAGTTTGCTTGAATAAATTTCAGTTTTTGTTATTTCCATAATCGTACATACTCATAAGGCGGCTTGATAACAAGCCGCCTTAAAATAATAATCTTTAAACTTCTCCGCAAAGGCGGTCTGTAAGGAATTTATAGAACATATCCTTATACTTGTAGTACACAGCGCAATGCACAAGACGTCCGTTTTCGCTATCGTCGTTTGTATATCCGCCATCGTCGATTGAAAGCATATGATCTTCCATAATGAAATTATAATCACCTTTTACTGCATAGTAAATGGCAGCTGTATCATAAAGGGATGTTGTATGTGTTTTATAATATGTGCAATTACCCTTTACCATCCAGAAATCAAAGCACTCAAGAACCGTGCCGACAACAGCATCATCGTTTCGCTTATAGAGAAGCTTCTGATATGCGTCATCACCAATTACTATATGCGCTGTTACATCAAGAGGAATCAATGTGATATCCCAAGAGGCAGCAAATGCTTTTCTGAAGGAAGGAATATCAGCACGAACGTTATAATCGGAAGCCTTCTGTATAACATCAAGTCCGTGACCGTTATAGATAGAGCCGCCGATAATGATGAGCTTTGCGTTATCTGCAATGCGAGGTTCTCTTTCAAGTGCAGCTGCGATATCAGTCATAGGTCCGATACAAATGATCGTTACAACCTCATCACTTGCCATAACCGTATCTATCATTGCCTGAATACCGTCCTCACGGAATCCTCCGGGATAACCTGCAAGGTCAAAATCTTCAGCCCATTCTCTCAGATGATAATCAAAATGCTCGCTTTCAAGACCGGCAGCAACAGGAATATGTCCATATCCGCTTTGCGCCATCTGCTTTGCAGCTACCTTTGTGCGTCCGAAAGGATACTCGGGATTTTCAAGGCAAGGAACTACAAGCTTTGTGTCAAGCTCCGGGCTTCTGAGAAGGAAAGAGAGAGCCCAGCTATCGTCGATATCGCCGCCGATATCTGTGTTAAGAATTACGGGAATCTTTTTTGTTTCACTCATTGTCTTGCTCCTAATGTCGCAGCCATAACGGCCTTTATTGTGTGCATTCTGTTTTCAGCCTCATCAAATACGATGGATTGTTCACTCTCAAACACTTCGTCTGTTACCTCAAGATCTTCACGTCCGAATCTCTCGCACATTTCGCGGCCAACAACCGTTTTCTTATCGTGATATGCAGGCAGGCAGTGCATGAAACGGCACTGAGGACCTGCGTTATCCATAAGAGTGCGATTAACCTGATAAGGCGCAAGATCGTTGATTCGTTCTGCCCATACTTCAACAGGCTCACCCATTGATACCCAAACGTCTGTATAAATTACGTCAGCTCCCTTGGTTGCTTCCATGGGATCTTCAATAAATCTGAGAGTTGCGCCTGTTTCTTCCGCAATTCTCTTACACTCTTCAATAAGCTCGCCTTCGGGGAAATACTTTTTGGGCGCGCAACAAGTGAAATTGAGCCCCATCTTTGCGCAACCTACCATAAGAGAGTTACCCATATTATATCTTGCATCACCCATGTATACGAAATTGATGCCCTTCAATCTGCCAAAGTGCTCACGAATAGTGAGAAAGTCTGCAAGGATCTGAGTGGGATGGAACTCGTTAGTAAGCCCGTTCCAAACGGGAACGCCTGCATGCTCAGCAAGTTCTTCAACGATAGACTGTTCGAATCCTCTGTATTCGATTCCGTCATAAAGTCTGCCGAGAACTCTTGCAGAATCAGCGATACTCTCTTTTCTGCCGATCTGAGAAGCGGAAGGATCAAGATATGTAACGTGCATACCAAGGCCGTGCGCTGCTACCTCAAATGAACAGCGTGTTCGTGTACTGGTTTTTTCAAAAATCAATGCGATGTTTTTATTGGGAAGCTGGGCATGGGAAATGCCATTCTTTCTTTCATCCTTGAGAGTTGCTGCCACATCAAGAAGAAAACCGATTTCTTCGGGTGTGAAATCAAGCAATTTGAGAAAATGTCTGCCTTTAAGATTCATTTTTTGCGTTTCCTTAATGTAAAAAATAGTTAATATATTATAACATTTTATTTTACTTGTGTAAAGTGGTTACAGAGTTTTTCTGTGAAATTACATTCTACAAAAAATTCTATTGATTATTCATAAATTTGCATATATAATGTATTTGTAAAAATTTGCGTAAAATACTAAGGAAGGAAAAATATGAAAATCGTTTATCGCATTTTTAGTTTAATATTAGCTCTGGCTACAATTGCATCAGCAATGGTTTTTTCAACCGGCTCAGTTGATGCGAAAGACTATGCCCCTGAGGATGGCTTGATCGTATTTGATTCTCAGGAAGCTGTTGATAAGTTTATTTGTAAATCTAATTACTCCAGCGCATCAAATGGTGTTTCATACGCATACGATGAATCGGAAAACGCATTGAGAGTTGAAGTTACGGGTAGCGACCCCTACATTTACATCAACTATTACGACGGACTTTACAGAAGAATAAACAGCGACAATATCAGCTATTTCTATTCTGTCTACAAAGCACCTCGCAGCAATTCATCAAGTTCTAAAAACACACAGTCCAAGGTATATCTCTGTACAGCTCAGAGTCCAACTCCTTCTGAACAGTGGCTTTGCCATTGGAGCTATAATCCCATTTCATCAGACCAATATGTTATTGCCAGAATGGACGTTGGAAGCAGACTCAGCGGAAAAGGCGTATTCTATGGATTCAGATATGACTTTTTCCAGGATGCAAAGGTTGGTGACGTTATTTACATTGACTCTATCATAGTCAATACAAACAAGATTCCCGGCGCGGAAGTAGCGGGCTCAAGAACAGCTGCTAAAAACGGATATCCTATTGATCCAAATTCCGTTTATCTTTGCCGCGAATACGACGTTGACAAATACACTTCTCCTTTATGGAAAGGAAATGTTGTTTACAACGAGGCTGTCTGCCCCATTGCAAACAGCGACGGAAGCTATACATACACACTTATGTATGAGCCTGATGAAATAATCTATGTTTATGACGGAACCTTCAGCAGATATTTTGAAGAAGGCAAAGACTTCACGGTTAACGGAAATAAACTTACAATACTTGACAGTGGAAAAATTGACCGTTTTACTCTTGACCAGGCTTATTCAGGAGACAAGCTGTACTTTGAAAGCTACCTCAACGTTACATACACTCACAGCGACACATGGGACTACCTTGTACCTGAAAGCAAAGCCGATAGTCTTCCCAACACCTCAGCCGCTATAAAGAACAACGAAAGCTTCAACGTTCTTTTTATCGGTGACAGTTTGGCAGGCGGTGCAAACTCATCCAGCTACAGAGGTTTTTATCCCAATGCTCCTTATTGGTGGGAACAGATTGAAGACAGCCTCCGCGAGAATTATAACTTCACAAATATGAACGTATATACTGTAAGCGAAGGCGGCTCAACCGCAAGCGGTATGATAAACACATTCAGAAATGCTGTTTCCAATTACAATCCTGATCTTGTTTTCATTGAATTCGGTGTCAATGATGCCCAGAACGGTGAAACCGATGGCTTCAAAGATGCTATAAGATCTATGATCTACGCTGCAAAAGGAAATAATGAAAATTGCGAAATAGTTCTCGTATCTCCTTTCTACAGCAACACTGAAGTATATTCCGACTCAGGCTTTGAAGTTTGCCAGACAGCTTGCCTTGAACTTGAAGCTCAATATGATAATGTTGTTTGTGCTGATATTACTGCTATGCACAAATCACTTCGCGCAGTTAAACGCCACTACGATATCACGGGTGATAACGTTTGTCATCCCAACGACTTTTTCTCAAGAGTTTATGCCCAGGTTTGCCTTGCAACAATTATTCCCGAGGACCTTGGATATGATTCCTATCCCCCTGAAAATGTTAACCTGGAAATAACAGAAATAACTCCCGAAAATGCATCTATAGATGTTAGCGGTTCAGCAACATTCTCAGCTGCAGTTATAGGTGAATCCGTTACTTATGAATGGGACACTTCAGCACTTCCTGAAGGAGTTACTGTTACAGGTGAAACCAGCGAAACTCTTACAGTTTCAGTTGAAAAACCTATGGTTGGCGATTTCTCCGCAAATATCACACTGACCGTTACTGATATATTCGGTAACACAGTTCAAAAATCAACTACTCTTTCTTATATCGGCGCTGTGTCAGGTGACCTGAATGGTGACACAAGCGTAAATTCAGTTGATATGTTCCAGATGAAGCTCATAATCAAACAGCTCAAAACTGCATCCGCTTATGAAGATGCTGCCGCTGATATTAACGGCGACGGCAAAGTAACCGCAATTGATATGTTTGAGCTTAAGTTCAGAATCCTTAAAGGATATTGGAGATAAAGTAAAATTCCTGCAGTTGAAAACTGCAGGACTTTTGTTTATATAAAAAACTTTCTTTCCATTTTTTCTCTGAAAGATTTATTTATAGCAAGGAATATGAGAAGCCCTCCCATAAGCAAGGAAGCCACCAATGGATAAATAGACCAGAAAGAAAATTTTTCTATTGCAAACGTTATATTCACAAGTAATTCAAGCCCCGGTGAAAGAATACCAAGCAACAGTATAGCTCCTCCAAATATATACAGCATTCCATGCTTTAAATACTTTACGAGAGTTACTACAGCAGTTACAGTGAGACCGATCCCTGTTACCAAAGGAAAGGCAAAACACAAAAACCAATCTCCGTCTACTGCAAAATTTATATACCAAAGATATCCGCCAAGAGCCGCAAAGCTACATGGAACAAATATGACGGGGTTTGGCCTTTTGAACCAAAACGGCAGTACTATCATTATATAAGCCAAAACAAGCGCACCCATAACATAACCTGACCATGTTACCGCCGCATTTACCTTCAGATCACATAATAACGTTATCAAAATAGGTGTTAGAAACAATGTTGTTATAATTATCATTGCAGCAAAGGTATTTATATGCTGTTTGGGATAATTGTTTTCCGGATAAAGCCTTTCAACCTCATCTCTTTTTATATCAGGGTGAAACACAACAGTTCCGCAAAGAGGACACATTTTTTCCGTATCCTCAAGTTTTACCCCGCATTTTACACAATACATATTTATTCCTTTCTTTAATTACGACATATTGCTTTCCACGGTTGCAGTGATACCCATATCCTGCAACACCCGATGGAATTCATACTCAAGCTCAGACTCCTCAATATCTCTTATAAAATTAATATAAAGAGTATCACCGAATGAGATCACTCCACAGTTATGGGGCGCAGATGCCTGCACTCCGAGAACGAAATCAAGACGCTCAATATAGGGTATCATCGGCTCAGGCATCTTAACAGCTCCCAAATTCGACAAAGTCAAACAGGATTTACATTCGCCAAACGCTGTGAACACTGCTTTCATCACTAAATTTTTTATAAACAGCGGCATTATCTTGACGATGAACAACTTTTCGTCACCCACATTAGTTGCAATCATTTTACTCATATGCTTGGCGTTCACCTCAAGGCCCATATGGTGATGAACCACCTTACATATTTCTTCAAATGTGTATTCTCCCAGTTTTGCATCTATCTCGGGGGTTGTATAAAGAGCAAAATTGCGAAGGCTTTTACTCTTGAACAATCTTCTGAGATTGACAGGGATAAGAACCTTAACCGGTTTTCTTCTTTTCAGATTTGGAACTTTTTTTGCCTGCACCTGCAACAATGCCTGCATCATTACTGCGCAAAGAAAAGCTGTCAAGCTGACATTATACTTATGTGCCATATTCAGCGCATCGGCAACAGGAACTTTAAAGCAGGTAAGATTAAGGTATCCATCCTTAGTGGGCGTGCCACTGAGATGCCATGCTGTGTCCTCTCTTCTTGAAGCAGAAACTGCGCCCGAATATTTGAGAAAACTATCTTCAAGCTCCTCATCTGAAGGTTCTTCCAATCTGCCAAGAACACCGTTTTCTGCAGGAATATAAATACAGTATTTTTGCTGAATATATTCTGCCAGAAGTGTTTTTAAAAATACAAGTGCTCCATTTCCATCGGTGAGTGAATGAAAGTATTCAACGGCAACCCTCTTTTTATATACCTTGACTCTGAGCGCGCATTGACTTGTTTCTTTCTTTGACATTTTTTCGAGGGGATAGCTATGCTCTTCCCTTATTTTAGGGACCTCCGAAAGTTCCTCAAGATAATACCAGAACGCGCCCCTTCTTAATCTTGCCGCAATCGACGGGAAACGACGTACCGTTACGTCAAGGGCACTCTGCATAATTTCACAGTCTATGTCCTCTTTCAGTGTTGCGGAAAGACGAAATACATTACTCCAATTATTGCTTCTTGCCGCAGGATATATCTTAGCCGCGTTATCCAGACGCAACCATCTCAGCTTTTTCTCTGCTGATAAATGTTTATTTAAAAATCTGTTGATTTCGCCAAAGTCGCCATTGTGCTCCTGTAACCCGTAAAGCAGATATGCATGCCACATTTCAGGAGTTACAACGAGCTTGCTTTGACATTTGTTTGCAATAAGACTTCTGTGCATTGCTACCGCATCGTCAAGCATTATCTCGTCTCCGCCTGCAAATATTAAAGAAGGAGGCATGCCTCTGAGATCGGCAAACAATGGTGATACCAACGGATTCTTATGATCATCTGTGTAGCTATTGGCAAAAAACTCCAGTACCTTCTTTGTCATAGATGGGTCTACATCCTTATTTGCTTCATAAGTTTTGCCCGACATTGTAAGGTCTGTCCAAGGGGATATTGCAATAACACAACAAGGCAGTGATATCCCCAAAATTTTCAATTTTTCGCACAAAGAATAACACAATCCTCCCCCTGCGCTCTCACCGCAGATTGCTATATGATCAGATGAGTATCCTTTTTCAAGCAAATATTTATATGCTTCAACGCAATCTTCCAAAGCGGCAGGAAATTTGTTTTCCGGAGCCAGCCTATAAGCTACGCAAAAAACTTTTACACCGCACTCAACCGACAAGGTGGTTCCGAACCCTTTTGCATATTCAAGCTCACCGCTTGTATATCCACCGCCATGAAGATATAAAATCACACCTTGACGTCTTTCATCCTTCGGAAGTATCCATGAGCCTTTGAATTTTTCAAAGCTATGGTTTTTTGTTATAACTTTATTCTGATGCTTAGCACCCATAAGCTCACCTATCTTTTCCTGCGCTTTACGGGAGGTTTCAAGGGATGTGCTTTCAAGCAGGGGCCTTAACAAAGATAATTGTTTCCTTAATGATTTTGCAGAAAATGCCATACATAAGCATTCCTTTCTCAGTTCTAAATCTATTGTAGCACATTGCTGACTTTTTATCAACCTACTGTTTTTTTCGCTTCTCTACCGGCGGTAGAGTCAATATCTACCGGAATTTGAAAAAGCGTTCACAAAAATGTGAACGCTTTCCTTTTATACATAATATGTGATTCTGTCTATTTTTACCTCACCGTTATCTTCTACAAGAGCAAAAAACAATGTTTTCGCGCCATCACTTCCAATATCGTTTCTGAATGTTCCGTTGTTTTTATAGATTCTATATGTTACATTGTAGGTATAATTAGTTTTACCGTTTGAATAGCTTTCACTGAGTTTCTCTATTGATATATCATATATCATCTGGGGAGCAAAGCGGATATACGGCTCATTTGTCTTATAATAGTTTTCTGTGAACATATCATTATATTCATTGTATCTGCAGTTGATCGCACAGTCGAAATACTCTATGAAAAAGTCAATATCCGGAGTGTTGTCTGCACTATCTTCAATGATGAACTTTTCTCCGCCTTTTATAAAGTATATATTGCGGTCCAACTCCATATACTCTTCAACCGTCGTCACATCAAGATCATAATCAGGAGTATAATTACTATAACTCTTATTACTGCCATACATCCCCAACGTTTCACCGAAAACACTCTTCGCCCAAGGCTCAAGTGCGAGTAACACACCGCTGACTATGCCTATAGCTGCAAATACAGCAATTCCCGCTATCATTCTTTTCTTTTTATTCTTTTTATTAAGCTGAGCCTCTTCTTCTTCGCTCATAACAGGTGTTCCCTCGGGAAGCTCTCCCTCAAGAAGCTCAGGCATATCCGTATCTCTTTTATTGCTCATTTTTCACCCTCCGTTTAAGGAACATCTTTATTATTGATTATATACCAAAACAAAGCTTATTTCAAGTACACTATTCAAATAAGCAAAGGAAATGAAAAAAGCATTCTTCTGAGATCTGAATATATTTTATAGAAATCAGATAATGGCAGAGGGTTCTCGCCAAGTCCGCACTCTACGGTAAATGATGGTTTTCCTATCTCTTTGATATACCAATCGGTCAAGCCGCCATATGATGATAAACCCTTAGGCTCGTCAAGGCTATAGCCCGTAAGAAGCTCCATTTGTTTTGCTACGGCATATGAACCATCAGGACATTTTCCGTCAGACGTGTAATAAATGGTTTCGCCTTGTGAATGAAGAGTTATTACCGCTTTTATTTTTTCATTGAATCTGAGGTAGTTGGCCACGGCACCCGCCTCACTTTCCGACTCCGGAGCCACACCCGAATATCTTGTGGGGCCTGCTTCTATTCCTTTTGTGCTTTCAAGAAGTTTATATTCGTAAAAACCTGCATTATAGTTGTGATTTAAATCAACTCCTCTTGCGTTAGACTGCCATTTTGAAAAATCACCGTTGCTCATCTTTATCAATCTATCATACAAAACACATTTTTCATCAACCCCGTTAAGATGGATATCAACTCCATCTGCATTAAGGCATGGAACTATATGTATGCATCGGTTTTGAAACAGCTTTCTTATGTTTATACCGAATGCAACGGAAGAATTTTTATAATATTCACAATATTCATTGATAAAACGCAGAAGCACAAGCGTTGTTATCCACTCTGTTCCATGATGACTGCCTACATAAAACACTTCCGTTTCCGCTTCATGAGAGCCGATATCAACCATATATATGCTTTTTCCAAGAACTGTTTCGCCTATTGATGTTACAGATAAAAAATCATATCTTTGTGCAAAAATATTAATGATTTCCCTGACTGTTTCATAATCAGGAAAAACTTTCATATCTATCAGAGGGCGTTCCTTATCTATCATATTTTTTATCATTTTAAACCGTTCCTTTCAATTTTGTTATACTTGATTTATATTTAAGAATACTCTCCATTATGAGTATCAAATATTTACAAATGAGTTCTTGTAAAATTCATTGGAATATGATAGAATGATAAAAATATTTTTATTATGGATAATTATGAACAAAATCAAAAAACGTTTTTATCTGGGATTCATTCTGATACCCTTGATCTCTTTGCTTCTGGCAAAAGCGCTTTATATCGGTGCTTCAATTACTGCGTCCGATATTTACTACACGGGATCGACTTCAGCTTTCCTCAGGTTTTTGCCTTATTTTTGCAAATACGGCTATCTGCTGTTTGATCAGCTATTCTCTGCTGCAAGCGTTGCTGCAGTTATATATTCTGTGACTTATTTCGGCAAAAAAACTGCTTTTAAAGCTATTGCAGCTTCATTGTTTTCATACATCATTGCTTTTATTGCTGAGCTTATATATAATTTGGCCAGAAACAGTCTTTCCGCGTCTCAATTAACCGCGGCTGTGATTGCTATGTTATCTGAATTGATGTTTATCGCAGCTATACTTGTGGCAGCTTTTGCTGCGGCTGTTCTGTTTTTAAATAAAAGTTTCACAAGCAGAAAACGAAACCGTTCAAAACTGTTTTCTCCCACACGCGCAGCTTTGATACCAATCGGCGCTTCAGTGTTGGTGAGAATACTTGACATAACATTTTTCAATGTTATTCCATTTTTAAGAGAATATGATGATATCCGCCCCGATGAAATAGTTGATATCACTCTTGACTATGTTTATTGCATCGGAATATATTTTCTTCTCGCTTATATTCTGAGCGTTATCGTTCTTACTATATTCAAATCACTTACAGGCTCTCTCAAGCCTAAATACACAGGAGTTTCAAAATGAAAAGAGTTATTTCCCTCGCATTATCAATTATTCTTGTTGCGCTCTGCTTCAGCGGATGCGCCCATGCCGATTATAAAAAATATGACAGCACAGGCGAAAGATACGATTGCTATCTGCCCGATTATATAGATGTCGCTAAATATACCGGCCTTGAAGTGCCCAACCTGGTTTATTCCGTTACAAACGAGATGCTCCAGAAAAAGCTTGACCGCGACCGTTCCGTATTCTCACCTGACGAATATGATCCTGACCGTGGAGCTCGTTACTGCGACACCGCTGATATCGTTACAGAATGCTACGTTGACGGCGAAATTTATGACCTTTTCACTTTTGAGCTTGACTATCGTGATCAGGGACACAGCGTTGTTGTTGGCTGCAACGAGCTGGATGTTCCTGCAATTGACGAAGCACTTATGGGTATGCGTCAGGGTGAAACAAAAACTATCACTTTTAATTTCCCCGATCCCTTCTATCGTTCATTAAAGATGTCCGGTAAAGAAGCAACAATCACTATAACAATGAATGCCCTCTACGGCATTGAGCTTGTAGAAGAAACTGATGAGTTTTTCCATGAACATTATGGATATTCCATCAATGAATACAGAGCTTTTTGCACCAAGAATATGGAAGAACAGTATAACGGATTTATTGAAGATTATAAATCCGATATCGTTTGGGAATATATCTATGAAAATTCTGAAGTTAAAGAGTATCCCGAAGAATACGAAAACCTCTATGATGAAACTCTTGAAGCTTACAGAAAAGCCGCAAAAGACAAGGGCACTAATCTGGTTAATTACGTTACCGAAACACTCAAATACAAAGATCTTGATGCCTTTTATGAATTCCTTGAAGAATATGTGAAGGATACCTGCAAGAGAGAAATGATTCTATACTACATAGCTCGCAGCGAGAATCTTAATTATACACAGGAATATTACGAGCAGGAAATTCTTGAATACGCCGAAGGATTTGAGATCAAAGAGCTTGAAGAAGCTGAATCATTTGTTGACTATATGTACGGCCTTGACGCATTCAAGGAAAGAATTCGTCTCAACTATGTTTATAAGTGGCTTGGAAACAACGCCACCGTTCGCGAAGATATTACAACTTATGTTAATGACCTTAACAAATAAATCAGTATGACCGCTAAAATGCGGTCATACTTTTATATTAAACTCTCAGGAGTATTTATGATATCAGAAACTACCAAACTTCAGTTTACACTATTAAAGAAAAAACTGTTTGACAAATACTACTGCAATCTTAACGATTGCCAAAGAGAAGCTGTTTACTCTGTAAACGGCCCCCTTCTGATACTTGCGGGTGCAGGAAGCGGAAAAACAACGGTTCTTGTCAACAGACTTGCTCATATTATCAGATACGGAAATGCTTATAACTGCGATTATGTGCCTGACTACGTTTCAGAAGCAGTTATTGCTGATATGAATGCTGCGCTTACTCTTTCAGGAGAAGAGCTTGGGAAATACCTCACGCGTTTTACCTACCAGGCCCCTCCCGCATGGGCAGTGCTCGCAGTTACATTTACTAATAAAGCTGCAAATGAAATAAAGGCACGTATATCCTCAAAATTCGGCGAAGACTCCGAAGAAGTGCGCGACATTTGGACGGGCACATTCCACTCTGTTTGTATGCGCATCCTCCGCCGCTACGGCAGCCTTGTTGGGTACCGCGACGGATTTGGAATAGCGGACACAAATGATCAGAAAAAGCTTATAGAAGACTGTATGAAGCAGCTTAAGATCGATACAAAAAATCTTGCTGCCAAGGCTGTTATTTCAGAGATCAGCCACGCCAAAGACAAGCTGCTGACCCCGGAAGAATATGAAAATGAAGCCGGTAGCGATTTCAGAATGAAAAAGATCGCTTCAGTCTACACTATGTATCAGGATAGACTTTTCAAATCAAATCTTCTTGATTTTGATGATATTATAATGCAGACAGTTCGCCTTCTTGAAGAAAATGAAGCTGTCAGAAACAACCTTCAGAACCGTTTTAGCTATATTTCAATTGACGAATATCAGGACACGAACCCTGCTCAGTTCCGCCTTGTAACACTTCTTGCCGGACTTCATAAAAACCTGATGGTTGTTGGCGACGATGACCAGTCCATATACAAATTCAGAGGCGCTACTATCGAAAACATTCTGACCTTTGACCGCACCTACTCCAACGCTAAGGTCGTTAAATTGGAACAGAACTACCGCTCAACAAAAACGATCCTTGATGCTGCCAACGCCGTTATTGCTAAAAACACAGAAAGAAAAGGCAAAAAGCTTTGGACTGACGGAAGCAAGGGCGACTCTATCAATATGGTTAAGCTGCAAAATCAGCTTGATGAAGCGCGTTATATTTCAGATACAGTTTCAACTCTGCACGAGCAAAGAGAAGCATTCCGAGATTTTGCCGTGCTTTACAGAACCAACGCTATGTCCCGAGCGATAGAGCAAGCTTTCGCAAAAAGCGGTATTCCATACAGAATACTCGGAGCTTTGCGCTTCTTCGATCGAGCTGAGATCAAAGATATTCTTTCATATCTGGCAATTATAAACAATCCGGATGACAGCGTTCGTCTCCGCAGAATAATAAACGTTCCCCGCCGCGGAATAGGTGAAAAAAGCATAGCGGCGGCCGAAGCTATTGCGTATGCTGAAGGAACAACCCTGCTGAGTGTTTTAAGAAAAGCAAATCAATACGTAGCTATTCCAAAAAGCGCTGCCAATTCTATGATGGTGCTTGCTGAAATGCTTGATTCTCTCAAAAATTCAGTAAGCGAAATGAAGGTTTCATCCCTAATTGAAACTATATCAGTTAAATCAGGTTACAATGCTATGCTTATGGCAGCAGGTGAAGAAGAAAAAGAACGTCTTGACAACATCGGTGAGCTTGTTTCAACTGCAAAGCAATATGAAGACTCTGCTGCAATGCCTACTATTTCTGAATTTCTTGAAGACGTTGCGTTGGTTTCTGATATTGACAGATATGATGAAACGGCAGACGCCGTTGTTCTTATGACAATTCACAGTGCAAAGGGACTTGAATTTCCTAAGGTGTTCCTGCCGGGTTGGGAAGAAGGTATTTTCCCCGGATTCCAGACTATTATGAATCCTGACGAAATGGAAGAAGAACGCCGACTTGCTTACGTTGCTATCACAAGAGCGAAAGAAACTCTTTGGATAACTCACGTTCACCAGAGAATGATGAACGGCTCAACACAATACAATCAAAAATCACGTTTTGCAGGCGAGATCCCCCCTTGGCTCCTTACTGAAGACGATCGTACTTACGGTTCATTCGGATCCTTCGGAGCTTATTCGGGAAATGAAAAAAGCTATCAGCAAAGCTATTCCAAGCCACTTCCCAAGCGAGCCGGAAATATTCCTATATACAATCACGGCGGCGCAGGCAGCGGTTGGGGAACCGGCGAAGAACGTGCAGCTTACACAGGCAACGTTCCTTCAAAAAATATAAAAACCACCTCCGGCCTTCCCTCTTTTGACCGAGGAGACAGAGTTAGACACGCAACTTTCGGAGCAGGAACAATTCTTAATGCACGAACAATGGGTGGAGACACACTTTATGAGGTTGAGTTTGATACTGTAGGCACAAAAAAGCTTATGGCTTCCTTTGCAAGACTGAAAAAAGAATAACAACGGAGAAATTATGCTTCGAATCGTTCTAAATGAAAATGACGGCGGACAGCGCCTTGATAAGTTTTTGCAAAAAACTGTTCGAGATCTGCCTATGTCACTTATGTACAAATATATCCGCACTAAAAGAATAAAGGTAAACGGAAAAAAGGCAAAGCAGGATATGAAGCTTTGCGCAGGGGATATTATTGAACTCTATATTCCGGAAGAGTTTACTTCAGCGGAAAAGAAAAATAAATCTGATCTGTTTACTTCTGTTACCGAGAAGCCTGATATCGTGTTTGAAGATGAAAACATTATCATCTGCGATAAACGTCCGGGGCTGCTTTCACACACGGGTGACAACGACGAAAACAACTCTGACACTCTTTCCGAAAAGGACACTCTCATATTCATTATTCAGGCTTATCTCAATAAAAAAGGAGAATACTCGCCTGAAGATGAAGCGTCATTTGCGCCTGCACTTTGCAACAGAATAGACCGCAATACCGGCGGTCTTGTTATTGCTGCCAAAAACGCTATGTCTCTCAGAGAAATGAACAGACTTATCAGAGAAGGCAAGGTTAACAAGCAATATCTTTGCGCAGTGCACGGAAAACCAAAGCCTGCTTCTGCCACACTTCGCGGATTTCTCTTTAAGAACTCCAAAACAAAAACAGTTACAGTTTATCGTGAGATGCGAAGAGGAGCAAAAGAGATCATAACCACTTACAAAACTATGAAACACAATTCAGAGTTGAACCTGTCACTCCTTGAAGTTACGTTGGGCACCGGAAGAACTCATCAGATTCGCGCCCATATGGCAAGCATAGGGCATGCGCTTTTGGGAGAAGGCAAATACGCTGAAAACAAAAATGACAGAAAGCTTGGATATAAGCATCAAGCACTTTACTCATATAAGGTATCCTTCAAAGACGTTGACGGAGAGCTTTCTTATCTTAACTCTAAAGTTTTTGAAGCAAAAAGATCCAATATTAAATTTCTGGAGTTGTTCAAGTCAAAATGAAAAAGTCCTTATTGACTTATTTGCTATACGCTTTTTGTGGCGCTTTATGCGCCGTGCCATATGTTAAAGGTGAACTTTGGGTGTTATCCTGGACCGCTTTTGTGCCGGTTCTTATATGCGAGCTGATAAGAGAAAAGGATTCAAAGCATCCTTATCTAAAAGCTTGGAAAAGAGGCTTTTGTTTCTTCTATTTTTACGGGCTTGTTCTCTTTCATTGGTTTATCGAGTTATATCCTCTTGACTTTGCAGGCTTTGATCCTATTACCGCTGTTGCAGTTGTTTTGCTTGCCTGGCTGGGTATACCTTTGCTGCAAAGCATCACCTCTTCTTTTGTGATAGTGTTGCTTTGCTTTTACAGCAGAAAAATCAAGCAACAATATATTTATCCTGTTTTTGCAGCATGCCTTTGGGTTATAAGCGAATGGATACACACGCTTACCTGGCTTGGCCTTCCTTGGGGAAGACTGGCTATAGGTCAGGTGAAAAATCTCAACAATATTCAAATTGCTTCCCTTCTGGGATCTTATTTTGTTGCATTTATAATCATCGTAACAGCAGGATTTCTTGCACTGTCAATTGTAAATATCTTAAAAAAGGCAAACATCAAAAAGGCAATTGCTTTTTTTGCTGTGGCTGTAATGGTTTTTTCCTCAAACAATATTTACGGTGGAATTATGCTTGAAACTGAAAATAACGGTCATAAAGTCACTGCCGCTGCCATCCAAGGAAATTTCTCAACTGATGAAAAATGGGATGAGGAAAGTGAGGACATCTTTGAAATTCACCAAACACTCTCACTTGATGCCGCAAGCGAAGGAGCAAAGCTGATCGTATGGTCAGAAACTGCTTTGCCTTATCGTATTAATATCGTAAAATGGATAGATGAATACGCCGAAAATATTACGAAAAAAGCTGATGCTTCTCTTATTATCGGATGCTTCGAATCCGTTGATAATGACTTCTACAATATAACAAAATACGTTTCAAAAGAAGGCGGAATGACAGATACTACGTATGCCAAACGCAGACTCGTTCCCTTTGGCGAATTTGTGCCAATGAGAGATTTTATCTGCGCTGTTTTCCCTTTTCTCGATGAGATTGCAATGCTTGAAAGCGATATCACTGCAGGACATGACAGCGCTCTGTTTGAAACTGAATATGGAAAAGTGGGAAGTCTTATTTGTTTTGATTCCATATATGAAGAGCTTGCGCGAGACTCCGTGAGAGACGGAGCTCAACTGCTTTGCATATCCACAAATGACTCTTGGTTCGGTGATTCTGCCGCCCTATATCAGCACAACGCACAAGCTATACTTCGCAGCATAGAAACAGGACGTTATACCGTTAGAGCAGCCAACACAGGAGTTTCTTCCATTATAACAAACAAGGGTGAAATAGTTGATATGATGCCTCCGCTTACGCGAGGCTATGCTTTGGGTACTGTTGAGTTTATCAGAGAAAACACTCTTTATACCAATGTTGGCAACATTCTGGTATATATTTCTATTGCTTTTACTGCCGCTATATTTGCTTTATACTCCGTAAAGGACAAAATTAATGGACATTCTAATAGATAAAAACATTTCCGGAAAGAATATAAAACAACTGCTTATAGGCGAAATGGGATATTCTTCGAGAATGCTTAAGAGGCTTAAATTCTCACCCGGAGGAATACTTGTTAACGGACAGTTTAAAACTGTCCGTTATGAGTTAAAAGAAGGAGATATACTCTCTATTGCCTGTGAAGATACGGAAGAGGATACATCCCCATATATTGTTCCCGTTGAGCTTGAAATAGGTATTGCCTATGAAGACGAGCATATGACAATTGCGGACAAGCCGCATTCTATGCCGGCACATCCTTCTCTCGGACATCGTGATGACACAGTTGCTAATGCTCTAGCCTACAGATACAGCCAAAAGCCTTATGTTTTTCGGCCTGTCAACCGTCTTGACCGAGATACAAGCGGACTTATGATAACCGCTAACACTCGTCTGGCCGCTTTTAAGCTATATCAGAATATGATAAACGGAGAAATCAAGAAAGCTTATATCGCTATCCTTGACAATACACCACCCAAAGACATCGACATTCTTGTTTCCTATATGGGACGCTGTGAGGACAGTATAGTTAAGCGAAAAATATGCGATGAAAATGATAGTGCGGCTAAAATTGCCGTTACTGCATACAGGACTATTGCCAAAACCGATAAATATACTGTTGTTTTAGCTTCTCCCGTTACAGGAAGGACCCATCAGCTGCGGCTACATTTTTCTTCTGTAGGATGCGCTGTTACAGGTGACACTATGTACGGCAAAGAAAACGAACAGATTTGCCGACACGCACTTCACGCTGCCTACACCGCACTTCCCCATCCTCAGACCAATGAGATCATCACCTTATACTCTCCGCTCCCTGAAGATATGGTCTCCCTTATTGGCGAAGATATTGCTTCAGAGATTACGTGCACTTTGCCAGAACATATTGAGCAACTGATGAAACAGATAGAAAACTATGAAAAGATTTAAAACCACCACTATCGTTTTTTCTTTAATAACCGCTATATGCGCAGTGCTGCATCTGTTGTTTTTTATAAACAAAGATTTTGCTGATTGGTTTAACGAGACTATTGCGTATTTTTTCAGATTTATTTTTGCAAAGCTCACATCATTTATTCCGTTTTCAGTTGCAGAGATTTTGCTTTTTTCCATTCCATTGCTTGCAATAGCGTTGGTAGTATATCTGAACGCCAAGGGTGGTTCTGTTAAAAACAGAATCGTTATTGCCGCAAAATTTTTTTTGACAGCTGCTGCCAGTGTATATTTTCTCTTTGTTTTCACTTTTGCAGCAGGATATCAATGCAGCTCCCTTGACATCCGTTTGGATATAGAAAAAAATGATATCACAAAAGACGATCTATATGACACTCTTGTTTACGTTATTGAAAAAACAAACGAATATGCCGAAAAAGTTGAATTTAAAGAAGACGGCGCTTCCGTTTTACCGGTAGATTATAACGGTCTCTCAAAAGAAATATGCGCTTCATATGATGAGGTGTTTGCCAAATACAGAATCGGAAATAACTTTAACAGCACTGTAAAACCCCTTATAATCAGTCCTCTTATGACTTATACTCATATTTCAGGAGTTTATTCTTTTTTCACAGGTGAAGCAAATCTGAATACAAACTATCCTGACTATGTTTGCGCTTTTTCAGTTGCTCACGAATTGGCGCACCAAAGAGGCGTTGCCAGAGAAAACGAAGCGAATTTTTTGGCCTATCTCGTGTGCATTGAAAGCGACAACGATTATCTGAAATATTCAGGATATCTATCTATGTACAGCTACTTATCCTCAGCTCTCAGAAATACTGATTACGAGCTTTGGAAGGACGCCGCATCCAACTTATGCGATAAAGCAAATCAAGAACTTATTGCTTATAGCGAATTTTTTAACAAATACCGTGACAGTGCTATGTCTGATGTTTCCGATATATTTAATGACACATATCTGAAGCTTCAAGGAACTGAAGGTATCAAAAGTTACGGCATGGTGGTAGACCTTGCTGTTGCCTACCACAAGAAAAACTGACAATTATCTGCTGCAGCTTGAACATATTCCAACAAAACGGAATATTATGTTAAAGTAAACCGCAGCAGATTTTTATTTATACATACAAAAGCGACAAAATCTTCACAAAAATGGTGTGCAATTTTCACAACAATTCTTATTGTGATCAAAATAATTTAAAAATCTCTTTATTTTCTTGCCCAACTCTGTTATAATTATGATAACTGTGAAATTGTGCAGTTTTTTAATTGATCTGTACTGCCGAGGGCAGTTTTCCCATATATTGAAAAATCGAAATCATACTCTATGAAAGGATTCATCCCGGTATGGATAAGATAATTGTAAACGGCGGCCATCAGTTGAACGGTACCGTTGAGATAAGCGGTATGAAAAACGCTGCTCTCCCGATTATTTATGCCTGCGTACTTGTTGGCGCAAAGTGTACCATTGAAAACGTTCCCAATGTTCGTGACGTGGCTCTTTCGCTTGACATTCTTCGCGGAATGGGAGCAATTGTTAACAAAATTAACGATACTACTGTTGAAATAGATTGCACAGATGTTAAGCCCGGCACCTCTGAACCTGAACTTGCTAAAAAAATCAGAGCTTCCTATTATCTGATGGGAGCTGAGCTCGGAAGATTTAAAAAATCAAAAGTTGCTTTCCCCGGTGGCTGCGATTTCGGCGGAAGGCCTATCGACCAGCATATCAAGGGATTTGAAATGCTCGGCGCAACAGTTACATCCACTTGCGATTACGTTGAAATGACTGCTGACGAGCATGAATTTTACGGAACTAATATCTTCTTTGATATTGTTACGGTTGGCGCAACAATGAATGTTATGCTTGCGGCTGTTCTTGCAAAAGGTAATACTATTATTGAAAATGCTGCAAGAGAGCCCCACATCGTTGACCTTGCCAACTTCCTCAACACCTGCGGAGCAAGAATCAGCGGAGCCGGTACTGACGTTATTAAAATCAAAGGCGTGGAAAAGCTTCGCGGCAGCACATATGCCATTATTCCCGATATGATCGAAGCAGGAACTTATATGGTGGCTGCAGCTGCAACCGGCGGCACAATTAAAGTTACAAACGTTATCCCCAAGCACCTTGAATCCATTTCTGCAAAGCTTGAGGAAAGTGGTTCTATTGTTGAAGAATTCGGCGATGCTGTTATAGTTACAGGCAGAAGTAAAATCAGAAAAGCCAATGTTAAAACACATCCTTACCCCGGATTTCCTACAGATATGCAGCCTCAGATGGCAACACTTCTTTGCCTGGCAAGCGGTGTAAGCTATGTTTCCGAGGGCGTTTATGAAAAACGTTTTCGCTATGTTGACGAGCTGAAAAAGATGGGCGCTTCTATCAAAGTTGATGGAAGAATGGCTGTTATTGAAGGCGGCCTTCCCCTTCACGGTACAGACGTTGTCGCTGTTGACCTTAGAGCCGGCGTTGCTATGATAATTGCAGGCCTTGTTGCCGAAGGAACAACAACCATCAGCAATATCCATCTTATAGAGCGCGGATATGACGATGTTGTCGGAAAATTCCGTTCGCTGGGTGCAGATATTAAAAAGGTTTCAGAACCTGATTGATCACAGTTTATTATTACAAAGGAGTTTATAAAAATGGAAGTTACAAAAGAAACTATTATTGGCGATATCCTCGATTTTGATATTGAAACATCTCAGTTCTTCTTTGAGATCGGTATGCACTGCCTTGGCTGCCCTCACTCCAGAGGCGAAAGCATTGAAGCTGCTTGCGATGTTCACGGAACTGATGCTGATCTTCTCGTTGAAAAGATCAATGCATTTCTTGCAAACAAATAAATAAAAACGGGCTGCTATACTGCAGCCCTTACTTTTTAATGAATATGAATAATAAAAATATAAAACTTGATCCCCGCCTTTCGCTTGCCGCTTCTTTCGTCAAAGGCAAAGTCGTGGCAGATATAGGAACTGACCATGCTTATATCCCCATATTTCTGCTCACAAGCGGAAAATGCAACTACGCTATAGCTTCTGACATAAATGAAGGGCCTCTTATGCGCGCAAAGGCAAATGCTATCAGCTATAGAGTTGAGAAAAATATCCACTTTGGTCTTACTGACGGTCTTCGTGATCTCCCTCTTGAAGAAAAAGGTATCACAGACATCGTTATCTGTGGAATGGGCGGTGAGCTAATTGCAAATATCATCGATGCTTCGGAATACGCTAAAAGAAAGGATGTCAACCTGATCCTTCAGCCTATGTCAAGCATTGATGAACTTCGAACTTATCTTGCTGATAACGGTTTTTATATCAAAGATGAGGGGATTTGTTCTTCTCAAGGTAAGATCTATCAATGTATCAACTGTTCTTTTGTCGGTGAAAGCTATACTCTTTCAGCAGCTGAAAAAGCGATTGGTAGGATCAACATTGCCAAAGGAAATAAAAACCCAAACTTTGAGATGCTACTTTCAAAACTTACTGAACAAACAAAACATATTATTCTTGGCAAGCAAAAAGGCGGAGAAGAATCTGAAAAAGAGAAAACGCTCCTTGCCGAACTTGAATCTATTGCAAAAAAATTGGAGAATACTAATGAAGATTTCTGAGTTTTATAAAGAACTGGGTGAGTTATATCCCGCATCACTTTCTTGCAGTTGGGATAACGACGGTCTTATGTGCTGTGGGGACGCAGAAAATACGGTTGAGCGCGTTCTCGTTTGCCTTGATGCAACAAGCGATGCTATTGATTACGCCGCTAAAAACGGTTTTGACACTATTCTCACACATCATCCTATGGTATTCAAGTGCCTTAAATCAATTACAGACTTTTCTCTTGGTGGCCACAAGGTTTTAGATTGCCTGAGAAACAACGTTTCCGTTATTTCCATGCATACAAGATTTGATGCCGGAAAAGGTGGAGTAAACGATGTTCTTGCTAAAACGCTTGAACTTACAAACTTAGACTCTTTTGGAGATGATGAATGTGAAACCTTGGGCAGAATTGGCTACATTGATCCTATGGGCCCTGAAAAATTTGCAATGTTTGTGCGTGACAAGCTTGGCTGTGTTTCTGTGAATGCTTACCTTTCAAACAAAACTATTACACGCGTTGCTGTTGTAGGCGGAGGTGCCGGTGACTTCATTTATCCCGCAATGCTTGCAGGAGCTGATGCTTTTGTTTGCGGAGAATGCAAATACAACGCCGCTCTTGATGCAGCAGATGAAGGTCTCACAATCGTTGAAGCAGGACACTATCAAACAGAATTCCCTGCATGCAAACGCCTGGCTGAGCTCGCTCGTGATATAGCAGGCGCTGAAACAGAAATCTACGGTGTTAAAACATTTAAGCAAATATAATATCAAAAAAAATCTTGCATTATAAAATGCAAGATTTTTCTTTTTACACAATCACTCAGCCGAGATCTTCAACATATACTTATACTCAAGCCAGGCAGGACAATATGCCATTTTCGAGCGGCGCAGTCCGGGAAGGCCCATATCCTCTTCACGATTAACGTATTTAACGTTTTCGTCTGTTATAGTCAGCAAATACTCCTTATTTAACGTCTGATAGGAACCTGCTATTTCTTTTTCTGCTTTTTCTATATGGACATACACCGTGTCACCATATATCTGCGCTATCGTGATGCCCATTATTTTATTGTTTGCTACAAGCATTCCACCTGAAAAATACTTGAAATTAAAATTATCAAAGAGCGCATTAACTGCTCTATACTCCATATCTTCCACAGAGGATGATTCGGGATTACGCTTGCAATAGTCGTTATAATAATCTCTTGCTGATACAAGATTATCAGCATTGAGCAAAACTATATGAGCATCGGGAAATTCTGAAAGATATCTGTTTATAAGGTTCTTTCTCTTATGATGTTTTCTTCCGGCAGGATTTTCAAATTCAGCCTTGTTATAAATATAATCTGCCGTGTCACGTGAGGCAAAGGCCTCTCCCACAAACATTTCGCGAGTTATTTTTGCAAGGCTTGTTTCGCCAACAGCCGCGATTGACGCACATCCCCCATTATTCTTAATATATTCCTTAAGAAGCTTCAAAGCTGCTCTTTTATGCTTACCTATCGGATAATAATATGACTTTTCATGTTCTCCTGTTTTTGAATAAAATATAACTGAATCACCGGCATGGGCAAACTCAACATCATATTCTCTGAACCACAAAAGCACGGATCCCGGCGTTCTGTCAGACATACGAACGCGATGCCTGCTCTGCCTCTCCAACTCATATTCAAAATACTTTTCTACTTCACAGAAATTTTCAATTGTCAGTTTCTTAAACTCAAGCATATAGACCTCTACTTGCAATGGACTGCCGCTTTTTTCGGCAGTTTTTTATATTATTCTACAAACAAAAAATACTAATATAAATTATTCCCAATTTTTACCACTTATTTTTGTGCAGGATTTCTATGAAATTCATGTTGCAATATTTCCCAGAATATGGTAATATTTCATTGTACTTAATTTACAATATTTACCAACGGAGTTACATTATGGAACAGATTAAAATTCTTATTGCAGATGAAAACACAAAAACAAGAAAAAGCTGCCGCGAAGCACTCCTGCGCGCAGGACTACGCACCGTTGACGAAGCCGCGAACGGTGAGGACGCACTTAGTTATATTAGCCGAAATCATCCTGACATCGTTATAGCTGATGTATGGCTTTCTCGTCTTGACGGCATTGGCCTTATAAGACAGTCTCTCAATCTTAATTATGCGCAGGACAAGCCTCCTGCATTTATTATTGCTTCAATGGTTACTAACCAGAATATTTTTGTTGAAGCTGCCAAAGCAGGCGCTGCGCTTTGTCTGCCCAAGCCCCTTGATTTCGAAAGCCTTGCCGAACACGTTATTTCTCTTTTTCGAAGCCGCGCAGAAGGCTCTATTTCGGTTGGTGATGTTTCAGCAACACCTCCCGATATTGAAGCTCAGGTTACCAAGATTATTCACCAAATTGGTGTTCCGGCTCATATTAAAGGCTATCAATATCTGAGAACTGCTATCCTCATGACAATTAACGACAACGACATTATCAATTCTGTTACAAAGGTGCTCTATCCTTCTGTTGCAAAAAAATACTCAACAACAACCTCTCGCGTTGAACGCGCCATCAGGCACGCAATTGAAGTTGCATGGGACAGAGGTGATATTGACACTCTCAACTCTTATTTCGGCTACACCATCCAGAATAATCGCGGCAAGCCTACAAACAGCGAATTTATTGCTATGATTGCTGATAATCTTCGCCTGAAGTATAAGATTCGCTGATCGCTATTTTTTCACCATCTGAATAGCAAACTATGGTTCCCATAGTATCTGTACGATAATAGTTTATATTATAGTCCTCAAACATCTGTATTATCTCACGATGAGGATGTCCGTATGAATTTCCCTCTCCGCAGGATATCATTGCATATTGGGGAGAAACGGCTTCAAAGAAATCTGTAGTTGTGGATGTAGAAGAACCGTGATGACCTACCTTCAGTATATCTGCATCAAGAACATATGACGGAAAATTATCAAGCACTTCTTTTTCAGCAGAGCTCTCTGCATCTCCTGTTACAAGAGTCGAGATATCACCCGTGGTTATTTTTGCTATTATACTGCAATTATTCAGATCGTTATGGTCGGGAGAAACAGGCGCATACACATCAATATCTATATCTCCAAATGTGAACTTCTCACCTGCTTTTCCCTCTTTTACTGTGCAATTGTTTTCTTCAATTGCATCAAGAAGCTTATCAAAGCATACCGTTTCTGTTGAAACATCGGGCATTATTACCGTCTCAACGCCGATCTTATTGATTATATCTGCGGCCGCACCTATGTGGTCCTCATGAGGATGGGTGAGGATCATAACATCAATTTCATCCGTAAACTGTTTTATGTATTCAACAGTTGTATAGCTATGATCTCCGGGGCCTGAATCCACAACGATAGTTAACTCCTCGCTGTGAATCATTGTACAATCTCCCTGACCTACGTCAATGAAATGATAAGAATACTTTTTATCAATCTCTGCCAAGTCAGCATTAAGCGAAATTTCTTCAAAGTATTGATAAACGGCTATTCCAACCACAATAAGAAATGTTATGAGCTTTATTACATTTTTAACGTTCAGTTTCTTAGATCTTTTTGCCACTGTTTGCCCCTTTAATTAAAAAAATTTCTTTAACTATATCACTTATCACAAATGCAGGAATACACAAAAGCATCCATAGAAGTGATGTTTTCAGGCTGATTTGCCCCATCAGATTATACTGAAGCTTGGTATAATCCCAGATATCCCAACCAAGCCATAAATTTACTACTATTCCCGACAAAAGCTCAGCCGCAGTTATTATACCTGCGCCAAGCAAGCATTTTGAAAAAAAAGATACAGCACTTAGTTTTTCATTTATTAAATATAGAAATGCTGCAGATATTCCACCGACTATGATCATAGCCCAATGAGAATATCCTCTCCACAGAATTTCAAGCAAAAAATAGTATACACCGCCAACCATAGTTATTATAGCATATTCTTTAAATCTTTTCAAACTAAAATCACCCTTTCATTGTTGTTACCAATGAAGGGGTGATTTATTCACTGTTATATTATTGAGGAAACAAGTTCCATTATTAGATTATATACAGGGCAAATTAGTATGGGAGCAAAAACAGCAGGCATACAATCTGCAACCTTTATTTTTGTTATACCTGCAAGGTTAAGTCCTATTGCCATTACAAGAATTGAACCTGTGCAAGTCATTTCAGCTATAACAAAATTGCTCAGAAAGCCTGCTGCAAATCCGGCTGAAAGAGCTATAGCACCTTGAAAAACAAGGACAAACAAGGAAGAAAGAATAACTCCTATTCCAAGGGTAGAAGTGAGAACGATGGCCATAACAAAGTCAAGCAGGCTCTTAGTGAAAAGCATTTCATTATTACCGTTTATACCCGCCTGAAGACTGCCAACGATTGTCATTGAACCAACACAGAAAAGCAGACTTGCAGTTACAAATCCCTGCGCAATACTGATTTTCCCTTTTTCTTTGGAAAACCTGTTTTCAACCCAATCGCCCAGTTTATTTATTCCTCGATCAATATTTGCAAGTGTTCCAAGAACGGTTCCTATTGCAAGAGAAATTATTGTTATGAGGATATTCTCACCGTCAAAAGCACTTGAAATTCCTACGAAAAAAACCGCCAGGCCCAAAATAGAAGTTAGGGCATCAGACATTTTTTCAGGTATACCCTTTTTAAAAACAAGTCCTATGAGGCTTCCTATTATTACTGCAACTGTATTTACTATTACGCCAATCATTTTTTATTCCTGATTTTTATACAAATTAGTCAATTCATCGCAAAGCCCGTTTATGTTATTTGCAATGGCTTTATAACCATAAAACAAGCTTCCTTTATACAAACTCTTTCCGGCTGCATATTCAACCTGATTACTCATTATACCGAAAGGAGTTTCCCAATCATTTTCGTACCTGTACGCTCCGTGAGAGATCAGCAGACGCACTTTGGTTCCTTCCACTCTGTCAGCCCACCAATCACATATTTTATCATAAGGCGCAGCGGAAGACTCGTTTGTCCAATATATTTGAGGAGCAATATAATCAATATATTCGCCCTTTATCCATGAAACGCTGTCACAATAAAGTGAATAATAAGACTCCGTTCCTGCAGTGAGGCTGCCGCTTTCACCTCCATCGCCATTTTTCCATATACCGAAGGGAGAAACACCGAAAAGACATTCCTTATCTATACTCTTTACAGTTTCATAAACACTTTCAACAAGCAGATTCACATTATTTCTGATCCAATCTGTTATATCAAGATTTTCAGAATTGTATTTTATGTAAGCATCGCGATCTTCAAACTCTGCAATCTTACGCTCTCCGGTTTCCTCGTCGTTATAGTATGAGGGATAGGGATAGAAATAGTCATCAAACACAATTCCGTCAACGTCATATTTTTCCACTATTTCGGCAACTCCAAGGCATATCAACTCTCTGACCGCAGGAATACCAAGATTATAATAAAGCTTTCCATCACCATATTTAACAGTATACTCAGGATTTTTCTTTGCAGGATTCAAATCTGCAAGGCTATCAATTGTTACTGTACTTTTAGATGAGATCCTTACAGGATTTACCCACGCGTGCACTTCTATATCTTCCTTATGAGCCGCATCGATCACATATTCCAGCGAATCAAGAGTTAACTGATCGTTTGATGACATATATCTTGATGGCGGGAATATATCAGATTTATACAGTGCATCTGATTCGGGACGCACCTGAAAAAATATTGCATTGAACCCTGCGTTTTTTGTTGTTTCTACTATTTTGTCTATTTCTGCTTTAAGAGAATCCTCGTCAAGATCCGCTCTTGAAGGATAGTTTATATTAAACACAGAGGCTATCCACACCCCGTTTATATCTGCCTTGTTATCCATTATGCTTGAAGTGTCTCTCGGGATCTCAGGCTCAGGAGCCTTTGTATCACGCGATATAAATATGATCCCCATCACGACAATAATAGCGACCACAAAAGCTGCGCTTACGCAACTAATTATAAACAAGGCTCTGTTTTTACTAAATAATTCTTTCAACTTTACAAACCTTTATTTTTATATATTATCAGACAATATATTCTATACTATTTTTTGCCCCGTGTCAACTTTCAAGATATGAAACTATAGCCATTGACAGCATAAAGCTAAGCTTTTTCCTATACTCATCATCACACAATTTTTCTGTTTCTTCTGCGTTTGATAAAAATCCACACTCTACAAGCACAGCAGGCATTTCAGCTCTGTCCAAAAGAAATATATTGCTTCCCGCTTTTTTCACTTCCCTTTGGTTATCAGACTGCAGATACAAACGACAAAAGCTCTGTATACTTTGGGCTAATTCCGCGCTGTCAGCATGATTATCGGAATAATAAACCTGAAGTCCGTGATATTGGGATTGAGGAAATTTATTCATATGTATGCTTACAAGTATATCTGCTTCATTTTCTCTTGTAAACTTCAGCCTGTTTTTCAGGTCATACGTCTTTTTTCTGCCTTCATAATTATCTCCATACATATCGTACAGCATATTGTCCTCACTTCTGGTCATAACTGTGTTATAACCCATTGAATTAAGAAGCTCTGCAACCTTTTTTGCAACTTCAAGGTTTATGTCCTTTTCAAGCACACCATCAGCTGAAACACATCCGCCGTCCTCACCGCCGTGGCCTGCGTCAATAACAACACACATAGCTTCCGGCTGCGCTGAAACAAACACCGAGTTGTTATCAGAATTGAGCATATGCCCTATAACAGCCGCTGAAATAAGAAAAACTCCTGAAAGAAAAGTGAAACCGATATAGAAAAACTTGTGACTCTTCATATAACTAACCACCGTATTATTTATATATTACCATAGTATGATTAGGTTGAACGTTTATGACATCATATGAGCAAAAAAAGAAGACCGTAAGGTCTTCTTTGAGTCTGTGGAAAAACCTATGGTTTTTCCGACAAAGGCTTTGTACACTCGCGTCTCGCGCCAATCCGCTACACTTCTGACACTCGCAAAGCCGCAAGGTGTAGGCTTGGTCGTGCATTCCTGCACTTCCGTCGCCTACGTATTATTTTTTGAATAAATTTCACTTAACTTTATCGACAAGCTGAAAGAAGACCGTACGGTCTTCTTTAATATTATCATTTTTCAGTTTTCTTTGCTTCTTTGAAAAGTCTTATATTTCTATATTCCATAGAATATGCTATATATCCTACCAAAATAGCGGGAACGGAAATTACTAAATAAACGAGATTAGAAATAACAAATTCCCAACCTGTCAGGCCAACGGGAATAACGAATGTGATTATACCGTTATACATTGCCTGCCATAAACGAGCTATGAACACAACGATTGTCCCTGCGCTGCCGGACCATACCGTCTGTGTGAAAGTGCCGATTGCGCAAAGGATGATTGCAAGAACGCCAAGAATTATATTTGGAAGATTAGCGCAGAGAGCAATTTTAAATCCAAGTGACATATCCTTGGACTTTCTGCCGCCTTCAACCTTGAGCCTGTCCTTAGCAGCTGAGTCCCACACGGCTGTATATATAAAATAACAATACAGAAGAACTGCAAGTATACTGGTCAGACAATTAAGCCATTTAACTGACATTGATGCAGTTGAAAGCATAGATCCAACTATAGCGCACGCAAACTGATAGCCCAACAGCTTTCTTACTACTGCTCCTTCGTTACGAAAAACACTTAACACGAATACACCTCTCGTCATTTTCTGATATATATATTTTATAATTATCTGCTACTAAGTTCAAGAGCATATTATGAAAGTTTACAAATCGGTCAAGAAAAATGAACGAGTTGTAGTATAATAAACTTGGTAATTTCATTTTTGAGGTGTTTTTTAATGATTGACTTGAAAGATCTATCAGCTTTTCCTGCTCACATTCAGGATTTTGCAAGATATAAGCTGACTATACAAGGCTGTTCCCCCAGAACTGTTACTGAATATCTGTTTGATCTTCGCACCCTCTGCAGATTCTTTGTTGCGAAAAGGAACGGCGTTTCAACCGACAGCGAAAGCCTCAAAAATATTTACATTGCAGATCTTGATCTGGATTTTTTCAAAAGCCTTTCCGAAAGTGATATTTATGATTTTCTGTTTTTTACAAAAAGCGATCGCGACAATGAATCAAACTCCAGAGCAAGAAAACTTTCCGCAATTAAAAGCTTCTATAAATATCTTGTGACTAAAAAAGGATATTTTGAAAAAAATCCTGCAATAAACATAGAAACACCAAAAAAGAAAAAGCAGTTGCCCAAGCATCTTTCCATTGACGAATGTGTTGAGCTGCTTACTGCCGTTAAAAATGATCCCGAATCAAAAACAAAAGAGCGTGACTACTGTATACTGACTCTCTTCCTTAACTGCGGTATGCGACTTTCCGAGCTTGTGGGAATAAACATTCCGGACATTGATCGTGAACTTGAAAGCCTTAAGGTTATGGGAAAAGGCTCAAAAGAAAGAATTATATATCTAAACGATGCCTGCCGCGCTGCTCTCTCTGATTATCTTGCTGTACGTCCTCAATGTACTGATACAGCTCAGCCCTTATTTATCAGCAGACTGAACAAACGAATCAGCGTTAAAACCGTTCAATGGCTTGTTAAAAAATATCTTGGTGAAGCAGGACTTGAAAATAAAAACTACTCCACACACAAGCTCAGACATACTGCTGCCACGCTTATGTATCAATCAGGTCAGGTTGATGTTCGTGTGCTCAAAGACATACTTGGACATGAGCAGCTGAATACCACTCAGATATACACTCACGTCAGCAATCCCAATATGGAAAAGGCTATGCAAAGCAACCCATTATCCGATGTTGTTATAAAAGAAAAGAAACACAATGATTAATTTGTTTTTTTCAGTTGACATATTTTGCTTTTGACTCTATAATATAATTGTATTTTTATGTAAATAAATTCCGAAGGAGTACACTATGAAAACAATCAGATTTGGTCTTATAGGCTGTGGCCTTATGGCAAGAGAGTTTGCTTCTGCTGCTGCACGTTGGTGCCACTTTACAGGAGATATCCCCCGTCCTGAAATCGTTGGTATCTGCTCCGTTCTTCCTCAGGAGATGGAATGGTTCCACAAGAACTTCCCCGATATCAAATATTCTGTTTCTGATTACAAAGAACTTCTTGACAAAGAAGATATTGACGCTATCTACTGCGCTGTTCCTCACAACCTTCACGAACAGTTCTATATTGATATCATCAAGAGCGGCAAGGCTCTTCTTGGTGAAAAGCCCTTCGGTATTGATAAGAAGGCTAACGATGCTATTATGCAGGCTTATAAAGAAACTCCCGGCGCGTTTGTTCGCTGCTCCAGCGAGTTCCCCTTCTATCCTGCTATGCAAACAATGATCAATTGGTACAACGAAGGCAAGTTCGGCAAGATCCTTGAGATCCACGCAGGCTTCAACCACTGCAGCGACTGCGACGTGAACAAGCCTATCAACTGGAAGCGTATGGTTAAATTCAACGGCGAATACGGCTGTCTCGGTGACCTTGGTATTCACACCCAGCACGTTCCCTTCCGCCTTGGATTCTTCCCCAAGACAGTTACAGCTCATTTCAGCAATATCGTTAAAGAGCGTCCCGACGGCAAGGGCGGTATGGCTGTTTGTGACACATTTGATAACTGCACTCTTTTCTGCACAACTCTTAACAAAGAGGGCGACGAGATTCCCATGACTCTGGAAACTAAGCGTATGTGCCCCGGCTCCACAAACCGTTGGTTCTTTGAAATCTACGGCCTTGAATGCAGCGCTCGTTTCAGCAGTGATGATGCAAACGCATTCTACTATACATCTTCATGGGGTAAGGAACAGAGCTGGAACAGAATCATTATCGGTTACAAGCCCATGCTTCCCACAATCACAGGACCTATTTTCGAGTTTGGTTTCACAGACTCCATGCAGCAGATGCTTGGTGCGTTTATGCTTGAATATTCCGGAGAAAAGGTTCCTTTCGGTCTCTTCACTCCCGAAGAAACAGCTATGTCTCACAAGCTTTCTACAGCTGCTCTCGAAAGTCATTACAACAAAAAGGTTGTTACTCTTGACTAATCATATTTTTATAGTATAATATAGGGGTCGGTTTTCCGACCCCTATTATTTTAAAATACGGAGTTTTATATGCCTTCTATGATAACACGCGCTATTACCGCAGACGGAAGCGCAAGAATTATATTTACTGACTCTACTGCAATCGTTGCAAAAGCAAGAGAGATTCACAACACATCCAAGACCATGACTGCTGTTCTTGGCAGAAGCCTTACAGCCGCATCTCTTATGGGTAGCCTTCTTAAAGACAAGGGTAACACACTCACATTCCAGATCAAAGCAGATGGCCCTGCAGGCGCAATCGTTTGCGTTTCAGACTACAAGGGCAACGTTCGCGGATACGTTGACAATCCCGAGGTTGAACTTCCTGCCAATCCTTACGGCAAGCTTGATGTTGGCGGCGCGGTTGGCGTTGACGGCAGACTTGTTATTATCAAGGATATGGGTATGGCTGAGCCTTACGTTGGTATGTGCCCTCTTGTTACAGGAGAGATAGGCGACGACGTTAGCAGTTATTTCGCAACCAGCGAACAGACTCCTACAGTTTGTGCTCTTGGTGTTCGCGTTAATCCCGACCTGACAATAAAAAGCGCAGGCGGTTTTCTCCTTCAGCTCCTCCCCGGCGCTGACGAAGCCGTTGCTGAAAAGATCGAAGAAAACATTGCTAAGATCAGCTCTGTTTCCCAGATGATCGCTGATGGTATGACAGCAGAAGAAATCATCGCCGTTGCACTTGACGGCATCGAATATCAGATGTTTGATGAATTTGACACCGACTATGTTTGCCCCTGCACAAGAGAGAAATACCTCACAGCGCTTGCAGGTCTTTCCCAAAAGGATATTGACGAGCTTGAGGCAGAAGGCGAGCCTATTGAAACTGTTTGCCACTTCTGCGATAAGAGATTTGTATTTGATATTCAGGAAGTTCTTGTTAAAAGAGCTCAGAAATAAATATATAAAAAACGATAGCTTTTCAGCTATCGTTTTTTATTACAATTCCTTATTTTCGTAAAACTTCACGGATAACGTCCAGGAAACAACTAAAAGAATAGCTCCTATTGTGATCCCAACACCATTCGAAATATCAGGAATTCGACTTTCAAAGCTGAAAAAAGTTGACATTCCAGCCATTCCTCCCACTACCAAATAATACACAAGGCGGGATTTTTCTACATCATATTTAAAAATAAAAGGTAACATTACAATAGGACCTATCAAAGCAATGGTCACTGTTGAAATAACAGAGGAAAATGCAGCAAATATATCAACACTGTTTATTATAGCTCTTATCACTGCAAAGCATAATGAAACTGCCGCTGCAAAAAGAATACACAAAAGCGAAAGAATATATTTCTCCGTGACAACCTGTTTTCTTGTTATGGGGAATGACTGGCAATAAGGTGCCCATTTGATTTTTTCTTCATACACCATAATAGTGAACGGTATTATTCCGGCTATTACCATGGGATACACACTGAAGAAAAAGCTTCCTTCAACGAAAACTGAACTGGCAAGGAATATTATACAAACAAAAACTACTGTTTTACAATAATTCCATACCATATATAAATCTTTTAAAATGAGACCTTTCATACTCTCGCCTCCTTTACCATAAATACAAATAGTTCTTCTATACTTATAGGACTAAATTTTACTCCCTCAGGGATTGAATCACGGCGCACTATTGCTTCAACTCCGTAGGGAGTTATTTTTTTACCCTTGATGGCATCGGGTGAAATTGCTTCAAAATCCGCACAGCTCATATGCACTACTCCGTACTGTTCATACAGAGCATCCTTATCTTCGCAAAGCATAAGCTTTCCTTTATTTATGAATGCTATATAATCACATATTTTTTCAAGGTCACTGACAATGTGAGAGGAAATGAGAATAGAATGTGTTTCGTCTCTTGTAAACTCTGTGAAAATATCAAGAAGATCGTCGCGTACAACGGGGTCAAGACCTGCGGTTGCTTCATCAAGAATTAGGAGTTTGGGATCGTGGGAAAGTGCTATCGCCATACCAAGCTTCATCTTCATTCCTTTCGAAAATTCCTTGAACTTCTTTTTCAGCGGCAAATCAAAACGTTTTATATAGCTGTTATACACCTCACTATCCCACTTTTTATAAATATTCTTCATTATCCTTTCAACCTGAACTACATTCAGGCAATCGGGAATCCCTACTTCATCAAGAACTATTCCTATGTCTTCTTTATCCATTATTGTATGGTCTTTACCAAGAACCGTTATTGTTCCTTCATTTTTCTTTATCATTCCCAGAATAAGCTTTATCGTTGTACTTTTTCCCGCTCCGTTTTCGCCTACAAGACCCATAATGCAACCGGTAGGCAACGTGAGTGTCAGCTTATCCAAAGAGAAATCCTTATAGTGCTTAGTCAGACCTTTTATTTCAATCGCGTTCATATTATTCCTCCCAGATCAAATTTAGCATATCCGCTATATCTGCTTTTGTTAAATTGCAGGACGCTGAAAGCTCCATTATCTTTTGCATATGATCTTCTATTTTCTTTAAATTCTCTTCCCTGAGCAACTCCACGTTCTTTTTAGCCACAAAGCAACCTTTGGAGGGTACTGTGTATATAAATCCTTCTTTTTCAAGCTCATCGTACGCACGCTTGGTTGTTATAACGCTGATGCGAAGATCTTTTGCAAGATTTCTTATTGAAGGAAGCGCTTCATCCTCCTTTAAATCCCCATTGATTATCTGGATTTTGATCTGTGAATATATCTGATCATATATGGGCAGCCCGCTCTTATTATCTATAAGTACAACCACTTAATCACCTCATAATATCTGTATATATACAGTATATACAGTAACAACGCTGATGTCAAGAATTTTATCACTTTTTTTAAATTTATTGGTTGATATAAACTAAACGATGTATTTTGTATTGTTTATATCGCCAAAGATCAATAGAATTTACAATTTATTTACATTTTACATTTTTGTAAACATTTTTAGAATAAATTTTAAAATGTGGAAACTTTGGAATGTTTTTTTCAAAAAAAGCCTTATTTCTATTGACTTCCTCTTTAATTTATATATAATATTATATTGCCTTAATTTCGCTTAGTGCGAAAAAATCTCCTGCGCAACGCCAAAAATGCCGTTTTTTTGATATAGACGGCTATACCAAAAACGGCCTATGATGCGCAGAAAAGAATGGAGTGAATCTCAATGGTCAAACCCGTGAAAGTGGGCAAAAATACGAGAATGAGTTTCTCGAAGATCAATGAGGCAATCGGACTTCCCAATCTGATTGAAATTCAGAAGGATTCCTACCAGTGGTTCCTTGATGAGGGTCTTATGGAGGTTCTCCGTGACGTTTCCCCCATCACTGACTACACAGGCAATCTCTTTATTGAGTTTGTCGGCTACTCATTTGATGCAGAGCCCAAATATCCCGTAGAAGAATGCAAGGAGCGTGACGCTAACTACGCAGCTCCCCTCAAGGTTTCTGTTCGTCTCACTAACAGACTTACAGGTGAGGTTAAGCAGTCTGATATATTCATGGGCGATTTCCCGCTCATGACAGAAACAGGTACCTTCGTTATAAACGGTTCCGAGAGAGTTATCGTTTCTCAGATCGTTCGTTCCCCCGGTATCTACTATGATAGCGCTATCGATAAGTCCGGTAAGCGCACATTCTCCGCAACTGTTATCCCCTACAGAGGCGCTTGGCTTGAATATGAAACAGACGCAAACGATGTTTACTATGTTCGTATTGACAAGAACCGCAAGCTCCCTGTTACTATCCTTATCCGTGCTCTCGGAATCGAAACTCCTGCGCAGATCAAGGAATTCTTCGGCGACGAGTCCATCCTCGCAGCTACTCTTGAAAAAGACGACTGTGAAGCTCTCGCTATTGAAGAAGGCTCTTCCATTCGCGATGAAGCTCTCAAGGAGATCTACAAGAAGCTCCGTCCCGGTGAGCCTGCAATCGTTGAAAGCGCTGAGATCCTTCTCAATAATCTCTTCTTCGATGCAAAGAGATACGACCTCTACCCCGTTGGTAGATATAAATATGACAAAAAGCTTGCTCTCGGCAACAGAATCAGCGGCTTCGTTCTGAACCGTCCCGTTGCAAACGCTCTCACAGGCGAGCTTATGTTCGAGGAAGGCCATCGCCTCACTCGTGACGAGGCTCTCGCAATTGAGCACGCTTGCGTTGACACTGTTTATCTGCGCATGGACGACGGCAGCGAAGTGAAGGTATTCACAAACGGCGCTGTTTATGCAGAAGACGTTCTCGGCTACGGCCTTCAGGACGTTGGCTCCAGAGAAATGGTTCAGTTTGGCGTTCTTCGTGAGATCATCGAAGAAGCAGCAGGCGATGCTGATGAAATCAAGGCTATCGCAAAGCGCAGAATGGCTGAGCTCTGCCCCACTCACATCACTCGTGAGGATATCCTTGCAACAATCAACTATCAGCTCCACCATCACCTCTTGACCCCATATTAACACAAGGCTTTTTCCTTTGCAATATCCTGAAACACAAGTTGCCGTTTTTTAAGACTGAGTTGCCGG
>JAGAPL010000044.1 GCA_017623255.1 Clostridia bacterium
GTTTTTGAGTGCTAATTCGACAAATTAAAATATAAGTGTTAAAACACTACAATACAGGAGGAACATTATGACTCTCAAACCCCTTTTCGACCGCGTGGTAATCAAAGCGGTAGAGGTTGAAGAAACAACAAAAACAGGTATCATTCTCCCCGGCACAGCTCAGGAGAAGCCCCAGGTTGCAGAAGTTGTTGCAGTTGGCCCCGGCGGTGTAGTTGACGGCAAGGAGATCGCAATGGTTGTTAAAGTTGGCGACCATGTCATCGTTGGCAAGTACGCAGGCACAGAGGTTAAGGCTGACGGATGCGAATATAATATCGTTCGCCAGGCTGACATTCTTGCAATCGTTGAATAATATATTTTATTAGGTTAGGAGACAAATTATTATGGCAAAAGATATTCTTTACGGTTCTGATGCAAGAAACGCTCTTCTTGCAGGTATTGATAAACTGGCTGACACAGTTAAGATCACAATGGGCCCCAAGGGCAGAAACGTTGTTCTTGATAAAAAGTTTGGCACACCTCTGATTACAAACGACGGTGTTACGATCGCAAAGGAAATTGAGCTTGAAAACGCAAGCGAAAATATGGGCGCACAGCTTGTTCGCGAAGTTGCTACAAAAACAAACGACGCAGCCGGAGACGGTACAACAACTGCAACTCTTCTGGCACAGGCTCTCATCCACGAGGGTATGAAGAACGTTGCTGCAGGCGCTAACCCCATCATCATCAGAAAGGGTATTCAGAAGGCGGTTAACAAGGCAGTTGAAGCTCTCACAGCTAACTCTCAGAAGGTTAACGGCACATCCGATATCGCACGTGTTGGTACAATTTCTGCAGGTGATGATGTTATCGGCACTCTCATTGCTGACGCTATGGAAAAGGTTACAAGCGACGGCGTTATCACAGTTGAAGAATCCAAGTCTGCCGAAACATATTGCGAGGTTGTAGAAGGTATGCAGTTTGACCGCGGTTACCTCTCTCCCTATATGGCAACAGACACAGATAAGATGGAAGCTGTTATGGACGATGCTCTCGTTCTCATCACAGATAAGAAGATAACTAACGTTCAGGACATTCTCCCCGTGCTTGAGCAGGTTGTTCAGAATGGCAGAAAGCTTGTTATCATTGCTGAAGACGTTGAAGGCGAGGCTCTCACAACTCTTGTTCTCAACAAGCTTCGCGGCACATTCTCCTGCGTTGCTATCAAGGCTCCCGGCTTTGGTGACAGACGTAAGGAAATGCTTCGTGATATCGCTATCCTCACAGGCGGAGAAGTTATCACAAGCGAGCTTGGCCTTGAACTGAAGGATGCAACAATCGCTCAGTGCGGTCAGGCAAGACAGGTTAAGGTTAACAAGGATAACACAATCATCGTTGGCGGCTTCGGTGATCCTGCAGAGATCAAGGGTAGAATCGCTCAGATCAAGGCGGGTATCGAAACAACAACAAGCGATTTCGATCGTGAAAAGCTTCAGGAACGCCTTGCTAAGCTTGCAGGCGGTGTTGCAGTTATCAAGGTTGGTGCAGCAACAGAAACAGAAATGAAGGAAAAGAAGCTCCGCATTGAAGATGCTCTCAACGCAACTCGCGCAGCAGTTGAAGAGGGTATCGTAGCAGGCGGCGGCACAGCATTTATCAACGTTATTCCCGCAGTTGAAAAGCTTCTCGAAACAGTTGAAGGCGATGAAAAGACAGGCGTTAAGATCGTTCTCAAGGCTCTCGAAGCTCCCGTTCGTCAGATCTCTGAAAATGCAGGCTTTGAAGGCTCCGTTGTTGTAAACAACATCCGTGCAGCTGCAAAGGTTGGTTACGGCTTTGATGCTTACACAGAAACATATTGCGATATGATCTCAAGCGGTATTGTAGACCCTGCAAAGGTAACACGTAGCGCACTTCAGAATGCAGCAAGCGTTGCAGCAACAGTTCTCACAACAGAGGCTCTTGTTGTAAACCAGCCCGAGCCTGAAGCTCCTGCTCCTGCAGCAGGCGGCATGGGCGGCATGTATTAAAAATAAAAAGTGGTTTTCGAAAGAAAACCACTTTTATTTTTGCTTGTAGCTGTTCATATTTCATTGTTATCATAGACTGATATTATATCTTTTCCCAAATGTTTGGCATAATTTAATGCTTTAGCTGCACCGCCGTAACTGCTAATTACAGAGAGAAATAAGTATATCAACATTACGTATCATCCATTTATTTCTCTCTGTAATTGCAAATTTTAAAGGAATATGTTCAATTGGCGGATATAAGGAAAAATCATATAAATCCATATCATATATACGATCGACATATGGAGTTATAAAACAGGTTGAAGATTCCATAAAAGGTACAAACTGCACATTTTCTGCCTTTGTTATAGAAGCAGTTCGAGTGGCAATTGAAAATTTGAATGATAAAGACAACTGAAAAAACCGTGGCTCGCCACGGTTTTTGGTTTTATATTCTTGAAGATGGTTCGATATTGTGGTATACTGTTTTTAGATATGAAAGGACGGGTCTGAATATGAAAATTTATGAGATAATGAATGATATCATAGGCGTTGAATTTCTGGAATGCAGAGACGGATGGTGCGTTGACGGACTTAAATACGGTGATCCCGATGCGGAAGTTACAAAGGTTGCAACCTGCCTCACAGCTACTCCTGATGTTATTCGCGCAGCAGGAGAATGGGGTGCGCAGTTGCTTATAACGCATGAGCCAACATTTGGTTCTCACCTTGATGATGAAAGAGAAACCGAGCTTAGCCGCGCTAAAATGAAGCTCCTTGATGAAGCAGGACTCACAGTTTACCGTTGGCACGATTCAACTCATTTCAGAGCAGGGGATAAAATTGGCGAAAGCTTTATAGCGCATCTGGAGTGGAAGGGTACTTTTAATGGAGATATGGATTTCGTGCTTGATGAGCCCAAAACTCCGCTTCAGATAGCAAAAGAGATTTCTGAAAAGCTTGGTCTCAAGCATCCCAGAATAGTTGGCAGACGTGATGGTGAAGTAACTCGTCTCAATCTTAGCCTTGGCGCGAGAGGCAGTGATCCCTACACAGCGCTGAGAACAGACGATCATGAGGTTGCAATTGCGGGAGAAGTATGCGAGTGGTATGACGGAGAGCCTATCCGCGACCTTGCGCAGATGGGTGCTCAGAAAACTCTTATCATTCTTGGACACGCAGGCAGTGAGCGCGATGGAATGGCGGATCTTGCTGATAATATTAATGCAAACTATAGTGATAAGGGAATCAGCGCAAAATATTTTGAGTGCGGCGAACTTTATACATACGCAGACTGATAAAAAAGGAGGTTGATACCTCCTTTTTTTAATTAATATACAAATTTTCGTGGAATTTTTTAAAACTTCTTGTAATTACAACAAATTTCGAACAAATTCAACTATAATTATTTACAATCTATGAACATTGTGGTAAAATAAACAATGTGTAAAAGATAAGTAACCCTAAACGGCATAAACAGTCGTGAAAGAGAGGATATTTTTTATGGCGAAAGTAAAGGATATGCGCAAGGTTAAAGGGCTGTCCCCAATGTCCGTTTTAACTCCGTATATTATGACAAACCGTATAGGTTCAATGAATCTTATGAGAGACACTATTTCGGTTGCCAAGATAGATAAGTACGTAAAAGAAAAGCAGGCTGAAGGAATGACAAATATGAGCTATATGCACGTTTTGCTTGCGGCATATGTTCGTCTCATTTCTCAGCGTCCTCAATTGAACAGATTTATCCGAGGACACTGAGTCTGGACAAGAAAGAGCATAGAGATTGCAATCACAATCAAAAAAGAGATGAATCTGGAATCTCCTGACACGGTTGTAAAAATAAATCTTATGCCCGATGCAACAATAAAGGATCTTTATGAGCAGCTCAACTCTGCAATTGAAGAATACAGAAACGAGCCCGGCGGAGATTTTGACCGTATTGCAGGAGGTCTCAGCTATATTCCCGGATTCCTTCTTCGTTTTGTAATAATGTTTTTGAGAACTCTTGATTATTATGGTCTCCTTCCGAAAATTCTTCTCAAAATAAGTCCTTTCCATTGTTCACTGTTCATAACATCAATGGCAGGCTTGGGCATTCCTCCCATATATCATCATCTGTATGATTTTGGAACCTGCCCTGTATTTATCGCTTTTGGTAAGAAAAAGAGAGAATACAAAGTCAACCCTGACGGCTCTGTTTATAAAGATCAGACAGTGGATTTCACTTTCTCTTGTGATGAGCGTATAGCGGACGGATTTTATTATGCATCAGGTCTTAAGATGTTTAAGAATATTCTGAAAGACCCTTGGCAGCTTGATAATCCTCCCGAAAAAATTGTTGAAGATATAAAATAACAAAAACCGCCGCTGTATAGCGGTGGTTTTATCTTTTATCACTAATCACCAAATAAATAAGACACGCTGAAGCGTGTCTTTTACTTGTTATTTTTGACTACAACAGATGAAACATACTTGCTATGGTTTCCATTCCAATAGCACAATTTACATCTTCCATCAACAAAAATGTGGTCGCATCGTGGGTAACCATATAAAATGTTAGCGCATTCAGGGCAAAGTGATTTTAAGTGAGATTTGTTTGAATAGTATTCTCTTTCAAAATCGTCACCCCTGCAGATATTATATCGTATTTAATGAAATATTGCTATGCAATATGAAATAATCCATTAGGATTATGAAATATTTTGCCTTGGGGGGCAAAATGTGAAATAAAATAAATCCCTAATACGCCGCAGCGTATTTCATAGCGACAGCTATTTCATATCGCGTAAGCGATATTTCACAAAGCCCGGCGGGATTTATTTCATTGAAAAAAAGCACTTGCTGAAGCAAGTGCTTTTTTCTGGTGACCCGTGGGGGAATCGAACCCCCGTTTCCGCCGTGAGAGGGCGGTGTCTTAGCCGCTTGACCAACGGGCCATCGACTTGCTTAGTATACCATCATCAATGTTGTTTGTCAACACCTTTTTTTGATTTTTTCGTTTTTTTTAGCTGTTCATCTGCGTTGACATATCTCCTTCGGTGAGTTATAATATAACATATTATTTTGTAAAGGTTATACTGATTATGAAAGAAAATATTTTTGTTCCTGCAGATATTCTTCTGCCCGATTTTGATATAAATGATCCTGCTTGGCAAAAGTGGGCGATAATCGCTTGTGATCAGTTCACAAGCCAGAGAGAGTATTGGAATGATGTGGACAGCTTTGTTGGTGATGCTATGTCTTCATATTCTCTTGTTTTGCCCGAGGCGTATCTTGAAACTGACAAAGAGGCTGAGCATAAGAAGGTCGTTGCATCTTCAATGGTATCAGTGCCTGAAAAGCTCAAGAGCCATAAAGGCGCTATGATCTATGTTGAGCGTATTCTGCCCGATGGGAAGCTTCGTCGCGGTATTGTGGGTGCTATTGACCTTGAAAAGTACGACTACAGATTTGAAAACAAGCCTCTTGTTTGTGCAACGGAAGAAACGGTGCTTTCTCGTATTCCTCCCCGAGTTAACATCCGACGCTTTGCTTCTATGGAGCTGCCTCATATTATGGTTTTCTATGATGATATTGAAGACCGTATTATGAGTTTTATGGAGGAAGCGAAAAAAACTGCCGAAAAGCTTTACGCTTTCACACTTATGGCAGGTGGTGGTTCAATCACGGGCTACAAGCTTGAGGGCGATAATCTTATGAAGCTTTGTGGGCTTGTTGCTGAATATGAAGCGTCAAAGACCGGCGCGTCTTATGCGGTTGGTGATGGTAATCACTCTCTTGCCGGTGCTAAAACGTATTATGAAGAACTTAAGGAACAGTTTGGAGAGGGAGCAGAAACCCATCCTGCAAGATATGCTCTTTGTGAGATAGTGAACATTCACGAGAGCTCCATTGAGTTTGAGCCCATCTACAGAATTGTTAAAAATGTCGATGTTGAAGCATTGCTTGCAAGCCTTCCCGATAACGGAAGAAAAATGGACGCATATGTGAACGGTGAACGCAGAGAGGTATTTTTCCCCGATGTTCATCCTATTGATATCGGATGCCTGCAGATCTTTATTGATGAATATCTTAAATCTCATCCTGAGGCTGAGTGCGACTATATTCACGGAGTTGAAGATACTATAGAGCTTTCAAAAATGGAAAACACTGTTGCTTTTCTTTGTAACGGTATAGAAAAGGATGACCTTCTTTCTTACGTTGCAGAAAACGGTTCTCTCCCCAGAAAAACATTCTCTATGGGCGAAGCTAAAAGCAAACGATACTACATTGAGGCAAGAAAGATATGACAGGATACTTGGGAGGGACCTTTTAAGGAAAGGTCTCCTCCCGAACCGTGAACCCCCAAAGCTCGACAAGCTCGCTTCGGGGAACCCCGGCACCCTCCCCCAAACCTCTTTGTAAAAGATCCCCGTCCCACCCCACTTTTGTGGGGATGGACGGGGATTTTCTGCGAAAAGGTTTTGAAAGGGGTCTGGGGGAGAACTTTTCCTCAAAAAGTTTCCCCCAGGTATTTCTATCATATCTTACTTGTCCCAAAGAACTATTTCGTGTGTGGGTATAGTTTTTTTGAGATCAATTATTCTTTGGTTTGAGGAGCCTCTGAAACGCAGTGATATATCGTGGAGGGCTTTAACATATCGGCCATCAACGAGCACATCTATCATGGAAAGCATTTCATCTGTATGCTCGCATCGGGGATATGAGCCGTCAACCCAAAGTTCTTTATCAAGCGTGAACCCTGTAAAGCACCAGATATTTTTATCGGGACATTCTTCTCTGACGCGGCGCAGAAAGGGAACGAGCTCCTTTTGGTTTTTAGGTTCAAAAGGTTCACCGCCAAGGAGTGTAAGTCCGTTAACGTAAAAAGGCTTGATGCTTTCGATTATCTTATCGGCAACCTCTTTTGTAAAAAGTTCGCCGTATTCAAAGTCCCATGTCTGAGGCTGAAAGCATTCTTCGCAATGGTTTGTGCAACCTGAAACGAAAAGGGAGGTGCGAACTCCCTCTCCGTTTGCTATATCGCAGGTTTTAATTGTACAATAGTTCATTACAGGTGCAGTACTCTTTCTTTAATTTCCTGTGTTCTGCCCTGATTCCAATATTGAGTTCCAATGTAACCGCATGTGCGGCGAGCAACGTTCATCTTGGACTGATCTGTGTTACCGCACTTAGGGCATTTCCAGATAAGCTTTCCGTCTTCTTCTTCAATTGCGATCTCGCCGTCCCAACCGCAGCACTGGCAGTAGTCGCTCTTGGTATTAAGTTCAGCGTACATAATGTTATCATAGATGAATTTCATAACCTGAAGAACTGCGGGAATGTTCTGCTGCATATTGGGAACTTCAACGTAGCTGATAGCTCCTCCGGGGGAAAGTGCCTGGAACTGAGCTTCGAAAGCAAGCTTTGTGAAGGCGTCAACTTCTTCTGTAACGTGGATGTGATAGCTGTTTGTAATATATCCCTTATCGTTGATGCCGGGAACTATACCGAAGCGCTTCTGGAGGCACTTGGAGAATTTATATGTTGTGGATTCAAGGGGAGTGCCGTAGAGGCTGAAGTCGATCTTGTGTTCTTCCTTCCACTTCTTGCAAGCGTCGTTCATGTACTGCATAACGCTGAGAGCGAAAGGAGTTGCAGAAGGATCTGTGTGGCTCTTGCCTGTCATATACTTAACGCACTCGTAAAGACCTGCATAGCCGAGGGAGATCGTGGAGTATCCGCCGAAGAGGAGCTTATCAATGGGCTCGCCCTTTTCAAGTCTTGCAAGGGCGCCGTGCTGCCAGAGAATAGGAGCAGCATCGGAAAGAGTTCCCTTAAGGCGCTCATGGCGGCAGAGCAGAGCCTGATGGCAAAGCTCAAGACGCTCGTCAAATATTTTCCAGAACTTTTCAATATTTCCGCCGGAAGAAAGTGCCACGTCAACGAGGTTGATTGTAACAACGCCCTGATTGAATCGGCCGTAATACTTAGGCTGGCCGTTTTCGTCAACGTAAGGTGTAAGGAAGCTGCGGCAACCCATACATGTGTAGCAATGTCCGTCGCCGTTTTTGTCAACCTTTAATTCAAGCATCTTCTTTTCAGAGATGTAATCGGGAACCATACGCTTAGCTGTGCACTTAGCTGCAAGCTCTGTAAGGTACCAATAGGGAGAATCTTCATGGATATTCTGTTCTTCAAGAACGTAGATAAGCTTGGGGAATGCGGGAGTGATATAAACCCCATCTTCATTCTTAACGCCCTGGCAGCGCTGGAGAAGAGTTTCTTCAATAATGATTGCAAGGTCCTTCTTTTCCTGCTCATTCTTTGCTTCACCGAGATACATAAATACGGTGATAAAGGGAGCCTGACCGTTTGTTGTAAGAAGTGTTACAACCTGATACTGAATTGTCTGAACACCGCGGCGAATTTCATCTCTGAGGCGCAGTTCAACGATCTCGTTGAACTTTTCATCTGTAAGCTGAGTTTCCATCAATTCAAGTTCTTTTGCAACGGTTGCGCGGATCTTTTCACGGCTGACCTGAACGAAGGGAGCAAGGTGTGTAAGTGAGATAGACTGACCGCCGTACTGGTTACTTGCAACCTGAGCAATGATCTGAGTTGCAATGTTACAAGCTGTTGAGAAGCTATGGGGACGCTCGATCATAGTGCCGGAAATAACAGTGCCGTTCTGGAGCATATCTTCAAGGTTAACAAGGTCACAGTTGTGCATATGCTGAGCGTAGTAGTCAGTGTCGTGGAAGTGGATGATGCCTTCCTCATGAGCTTTAACGATTTCTTCGGGAAGAAGAAGTCTGCTTGTAAGGTCGCGGCTCACTTCGCCTGCCATATAGTCTCTCTGAACGCTGTTAACTGTGGGGTTCTTGTTAGCGTTTTCCTGCTTAGCCTCTTCATTGCAGCATTCAATTAGACTGAGGATCTTATCGTCAGTTGTGTTGGAACGACGAACCAGATTTCTTGTGTAGCGATACGTGATATACTTTTTAGCAACCTCATATGCTCCGTGCGCCATGATCTGCTTCTCAACCATATCCTGAATTTCTTCAACTTCAGGTGCGCGGTTAAGGCGGATGCAGCTAAGCTCAACAGCTTCTGCTATGCGGCGGATCTGCATAGGAGTGAGTCTTGCTTCTTCTTCAATTGCTTCATTCGCTTTTGTAATAGCAGTGATGATCTTCGTTATGTCAAATTCAACTTCTGTACCGTTTCTTTTAATAACTCTCATTTCTTCTCCTCTTCCTTAACTATATATTGTTTGTGTTATACTACATAATGTACCGAATGCGGCAGTACAATCATTATACACTATATCTTGTGATAAAGTCAAGGGGTAATCCCAATATATCGTGTTGTATAATATGCTGAATAATTGCACCAAAATTCTCTGTTTTGATGAATTTTATTTTTTTGCCTTGAAAAATTTGGATATTGTGGTATCATAATATATAAGAATATTAGTAGAACGGAGATAGCTATGGCAACACCAACAGTAACGCTGGCAGCGATAATAAAGCAGCTCAACCTTAATATCAACTATGTTCCTGACGATCCGGAAAAACTGATTATTCATAAAAAGGACGTAACCCGTCCCGGTTTGCCGCTTGCAGGATTTTACGATATTTTTGACGCCGAACGTATACAGGTTGTTGGTCTCACAGAGGATGCGTATATTGAGAGCCTTGATGCAGATAAAAAGAGAGAACATCTTGAGGCGTTTTTTTCAAAGCATCCCATTGCGGTGGTTTGCGCGCATAATATCCACGTAAGTGAAGTTACTGAAGAAATGGCGCAAAAATACGGCGTGCCCTTGCTCAGCACAGAGCAGAGCACAAGCGAGCTTACTTCTGCGCTCATTTCCTACCTTAACCTTCAGCTTGCTCCTATGATAACCCGCCACGGCGTTCTCATTGAGATCTACGGAGAAGGTGTATTCATCACAGGCGATTCAGGCGTTGGTAAAAGTGAAACTGCAATTGAGCTTATCAAGCGCGGTCACCGTCTTATTGCAGACGATGCGGTTGAGCTTCGTAAGGTTTCAGCAATCACGATTCTCGGCCAGGCGCCTGAGATCATCCGTCACTATATAGAGCTTCGCGGTATCGGAATCGTAGACGTGCGCCGCTTGTTCGGTATGGGCTCAGTCAAGCTCACAGAAAAGATAAATCTTGTAGTAAATCTTGAGCATTGGGAAAAGGGTAAGATGTATGAGCGTCTCGGACTTGACGAAACTTATACGGATATAATGGGAGTTCAGATTCCCTCACTTACAATTCCCGTTCAGCCCGGCCGTAACCTTGCCGTGGTAATAGAAACAGCCGCAATGAATAACCGCCAGAAGAAAATGGGTTATAACACAGCCAAAGAGTTTAACGAAAAGGTTATGCGCCAGATGGGCCTCGACCCTGATGCAATGGAATAAGATAAAAACAGTCTATCGAAGTCCCATAAATTTATTGAAAATTTGAATATTTTGCTGAATTAAAAGCTGTTGCATTTTTGCAACAGCTTTTTGTGTGTTAAGAAAGTTGTGTTTTCATAAAATGTGTTGTTTGTATTTTTTGATAATATTTGCTTTTGAGATTTAACCCAGTTTTAAAATTTGTGCAAAGATCTTAACAAAAACAACTGAAATTTTTTTTATTTTTTACCGTTTTGAGATTGGCGATTTAACAAGGTAAAACTACAATATTGACGTACCGCAAAGGTATAAATAATAACCAAGGATGGTAATAAAAATGAAAAAATTAATTGCAACAGTACTTATGGCAGCAATGCTTCTGACAGGACTTGTCTCCTGCAGCAACTCAAACGACAATCAAGACGGTTCAATCAGCGGGGAGATCACAGTTATCAGCCGCGAGGAAGGATCAGGCACACGAGATGCATTTGTTGAACTTTTTGAAATAGAAGAAATCTATGAAGTTGCAGAGATCACAGAAAAAACCTCAGTTATGCTCACCAGCGTTGCAGGAAACAAGAGAGCTATCGGATATGTTTCTCTCGGTTCGATTTCAGATGAAGTGAAGGTACTGGCAGTAGACGGTGTTAATGCTACAGCGGAAAACGTAAAAAACGGTACTTATAAGGTTTCCAGAAACTTTAATCTTGCTTACAAGGAGAATGGGCTTTCTGAAGTAGCAAAGGATTTTCTCAAATTTGTTCTAAGTGAAGAAGGACAGAAAATCGTTGAGGAAGAAGGTTATATTTCTGTAGACACAAATGAAAAATATAAGGCGTCAGGACTCAGCGGTAAAATTTCGCTTGCAGGGTCCACATCTGTTGGTCCCGTTGCTGAGGTTTTGCTTGAAGCTTATTGTGAACTTAATCCCGGTGTTGAGTTTGACGTTCAGCAGACAGGTTCTTCAGCAGGTATGACAAGCACCATTGAAGGAGCTTGTGATATCGGTATGGCTTCAAGAAATCTTAAGGATAGTGAAAAGGAAACACTCACAAGTGCAACTATCGCAGTTGACGGCATTGCAGTTGTGGTCAATGTTGAGAACACAGTTGAGGCTCTCACAAGTGAGCAGATCAAAAATATCTTTACAGGCGAGATCACAGATTGGTCTGAAATAGTAGAATAAAAAATGTAAAGCGGAAAGGCGTGTATTAAAACACGCCATCCGTGATATTCAAGAAAGGTTGTGAACCTTTGAACAAGGCAAAAGAGAAAATAATGAAAGTAGTTTTTCTGCTTTGCGCATTATGCTCTGTTGCGGCGGTTGCAGCAATTTGCATCTTCCTTTTTGCCAGAGGAGTGCCGGCAATAGCGGAAATAGGTCCCCTTAAGTTTATATTTGGAACTAAGTGGAAACCAACACAGCAGCTATTTGGGATTCTTCCCATGATAGTGGGCAGCATATATGTAACAGCAGGAGCCATGGTGATTGGTGCTCCCATCGGAATATTGACTGCAGTTTTTCTTTATAAATACTGTCCTGTTAAGGTGTACAGATTTGTAAAACCTGCTGTTAACTTACTTGCAGGTATACCTTCAATAGTATATGGATTTTTTGCGCTTGTGGTGATCGTTCCTATAATGCAGATACTCTCTGACACAAGCGGAAAAGGCATGCTAACAGCATCGATTGTTTTAGGACTAATGATCTTGCCAACTATAATCAGCACAACGGAATCAGCGCTGAAGTCGGCAGACATTTCATATTTTGAAGGCTCTCTTGCGCTCGGTGCAACTAAGGAAAGAAGTATTTTTGCATCTGTTTTCCCTGCAGCAAGATCAGGTATTTTGTCAGGAATAATTCTTGGTGTGGGCAGAGCTATCGGTGAAACGATGGCGGTGGTTATGATAATAGGCAATCAGACAGTATTCCCGAAGACGATTTTCTCCGGCATCAGAACTATGACGGCTAATATCGTGCTTGAAATGGCTTATGCAGAAGGTCTTCATCTTGATGCTCTTATTGCAACTGCAGTTGTTTTGTTTGTATTCATAATGATCATAAATCTCAGTTTTTCTTGCATTAAGGGAAACGAAATGAAACAAGGGGTTAAAAACAAATGAAGCTTAAAATAAAGCCCTTAAGCAATCCAATATCCAAGATTGTAAAAGTATTGATATACGTGGCAGCAGTTATAACAGTTGCAATGCTGCTTTTTATTGTGGGATATATACTTATTCGAGGTGTTCCCAATTTGACGCCTTCATTGTTTCAGTGGGAGTATACCACGAAAAACGTCTCGATGCTCCCTGCTATAATAAACACTGTGGAGATAACAGTACTGACTCTGCTCATAGCAGTACCCTTAGGAGTTTTTGCAGCAATATATCTTGTTGAATACTCTCGCCAAAGCAGTTTGATAGTAAAGCTTATCAGAGTAACTACTGAAACGCTCACGGGAATCCCATCTATCGTTTACGGACTTTTCGGATATTTTGCATTTGTGCTTGCACTTGGTTGGGGATACAGTCTTGCGGCAGGAATTATAACCCTTGCGATAATGGTTCTTCCGGTTATTGTCAGAACTACTGAAGAGGCATTGTTGGCAGTCCCCGTTTCATACAGAGAGGGAAGCTTTGGCCTTGGTGCAGGAAGGCTGAGAACTATATTCAAATTAATAGTTCCTTCGGCAATGCCGGGTATTCTTTCAGGAGTTATTCTCGCAATCGGAAGAATCGTGGGAGAAACTGCAGCACTTATTTATACCTCAGGCACAGGCTCACAGACTGCTGTAAGTCTTACAGATAGCGCAAGAACACTTTCAGTTCATATGTATTGCTTGCTCAGCGAGGGGTTATATACAAATCAAGCGTATGCAACAGCCGTGGTTTTGCTTGTTGTAGTTATAGGGATAAACGCAGCGTCAAGCGCGCTTGCAAAAAGGATATCCAAAATTTAAGGAGCATTTATGAGTAAGATTGAAATAAAAAATATGGATCTTTATTATGGCGAATTTCACGCGATAAAGAATATTGATATGCAGATACCTGAAAATGAGATAACTGCATTTATCGGGCCATCTGGTTGCGGAAAATCCACTGTTCTCAAAACGCTTAACAGAATGAATGATCTTATACCCGATTGTAAGATAACCGGAGAGATTCTACTTGGAGGAGAGAATATTTTTGGCAATATTGACGTGAATTTGCTTCGCCGCCGAGTTGGTATGGTGTTTCAGAAGCCCAACCCTTTTCCAATGTCTATTTATGATAATATAGCTTACGGACCACGTACACACGGTATACGTTCAAAGCAGAAGTTGGATGAAATAGTTGAAGAAGCACTTCGTAATGCAGCTTTATGGGATGACGTGAAGGATAGACTGAAAAAAAGTGCACTTGAAATGTCCGGGGGACAACAGCAACGTCTTTGCATAGCAAGAGCCCTTGCAGTGAAGCCTGAGGTACTTCTTATGGACGAGCCTACATCTGCGCTTGACCCGATTTCAACGTCTAAAATAGAAGAGCTTGCATTGGAGCTGAAAAAAGATTATACTATAGTTATGGTCACCCATAATATGCAGCAAGCAGCCAGAATTTCTGATAAAACAGCATTTTTCCTTCTTGGCGAGGTAGTTGAGTTTGCTCCGACGGTGGATATGTTTTCTATGCCAAAAGATAAAAGATGCGAAGATTATATAACAGGAAGGTTTGGATGATGAGAAAAAAATTTGACTGTCAGCTTGTTGAGATGCACAATAAGCTTGTTGTTATGGGTGAGCTTTGTGAAAAAGCCATTGCAGATGCCATAGCTCCTCTTGCAAGAAGAAATGAAGCGATGCAAAATATTACTCTGTCTGATGATGCAATAGATGATAAGGAAAGAGAGATTGAGCAGCAGTGTATGCGTTTACTTATGCAGCAACAGCCTGTTGCGAGAGATCTTCGAGAAATATCTGCTGCGCTGAAAATGATTTCAGATATGGAGAGGATTGGCGACCAGGCTTGCGATATTGCAGACATAGTGGTTCACATAGTTGATATAGAACCTAGCGTTGAAGAGGCTCATTTGCGAAAAATGGCAACGGAAACTGTAAAAATGGTTAACGAAAGTGTTGACTCTTTTGTAACTCGTGATGTAGAATTAGCAAGGAAGGTCATTGAGTATGACGAGGTTGTAGATAATTGGTTCTATGATATCAAAAAAGAACTTATTTGCAAAATAGTTTCCGATAGCGAAAACGGCGGGTATTATGTTGACCTGCTTATGATTGCAAAATATCTGGAAAGAGTTGGCGACCACGCAACCAATGTTGCTGAGTGGGTGGAATATTCCATTACAGGAGAGCATAGAAAATACAAACAATAAACCTTATTGGGAGGTTATTATGATATATCTTCTTGAAGACGACGAAAGCATACGCAATTTTGTTTGCTATGCGCTTAACAATTCAGGCTATGAAACAAAAGGCTTTGAGCGTCCTTCTGAATTCTGGCGCGCTATGGAGGAAGAAATTCCTTCTCTTTTGTTGCTTGATATAATGCTTCCCGAGGAAGACGGACTTGATATTCTGAAAAAGCTCAGAGAAAAGCCTAAAACTTCAGCTATGCCTGTTATTATGCTGACTGCAAAATCAACTGAATATGATAAGGTTATCGGTCTTGATTCCGGAGCAGACGACTATATTTCAAAGCCTTTCGGTATGATGGAGCTTATGTCGAGAATAAAGGCTATTCTCAGAAGAGTGGGCAGCGAAGCTGACCGCAGTGAATATTCGGTGGGAGAATTGTATGTTTGCCCTGAAAAGCATATCGTTCGGGTTTCCGGCAGAGATGTCACTCTCACTTTTAAAGAGTTTGAATTGCTATGCCTGATGATTCAGAACAGAGGAACGGTTTTCACAAGAGATCAGATTCTCCAGAGGATATGGGGATTTGAGTTTGACGGAGAAAACAGAACTGTCGACGTACATATAAGAACCCTCAGAACAAAGCTGGGCGCGGCGGGTGAATATATTGAAACCGTTCGCGGTATCGGTTATAAGGTGAGCGATAAATGACGAAGAAGATCTTTCGCAGTATTCTGGCTGTTTCCATTGTTGCCTTTCTTGTGAGCGCTGTGCTGATGCCTGTTATCATATTTAGATATTTTGAAACGCAGTTTAACGATGAAGTAATAACAGAAGCCGAGATCATTTCCTTTGGTGTAGCAGAATATGGGTTGGAATATCTGGAGCAAATAGAGAGAAATGTTGATATTCTCTGGGTTGACGGAGATGGTAACCAATTGTATAGTACAGGTACGACTGACGGAGAAAACAGCCTGCTTGTAAACTATATAACCTCAGAGGTGCAGTTGGAGGATGGCAGCAAAATTATTGTTTCTTCAGCTCACGGAACCATATGGGCGGTTATGCTGCAGAGCTTGTGGATAGTGGCTACAGCGCTGTTAATAGTTATTATATTTTCCGTAATTCTTGCTAAAGCTCTGTCGCGCAAGATAGTGCGCCCAATAAATAATATTAACCTTGAGGATCCTCAGGTAAGGGATGAATATGTTGAATTATCTCCTTTGCTTCATAGAATCAAAAGGCAAAACGAGCTCATAACCTTGCAGCTTGACGACCTTAAGCTTCGGAAACAGGAATTTGAGGATATAACCGAAAATATGGGTGAAGCGCTTGTTGTTATTGATAACTCAGCAGATATCATAACATACAATAAAAGTGCAAAAACTCTCTTTGAGAGTAATGGATTGGAATATGGTGTCAGCGTATATAAGGCTCACGAAGGTGAGGAATTTGAAAATGCTGTCAAAGGTGCTCTTGCCGGCAGCAGATGCGAGTTTGAATTGAAGCACGGCGAAAATGTATATCAGGTGTTCACAAACCCCGTTGTTGTTGATGGAAAAATTTCGGGCGCGCTTATATTCGTGGTTGATATAACTGAAAAAGCGGCAAGAGAATCAATGCGCCAAGAGTTCACGTCAAACGTTTCTCACGAATTAAAAACGCCGCTCACCTCAATTTCGGGAATTTCTGAAATTATGATGAACGGTATTGTCAAACCAGAGGACGTGGCAGGCTTTGCTGAAAACATTCATAACGAGGCAGGCAGACTTATAAACCTTGTTAATGATATAATCAAGCTGTCACAGCTGGATGAAAACAGTATTCCCCTTGAAAAAGAGCCTGTTGACCTGCTTCTTGTGGCAAAGGAGGTAAAAACACGTCTTCGCCACGTTATAGCAAAAAGCGGTGTTGAATTCAAGCTCATAGGAGAAAGCGCCGTTGTTGAAGGAATTGCTCCCATTCTCAGTGAAATGCTTTATAATCTTTGTGATAACGCCATAAAATATAACAAGAAGAACGGTTCGGTTGAACTAACTGTAGGAAAGCGCGAAGGAAGAGCTTTTGTCAGTGTTAAGGATACAGGCATAGGTATTCCGCGCGAGGCTCAGTCAAGGGTTTTTGAAAGATTTTATCGTGTTGATAAAAGTCATTCAAGAGAGATCGGCGGCACAGGTCTTGGCCTTTCTATCGTTAAACACGGAGCAGCTTATCACGGCGCAGAAGTGTCACTATACAGCAAGCTCAATGAAGGAACAACCGTTGAGATTGTTTTTAAAGCATAATCTGATAATTATAAAAATGCGGCCAAGTGCCGCATGTTTGTTTTATAATTTTCCAAAGCTTATTTTGATCATATATTTACAATTTCTCCATCAAGTGATATAATGAAGAAAAAACAAGAGAGGTATAAAATAATGATCGTTGATAAAATTGAACATCTTTCCCTTTACGAGTCAGTAGTGCCCGAATTCAAGCAGGTAGCTGAATATCTTAAAAATAACGATGTTGCATCTTTTGAAGAAGGCTCTTATGAAATTTGTCCCGGTGTTAAGATAAACATCAGTGAATACGAGCCCTATGCTGAAGGAGATAAGTGGGAGGTTCATCGCAAATATGCTGACCTTCAGATAGTTCTCTCCGGTGACGAAAAAATGGATTGCAAGTCCACAACCGAGTGTGAGGGCGGAGTTTATAACGAAGAAGACGATTTTATGTTTATGGATTCCGTAACTGACAGCATCACAAGCATTTATGCGCTTCCCGGCTCATTTGCATATTTTGCGCCTCACGATGCTCACCGTCCCGGATTAAAGTATAAGTCAGATAAAGTTAAAAAGGCTGTTGTAAAGATTCCTTATAACAAATAAGAATAAGAGAGCAGCTGTTCAGAATAGCAGGTAATTATGTCAAAAACTAAGAAGATCATTTCAACGGCTGTGTGTATAGCTATGTGCGTGGTGTTGCCCATTGCGCTTCACGCAATTCCTAATGCGGCAAATCTGTTTTCGCCCATGCATATTCCCGTTTTCCTTTGCGCGCTTATGTGCGGCTCAGTCTGGGGCGCTGTATGCGGGTTTATGGGGCCTTTGCTTTCAAGCGTAATAACTCAGATGCCTCCAATGGCAATATTGCCGTCAATGATGGCGGAATTGGCCGTCTATGGCTTTGTATGCGGTCTGCTTATGAAATATGTGAGATCGGGCAAACTTTATGCTGATATTTACATCAGCCTGGGTACAAGTATGATAGTTGGAAGAATTGTTGCAGGTATTATGAAAGCTTTGATTTTTTCTGCCGGAAGCTATTCTTTATCAGCTTGGGTGTCAGCCTATTTTGTAGGAACTTTGCCCGGTATAATCGTACATCTTGTTCTTGTCCCTGCGGTTTACGCGGCTTTGAAAAAAGCAAAGCTTATTCCTGAAAAATATGGCGCAAAGAGGGAAGGGCAATGATTTATCTCAGAGAACAGCGAAAGCTTCATCCGTCAATGGAGGCACAGGATGCGCTAAAGCTTTGCTATCAGGCGGCTTTTGGTGCGGAGCATCTTCTTTCTGATGTTGACGGAGCGAGAAAATATTTTGAAAATGAGTTTGAAGCAGTATGCGCAACACAAGAGCCGCTGTATGAAAACATTTCTGATAAGGTATGCCGTGTGAATCTTGGCGCGTGGAAAAGAGAAGGGCTTTGCGCGGATTGGCTATGGAAAATATTTCTTCTTTCCGGCGAGATTAGCGCTGATTCTTCGAAGGCGTTTGCCGAATATGCTGTTGAAGCGGCTGAAGAAGTTGAAGGTTTTCAAGGCTTTTTCGGTGAATACCTAAAAGGCGGAATAAGAGCTGTACACCATAGTGATAGATATAGGTGTGCTGAGCAACCACATTATCGTGTGGTTAAAAGCGAAATTGCAAGAATTATTCCCGTTCTTCAAAAAATAAGTTCTGCAAATGCCAAAGTCGTTTCGATTGACGGAAAAGCTGCTTCAGGAAAAACGACCGTTTCGAAGGTGCTTGAATCGGTTATAAACAGCCAAACCGTGCATATGGACCACTTTTTTCTTCCACCGCAGCTTCGTTTGCCGCATCGGCTTGGCGAGATTGGAGGCAATGTTCACTATGAAAGGTTTCAAAACGAGGTACTGCCCTATCTTAAAAGTGGAAAGAAATTTTCCTACAGAATATTCGATTGCAGCATAATGGATTATGGTGAAACCAATGTTATAGGAGAGTGCCCATATATTGTTGTTGAAGGAGCATATAGCGCGCATCCGTTTTTCAGCGATTATGCTGAGGTGAAGGTGTTTTCAGATGTTGATGAAAGGGAGCAAATGAGGCGGATATTGGTCCGTAACGGCGAAAAAATGGCAAAAAGGTTTTCTGATGAGTGGATACCAATGGAAGAAGCGTATTTTGCCCATTTTAGAATCAAAGAAAACGCAGATATCATAATATGAATAAAAACCGCTTTTCAGGGGAAGATAACCCAAAATGAAAGGCGGTTTTTAATATGGAAAAGCAGAAAGAACGGAGTGAACAGATGGATGAGATAGTCGAAAGCGGCGGAGTTATAACGGACGGAGGGTATTCAATTCATTGTATGTCTGTAATAGGGCAGGTTGAAGGCCATTACGTTCTTCCATCAGACCAAAAAGCAACAAAATACGAGCATCTGATTCCGCTTCTTGTTTCCGTTGAAGAATCAAAGGAAATAGACGGTCTTTTACTCATATTGAACACAATGGGAGGCGATGTTGAAGCAGGGCTTGCCTTGGCAGAACTTGTGGCAGGAATGAAAAAACCAACGGTGTCTCTTGTTCTGGGTGGTGGTCATTCAATAGGTGTTCCCCTTGCGGTTTGCGCAAAAAAATCATTTATTGTGCCTTCTGCCACCATGACAATACATCCCGTTCGTATGAGTGGAACTGTGGTAGGAGTGCCGCAGACGTATTATTATTTTGAGCGTATGCAGGACAGAATAATACGTTTCATTTGTGATAATTCAAAAATAGAAGAACAAACCTTCAGAGCAATGCTTATGAAAACGGATCAGATTGCAACTGATGTCGGATCTCTTATTGAGGGCAAAGAAGCTGTTGAATCAGGACTAATAGATTCGCTTGGTTCACTTTCTGAAGCGCTGAATGCTCTTCACGAAATGATTGATGCCGCAAAAGCAGACAAATAAATTTTAGTTTGGCAAAAAGCCGCCACTGAAACTGCCGGGAGCAGTGTAGTGGCGGCTTTGTTTATATATCCCGATATAAACAGAAGACATAAAAGTTTCATATTTGTTTAGACGCAGTTTATAAATATGATTTATACTATATAATGTACAATAATGTTCAAAGGTCAGGATATCCGTGAAAGACGAAAAAGACGAAAAAATAGAAGCGTTTGAGTCCGCTGTGCGTCAGCTGGAGTTGACGGGTGAGGATTTTTTTGAAATAGTTCATCAGAAAAGCGAGAAGTTTTTCAAGCTTATGGCATATTATCGCTGCGCTATGATGGAGATTGAAACAAAGCTTAATGTCCTTAATGAAGAATTTTCTCTTCAGTATGACCGAAATCCCATAAACTCTATTAAAACAAGGCTCAAGAGCGTTAACAGTATCAGAGAAAAAATGGAAAGAAAAAATCTTTCTATGACAGCTGAAGCAGTTGAGCAGAATATATATGACGTGGCAGGACTTCGCGTTATATGTTCTTTTCCCGAAGATGTTTATATCCTTGCTGACGCGCTTTTGTCTCAGGACGATATAACTCTCATTCAGAAAAAGGACTACATAAAAAATCCCAAACCCAATGGTTACAGAAGTCTTCACCTTATAGTTGAAGTTCCGATTTTTCTTGCGAAAGAAAAGAAGAAAATGAAGGTTGAAATTCAGCTTCGCACTATTGCAATGGATTGCTGGGCAAGTTTAGAGCACCAGCTCAGATATAAAAAAGATCTTGAATTCACAGAAGAAATGGCGCAGGAGCTTGCAACGTGCGCTTCTCTCAGTGCAGAGCTTGATAAGCGAATGGATGCCCTTCGTCAAATTGTAACAGAAAAGAAGGATATAAAAAATGGATAAAAATTTCAAAAAGCTTCTTATTCTTATCACTTTTGGTGTGGCGCTTTTTGCGGCATTGATCAATTTCACCACAGTTATTAGCTATGCGGGTAAAGTTTTTGCTATTTTTCTCCCCATATTTGTTGGACTTATAATAGCATTCGTTCTTAATGTACCTATGAAGGGCTTTGAAAATCTTTTCAATAAAATATTTAAAAAGAAAGAATTCAAGCATAAGGAAAAGCTTGTATCTGTTTTAAGCCTGATGTTAACCCTTATATCCATAGTAATTGTTATCGTTCTTGCGGTAACTCTTGCAGTGCCTGAGATCGTTTCCTCTGTGAAGCGTATATATGCTCAGATTCAGTCTAAGTTGCCGGAGCTTATTGCAATGCTCAACAGCTATAACATCGATACAACGCGAATCACTGAGTTTGTTAAAAACATAAATTTGAACAGTTTTCTCTCAACTCTGACTACTGGAGCGGGAAGCTTGCTCACTTCCGTCTGGGGCTTTGCAACAACAACTGTTTCAGGTGTTTCAACAACTATTTTTGCGCTCGTTATTTCTGTTTATGTTCTGCTTGATAAAAAAGATCTTGCAAAACATATGAAAAAGCTGCTATATGCAACACTCAAAAAGGAAACAACAGATAAGATCAGCGAAATAGGCGCGCTTTCTGTTGAAACATACTCAAAGTTCCTTTCAGGTCAAACAATAGAGGCGGTTATACTGGGAGTGCTGATATTTATTTCATTCAGCATTTTCCGCTTGCCTTATGCCGCGCTGATTGCTTTTCTCACAAGCTTCTTTGCTTTCGTTCCCTATGTGGGTGCCTTTGCCTCCTGCGCAATCGGAGCTTTCCTTATCCTGCTTGATTCACCCGATAAGGTGATCACCTGTATAATCGTTTATCTGGTAGTTCAGTTTGTTGAAAATCAGTTTATCTATCCCCATGTGGTTGGTAGCTCTGTCGGACTCAGCCCTCTTTGGACTCTTATGGCTGCAATTATTGGTGGTAACCTCTTCGGTATCGTGGGCATCATCTTCTTTATCCCCCTCGCAGCTGTGCTCTACACCCTCCTTCAAAAGCACGTTAATAAGAAACTGCTCATAAACAAAATAAAAATAGATTGATCCCTTAATACGCTATTTATTATATTATCATAATTTACAGGTATATCCGGGGGAAACTTTTTGAGGAAAAGTTCTCCCCCAGACCCCCTTCAAAACCTTTTCGCAGAAAATCCCCTTCCACCCCACACAAGTGGGGTTGGAAGGGGATCTTTTACAAAGAGGTTTGGGGGTGGGTTCGGGAGGAGACCTTTCCTTAAAAGGTCCCTCCCGAGTATATCTGTAGATAATATAATAAATAGCGTATTAAGGGATCAAATTGTTATTCAGCTGAGACGTAGGCTACGTTGATCGTAGGAGCGGTGTGAGTGGAATAAGTGTCATCATACACAGTTTGCTCGCCTGCGCCTTCTCCGTAAAATGTCAGCACGTCACCGGGAATATAATTGCGGGAGCTATCCTGAATACAGTCGCGGACAATGATTTCAAACTCATTTCCGCTTCCGTCGTGGCAGATATAGTATGTGGGATAGAGGCTGCCGTTGTATTCTGCTTCGGGGTCAACGAACTTTTTGCTTACGGTAAGAGTAACAGAAACGAATCTGCTCTTATATTCATCTCCGCCGCGATAGAATTCTTCAGCTGTGATGCTTTCGCACTGAGCTATGTATTCTTCTCTTGTAAGTGAAGTATCAACGGGTTTTTCCATCATACCTTTCAGGTTGCCGAACAACATTCCAACTCCGCCAAGATAGGGGAGTATAAACCAAATAACAGCTGCAATACCAATGCCTATTTTAAGTGATTTCTTGTGTGGGCTGGTGAGAAGCAGGACAAAACCTACAACGGGGAAGAAGAAAAGCGCAAGAGCGATAACCCACCAGCTGTGGTACCAATCAATAAAGGTAACAGTGCGGGAGGATGAATTTCCTCTTCTCTTTTTCTGCTTCACAGGCTTTCTGTTTCCTGCACGGAATTCTTCGGGGCATTCTTTGCCGCAAAGAGGGCAATTATCACCTGCGAAAAAGCATCCGCAATCGGGGCATTTATTTAAATCGGGGCGATCTATTTCTTCGCCGTCGTATGAACCGAGAAATCTTCCCATATGTATGTCTCCTGTAGTTTACTGTGAAAACAGTATACCATATTGCCGCCAAAGTGTCAACGACTGCTTATTTAAAGAACTTTTTAAGCCTAAGTCCGTCCTTGAATTCAAAATGATTTTCAAAGAATTTTGAGAAAAGACCGATAGTGTATCCGTTCACCAAAGCACAAATAACGGTTCCCAGCTTAACGCCTTCAAAATGCCACAGTCCGAAGAACGCAAATGACATTATAATGCTGATGAGGCAGCTGACACAGTCATAGCCGGTTTTGAACTTGGTGATGCTGATACCGAACTTTGCGGAAAGCTCTTTCACAAACAACTCGTATGCCTCAGGCGAAATATAAGTATGGAAGAACATTGAAACGCCAACTGAGCAAGTAAGCATCCCCGCAACGAAATAAACGATTCGGAGAACGATGCTTTCAGACGGAATAAAAGCAGCGAGTGCTATGGCTCCGTCAAGAGTGAATCCGTAAATAAGGGCGGTGGCAAAAGAGAACAGGTATGAGAGCTTGAAGCGGCGCAGGAATATCATCATCAGTACTAGAAGCACAGCCTGCAGAGTGTATTCAGCCATACCGAATGAGAAAAACGGCAGAAATTCTGAAACTTTAAGGTGAATGATGTAGGCGGGAGAAACCACCATAGACATACCGAAGTTTGCCTTTTCCATAAAAGCCGTGCCGATGGCGAGAGTTATTATTCCCACAACGTAGGCAAGCTCGGTGTAAAACGTTTTCTTTTCCATAAAAACTCCGTAATAATAGAAATAGCTCCCAACATTTGATAAAGAAATGTTGAAAGCTATTTTGTATTTTAGCATATTGTTTTAGAAAATGCAAGGGTTAATTGGCCTTATTTGACACCATTTTCCGCATCTTCTTTTGTCAGGCGAACAAGGTCCTCCTTTGTAACATTTGCCATATGAGCAATTCTGTTTGCCTGTGCGGAGAGAATTTTTTCAAAAGTGTTTCGAACACCTCTGGCGTTGCCGAAATCTGCAGGCTGGAGAGCTTTTTCGCAGAAATAGGAGAGGAGGGTTGCCTCTGCGTCAGCATCAAGATCATACCGGCCTTTCCTGCAGTTCATTTTGAAAATATCAAGCATTTCCTCGGGGGTATAGTCTTCAAAATCAATGTATTTATTGAAGCGCGACTGAAGGCCGGGGTTTGAGTCAATGAAATTCTGCATAAGATCATTGTATCCTGCGATAATGACTATAATATCATCGCGGTGGTCTTCCATATATTTAAGGATTGTCTCAACTGCCTCAAGTCCATAGTCATTTTCGCTTTTGGAGGTGAGAGAGTATGCTTCATCAATGAAAAGCACGCCGCCCAGTGCGCTTTCAAGCACCTTGTAGGTTTTTTGCGCGGTTTGACCCACGTAACCTGCCACAAGTGAAGAGCGGTCAACTTCCACAAGCTGACCTTTGGAGAGAAGCCCCAGAGAATGATAAACTCTTGCCATAAAGCGCGCGATCATAGTTTTTCCCGTGCCGGGATTGCCCGAGAAAACCAGGTGCAGCGACATTTCAGGTGTTGGTAGATCGTTTTTGCGTCGAAGAGCGTAAACAGTTGCAAGATTGATAAGTGAGCTGACCTCGCTTTTCACTTTTTCAAGCCCAATGTAATCATTGAGCTCTTTTTTCAGTTGGTCTATATCTTCTTTTTCTGTTGCTTTGGCTATCTCTTCTGCTTTTGTTTCTTTCTTTGCTTCTTTCTTTGCTTCTTCTTTTATTTCTTCTGCTTTTGGCGCAGGAGAAGTGGAACCGAAAAGATCAGCACCAACGCTTTTCATATTCTTTTCGGTCATTGCGCGGATAACTTCAAGCTGCGCAGATATAAGTTCGTCTTTGTTTGACATAATGACTCCCGCATATAGCCTTATTATAGGGAAGGCAATTTAAAATTCTACATAGATTGTACCACATAATAAGAATATTTACTATAATAAATGAAAAAATAATAAGAGATTGTGATACGGTCACAGAAAACCTACCCAAAAGATAGTAAAATAAATTTGTAAGTATAACATTGACATAATGTGACAATAATGATATACTATTTATTTGTAGAAGAAGTGTTTTTCTTCTAAGAAAGGCAGACAATAATAATGAGAGTTTACGCAGACAATGCCGCAACAACTCCTATTTCGGAGCATGCTAAGGCAGAAATGATAAAATATATGGATGCGGAGTATGAAAACGCATCAAGTCTTCATTCTTTCGGACAGTCAGCAGCAGCAGCGCTTGCTGAGGCGAGAGAGCGCATCGGTAAATGTATTGGAGCCGATGCAGGTGAAATTTATTTCACATCCGGCGGAAGTGAGGCTGATAATCAGGCTATTATTTCCGCAGCTCATTTCGGAGCAAAGAAAAACAAAAAGCACATTATTTCCACAAAGATCGAGCACCACGCTGTGCTTCACACACTTGACCGTCTCAAAAAAGAGGGTTATGAAGTAACTCTTCTTGATGTGGACGAAAATGGCCTTATCACAGCAGAGCAGGTAAGAGAAGCGCTTCGCGAGGACACTTGCCTTGTAACTGTCATGTTTGCAAATAACGAGATCGGCACGATAATGCCCATAGCAGAGATCGGCGCAATTTGCCGCGAAAAGAAGATTCCCTTCCACACAGACGCAGTTCAGGCGGCAGGTCATCTTCATATAGACGTAAAAGCAATGAATATTGATATGCTTTCAATCTCAGCTCATAAGTTCCACGGCCCCAAGGGCATCGGCGCACTCTATTGCAGACGCGGCGCTTATATCGAAGCTATTATCAGCGGAGGCGCGCAGGAAAAGGGCAAGAGAGCGGGAACAGAAAACCTTCCTGCAATAATGGGTATGGCAGCAGCCCTTGAGGATGCGGTTGCTTCCATTGATGAAAATGCTGAAAAGCTTTGCAAAATGAGAGATAAGCTCATTTGCGAGCTTTCCAAAATAGAAAAAACGATCGTAAACGGTGACAGAGTAAAGCGCTTGCCCGGCAACGTCAATATGTGCTTCCAGGGCATCGAGGGTGAAAGCCTTCTTCTGATGCTCGATATGTACGGAATCGCAGCTTCTTCAGGTTCAGCCTGCACATCAGGCTCACTTGATCCCAGCCACGTGCTTTTGGCACTTGGCCTTCCCCATGCAGTTGCTCACGGCTCCCTTCGCCTCTCCCTCTCTGAGTATACAACAGAGGCTGAGGTTGATCACATTATCGAATGTGTTCCCAAGGTTGTTGAGCGCCTTCGTGAAATGTCTCCCGTTTGGGAAAGAATTCTTCGCGGAGAGGAAATTTTGTAATTTAATTGAGGTGAATTAATATGGCATACAGCGCAAAGGTTATGGATCATTTCCAGAACCCCAGAAACGTAGGTAAAATTGAAGACGCCAGCGGCGTTGGCGAAGTAGGCAACGCAAAGTGCGGCGATATCATGAAGATATATCTTAAGATTGAAAACGATGTTATTGTAGATGTAAAGTTCAACACATTCGGCTGCGCATCTGCAATTGCAACAAGCTCTATGGCAACAGAGCTTATCAAAGGCAAGCCCGTTTCCGAAGCTCTCACACTGACAAACAAAGCAGTTGTTGAAGCTCTTGACGGTTTGCCTCCTGTAAAGATCCATTGCTCTGTTCTTGCAGAGGAAGCAGTTAAGGCTGCAATCAAGGATTATTACGACAGAAACGGCATCGAATACGATGCAGAACTTTTTGGAGAATCCGGTTGTTCCAATTGCTGTCATTGCGACTGATTGACTAATAATAAATAAGTTTGGGAGAGTACTTATGATAGGCGATATTCAGAAGGAAATACTTCGACTTAAAAAGGAAAAAGACGTTTGCATTCTTGCTCATTGCTACGAAAACAGAGACGTTGTTGAAATAGCAGATTTTGTGGGCGATTCATTTCAGCTTGCGAAGCTTGCGCAGACAGTTGAAAGCAAAACTGTTGTTATGTGCGGCGTGCGTTTTATGGCTGAGGGCGTAAAGCTTCTTTCTCCCGAAAAAACTGTTATCTTATCTCATGCTGAAGCAGGCTGTCCTATGGCAGAGCAGTTCACAGGTGAGGACGTGAAGGCTTTCAGAAAAGCTAATCCCGACTATGCCGTGGTTGCTTATGTAAATACGACTGCGGATATAAAAAAGGAAGCGGACGTTTGCGTAACAAGCGCATCTGCTGTGAAGATTGTTGCGGCAATGGAAGAGAAGAATATCCTGTTCATTCCCGATTGCAATCTTGGCTCCTATGTAGCATCTAAGGTAACGGACAAGAATATCGTTATGTGGAAGGGCGGTTGCCCCATTCATTCTTCCATCACACCTGAGGAGGCTGATGCAGCGCTGGCGGCTCATCCCGAGGCAAAGTTCCTCGTTCATCCCGAGTGTGTAAAGGCTGTTGCTGATAAGGCTGACTTCATCGGCTCCACAACTGCTATTATGGACTATGCTAAAAAGAGCGATGCCAAGGAATTTATCATCGGAACAGAAAATTCCATAGCAGAGCATCTTAAGCACGAATGTCCCGATAAAAAATTCTACACTCTTTCCAAGCGTTTTATTTGCCCCGATATGCGCCTCACAACTTTGCGCGATGTGCTTGATTGCATTAACGGAGTTGGTGGTGAGGTTATTGAACTTGATCCTGACACAATGGAAAAGGCGGTTGTTTGCCTTAACCGTATGATCGAGCTTGGCTAAAATATAAAATAAAAAAGCGGCGTATTTGCGCCGCTTTTTGTGAAGTGATACGGAGTTATCAATGAGTAATAAGAAAAAAGTTTTGCTTGCAATGAGCGGAGGGGTTGATTCCTCTGCGGCAGCGGTATGCTTGCAGAATGCAGGCTATGAATGTGTTGGCGCAACAATGCTTATGCAGGATAGCGGCGAGAGCGGCGCAGAGGATGCGCGCGCAGTTGCCAATACGTTGGGTATGGAATTTTCTGTTCTTGACGTTAGAGAGCAGTTTAAAAAAGAGGTTATGGATGAGTTTGTTGCTTCTTATTTGAGAGGAGAAACTCCCAATCCCTGTATCGTGTGCAACAAAAAGCTGAAATTCGGTCTCTTTGCGGATTATGCAAAGGATATTGGCGCTGATTATTTTGCAACGGGCCACTATGCAAGAGTTGAAAAATACGGTGAGCGGTATGCAATAAAAAAGGGCCTTGATGAGCGTAAGGACCAAAGCTACGTGCTTTATAATCTCACGCAGGAAACCCTTAGCCGACTGATTTTGCCTCTTGGCAGTATGGAAAAGGCGGAAGTCAGAGAGCTTGCGCTTGATGCTGCATTAAAAAATGCAGAGAAAAAAGAAAGCCAGGATATTTGTTTTGTTCCCGACGGAGATTACGTTGGATTTATTGAAAGAACGCTTGGAAAAGAAACTCCCGAGGGCGATTTTGTGCTTCGTGACGGAAAGGTTATGGGACGCCATAAGGGAATAATCAGATATACTATCGGTCAACATAAAAAGCTTGGGCTTGGAATACACACTCCCCTTTACGTGCTTGAAAAGGATGCTGCGAATAACCGCATCATTCTTGGCTCAAACGAAGATCTGTTTGTGAAAACTCTTGAGGCAAAGGACCTGAACTGGATGGCGATTGAAAAGCCTGATGCTCCTATCCGCGCTCTTGCGAAAATAAGATATAAGCACAGGGAACAACCTGCCACCATTGAGGTTATAGGCGAGGACAGAGTGAGAGTAACTTTTGATGAGCCTCAGAGAGCGGCAACACCCGGGCAGGCAGTTGTCTTCTATGATGGTGACACAGTCCTTGGCGGCGGAACTGTTATTTAAAAAATTTTAAAAAAGAAGAACTGCATTTGAGGCGCGCTCCGCAAGGAAGTGCGCCTCAGCTATATTTTGTATAGAAAAACGGAGACTACTTCTTTACGAAGCGTCTCCGTTGCAGCTTTTCCTTATTCTTTTATAAGTCCGTATTTTGTTAATGCCTTTTTTGCTCGATATGTGGGAATGTCAAATCCAAAGAAATCGTTTTCAAAATCTTCAATATAAGAGGCTCTGTTCTTAAGATTGTCCTTCAGTTCTAAATACATTTCCTCGGGGATGGGTTTACCGTTTTCCTTCCTTTTGTCAAGTTCTTCTGCAAGGTGAACAAGAGCAGGAATTGAGGCATCGTCAAGTCGGTGCATAGCTTCAATATCAACCATATCAAGAGTTCCTTCAAGATAGCGATCAACATTATACTCGGCAATAATTCCGTTCACGTTTGAAAGAGAGAGAACTGCAAAGAAAATAACGCAAACAAAAAATGAGGTCCAAACGGTTTTTATTTTAGTTGCAAATCTTCCTATGGCAATGATAATAAATACAACTGCTATAAGCGCCATAAACCACATAGCGTAAACCCTTTTTTGAGTGAGTCCGTAGCTGTCAATATACATAACGAGTTTAGCAACTGCTGTGCTGATAAGCACCAGAGTGAAAGCACAGAAAACTGTGCTCAGTATTTTAAGCAGAGTACTTGTTTTTTCATCTTTTCTTTTTGTAAATAATACTATTGCCATAATAATTACAAGATTTATGAAAGAAACCGCGCACAGTTGAAAAAAGCCTTCACGTGCGTAAACAGCATAGCTAAAATCATCCGGAAGAACACCTGTGAAGCCGGAAACATAATATTTCCATTGCGATATAAAATAGATGATATAAACGAAAAGTATTGGCAGCGCAGCAGTAAGCGCTGTTAGCTGAGGCATAATTCTAACGATTGAAAAACCATTGTTACAATCCTCTGCAGTTATAGTTTTTTTGAGGAGTTTTTCTGAAGATGATTCGAAAAGTCCAAAAACGTACATACTAAGGGGCAGAGCAAGAATAAGGCTGCCTATATGTGAAAATAAGGTTTCCACATTAAAATCAAATATTTTTTCAAATATTGAAATGAAGCTGTCGTCATATGAAAGCAAGAGAAAAATAACAATTGTAGGAATGGCGGCAATAGCAAGTCCGACCAATGCCTTCAAAATGATCTTCATGCTGCTTTTTGCTTTTCCGTAAGCAAGTGCGCGGAATATTTTTGTCAAAGAATAGAAAGGCATAACAAATATAGCCTTCACATAGTCAATAAAAATAAAATCTGAAATGCCGCTTTCAAGTGTATTGTTAAAAGCTGCGTATATAAAGTAGCAATAGCTTGTTATGATATAAGTAAAAACCAGAAAGATAAGAAAACTGCTGTTTGTGATAATAATGGCGGGAGAGACAGCCAAGGCTGAAACGGCCACCGCCAGTGCCATGGATGGAATTTTAATTTTTTTGATTTTTAAAATGGTGAAAGTTGCTATAAAAATAAGCAATACAAAAGAAAAGCCGCCCAGAGTGTTTTCAAAAACGGGAAAAACTCTGCAGAATAGATAACTGAAAAAATAGCTAAGCCATGCAAAAACCACATCGGGAATGCTATAGCTTTTTACATTTTTTGAATTATCGCAGGTATCTTTTTCTGAATTGGGCAGCAGGTTAGTATTTTTAACATTTTCGTTCATAAAAACCTCTGTCTGATATTCGATTATTTAATCTTTATTGTCGGGAACATATTCAATAATATCCTCAACTTTGCAGTCAAGAGCGCGGCAAATGGCATCTAATGTTGAGAAGCGGATAGCTTTTGCCTTGTTATTTTTCAAAATTGATAGATTTGCAAGAGTTATGCCAACTCGCTCGGAAAGCTCTCCCAACGATATCTTGCGTTTTGCCATCATAACATCTAAGTTTATAATTATCACAGTTCGAACCGATCCTTTTTCCTTAAATTATACAGTGAGTTCATTTTCCTGCTTTATTTCAGTTGCTTCTTCAATAACATTTTTCACAACTCTCAGGCACATTCCAAGGAAAAATGCAAGGAATGCAACAAGGAAGGAAAGTTGAAAATAAAGACCCAGAGCACCGAAAAACAGGCAGAGAAGGAAGCAACACCAAGAAACACCACGAATATGTGCAACTGTGATTGCTGTGAAAACCTTTCCGCTTTTAACTCTGATAAGAATGGAGAAAAGGAGAAGATCCGCTGCAATGAAAGTCAGCACGATGCAGTAGGCACCGAACAAAACAAGCATCCTGCCGATATCTGAAATGCTGTCTCGGTTTCCGATATTGTCGGGGATTTTGATGAGCATTTCCGTCAAGTCAGGCAAAATAAATAATCCTGCAATGCATACGATGAAAAACAGCACGGATATTGCAAGGGAAATGGAAATTGAAAGGCTTTTTGGAATTTTGAACATGATCATACTCCTTGTTTTTTACAAGTTTTGCAATATTGCACTTTTATGATAATATACTTTATTCCGTTTGTCAATACTTTTTTATCGAAAAACGATAAAAATATATTAAAATTCGCAAACGAGGAATTGCTGTTAGCATTAAAATACAGTTGAACTAAAAAAATATTTCAGCTTTGAATAAAAACTGCAATAAAAAACACCTTGCAGAGCAAGGTGTTTTTGTGAAGTCAAATATTATCAACCATGGAATCCCCAGGCGGGTGTGGAGCCGTTATGGCCCCAAGTGTCAGCGTTATCAATATTCCAGGAGCCGCCGTTGTAGAACAGCTTCATGGGAGATTTGCTTGCATCAAAGGGAATTTCATCAATATCGTAAACCCAGAGGTCTACTCCGTTATCCTTAATGAAGTTATAGAGCCATTCGTATCTTTCAACGTATACAGCCTTCTGCGCTTCATCTGTGCTTTCAAGATACCAGGAGTTGTGGCAAGCGGAAAGACCAAGAAATTCTGCATTCATAAGCAGATATTCGCATCTTCTGACCTGGTTACCTTCTGCAAGAGCGAGAGCCTTAAGGATAAGTTCTCTCATATACTCATAGTTATCGCGCATATAAGCATAGTCAAACATATCACCGGGATAGTCAAGATTGTTTACGTAGCAATAGGATTCAATTGTTCCGTACTTATCGCCTGAAGTGGTGTTTATGTTACCGGCGTGATCCTGCATCTTTATGTATTCAAAGATAAATTCAGCTCCGTCACCGTAGTACATCTGCAGATATTCAAGCATAGTTGCTTCGAATTCTTCCAAACTCATGGCGCTCAGATTGCCGTCTTCATCCTCAGTTATGCTCCACATATACTTTGTTGCAAGATATGCTTTGAGATTTTCAAAGATATATCCGCCGCTGCCGCCTTCATAGAAGAAGCCTGTTACATGGCAAACTTCAGAAGCATACTTGAAGTCGTAATAAATATTATAAATATTGGGAGAATCGGAAAGGAAGGTGTTATAGCTTACAGCGTAGTACCAGTACCAAAGCTCAGCGCCTGATCTGTGGCAAGCCTCGCCCCAGCTTTTTATAGCCTCAGCACTCTGCAGACCGTCTCTGCCAAGAATATTTGTTTTTCCTTCGCACTCGCCTGAGTCAAGAGTGTGGTTGTTACAAACCTGTGCGCAGAACATGATTATAAGGTTTTCTTCGGGAATGATATCCTTATATCTTTCATCTGTGAAAAGCTTTTCATGAGCAGGTGTGCTGTCATACAAAATAGTATAGAGCTTCATGCCGGGATATGCGTCCTTGATAGCAGCTCCATATCCGTTGGCGCTGTATGTGCCATCGCCTGTTTCATCCATGCTCGCTGCTCTGCCGTCATAATATTCAACGATATCTCGGCAAGCTCTGTTTGCAAGATATATATTAAGGCCTGCTGCACCTGTGTTAAGGCGTTCGCCTTTCTTTCTGTCAGTACCTGAAGCGCTTATGAACTTGCAATTGTTGCAAGAGCAAGCATAATTTGCATTGTCGCAAATTGAGAAGGACATACAGGATGTTTCTTCATGGAAAGTATGCCAACCGCTGATAAGTCTCATAACTTCAAGCAGACCACGGAAAAGTGTTGCATACTCAGTGTCGCTTGTGGAACAGGGGTTCCACTCAAGCTCGTTCTGCTGAACACCTGCATCCATTTTTGCCCAATAAGCATCGGGATTGGTTCCATCATAGTCAATATCAACCTGTCCTGTTGCCATCTTCCAAAAATAGCCGTAGGAGTGAGCATTGATCCAGTGAGGACCGGTAAGTGTTCCGTAAGCTACGCCGTCGTGAGAATAAAGAGTTGAACCGTTAAGGCGGTTAGCAAAATAAATGCCCGTTTTATCCTCTGTCATATTCTGGCCTGTGAAACGGAACGTTGTGCCGGGATTTCTGTATACGCTTGTTCCCTCAGCAATATCTATAGTTCTTTCATTATAGAGATATACCTCGTGGGGAGCATAGAATCTGTAGCCGAGAACTTCTTCAAGGATCTCGTAAACAGCATACATATTTCCGCGGCGTGTGCCGTAGATATACAGATCGCCGTTTTTAACTTCGTATTCATAATTTTCAACCCCAAGCTTTTCTTCAAGTCCGGGGATAGTTGTAACGTCAACCATTTCGATCACATAATCTGATGTTGCTTCAGTTACAATGGGGAGAGAAACGCCTGTTGCGCTCTCAACATATTTGCTCAGAGTTGTTGCAGCATAATATGTGTTTTCAACGTATTTAGAGTCTTCGTGATAAACTATGCAGTAATTTGAAATATCGTTGCCTGCAATAGTGAATCTGTCCACAGCTTTGGCGTTATCATAAGCTTCAATGTTATCAACGCCTGCAAAGCACTTGCTGAGAATAAGCAGATCCTTGGCATTTAAACAGCCGTCAGCATTGATATCTGAAGCTCGTGTGTCAGCTCCGGGGATAGATATTAAATGCTTTTTGATTTCCAGGCTGTCAACAGCGTTTAAGGAGCCGTCGCTGTTGGAATCGCCCAAAACGAATGCATCGTCAGTGTAGATATTATATTTGGAATCGTTTGTCACCAAAGCTGCGGCAGAAACAAACATTGATCCAACCATAATCAAGCACAGCAATGCGGAAATTATTTTCTTCATATTATATGACCTCCTATAATATTCATACATTATTATTTTAACATATTTTTGTTCAAAATCAATATTTAATAAAAAAATACATTCAAAATCAGGGGCCTTTTTACCAAGAATTATGTCTGCATATGAGCGCTTATTTATTAGGCGTGTGCCAATTTTGGACCGATAAATATTTGTTACTTGTAATATGTTATAAATTGTGATAAAGTGTTATCAGATAAACCTGATAGGAGAGAATTATGAAAAAACAAGTATTCAACCCTTTTTTGCCCTCGTGGGAGTATATTCCTGATGGAGAACCCCATGTTTTCGGCGACAGAATTTACCTTTACGGCAGTCATGACCGTTTCGGCGGCGAAGATTTCTGCCTTAATACATATGTTGGTTGGTCTGCCCCTATTGACGATCTTTCTGATTGGAAATTTCACGGTGAAACTTATGATACAGTAAATGATCCTTTCAATCGCGATCGAAAATGGACGGGCTATGCGCCCGATGCTTGCATCGGCCCCGATGGGCGCTATTATTTTTATTATGCAATAAATAACGATTCTGTTATAAGCGTTGCTGTTTGCGATGATCCTGCCGGAAAATTTGAGTTTTACGGACACATCAAGCTCCCAGACGGCAGAATATACGGAACAAAAGAGGGGGACGTTTTCTGCTTTGACCCCGGTGTGCTTGTTGATGACGACGGAACAGTTCATCTCTATATAGGCTTTTCTCCTACATGGGAGCTTTCTGACGATATCAATGATAATCTTGCAAAGGCAAGAATTGACGGAGCCTATCATTTTGAGTTGGAGAGTGATATGGTAACTATCAAAGGTGAGCCAACTATGGTTTGCCCCGGTATGCTGTATACAAAGGGAACGTCTTTTGAAGGTCACGGTGTTTTTGAAGCGCCCAGTATCCGTAAGTTCAACGGAAAGTATTACTTTATTTATTCTTCCGAAAACTATCACGAGCTTTGTTATGCTATAGGCGACAGACCTGAAGGACCTTTTACGTACGGCGGAGTGCTTGTCAGCGATGTGGATATAGGCATCAACGGAAACACAGAACCCCTTAACTATCCTTCCAACAATCACGGCAGTGTTGAAAAAATAGGTGACGATTATTATGTTTTCTTCCACAGGCATACTAATAAGACAATGTATTCACGCCAGGCATGCGCAGAGAAGATAATTATGTTGCCCGATGGTCATTTTGTTCAGGCTGAGGTTACAAGTTGCGGTCTTAACGGCGGCGCATTAAGCGGCAAAGGCGTTTATGAAGCGCGTATTGCCTGCAATCTTTCTTCTGACGGTGGCTGTTCAAACTACGGCTGGGATCATACCGACACTATGCCTTATTTCACCCAAACAGGAGAGGACAGAGAAGAAAATGGAACTCAGTATATAGCTTATATGGATAACGGCAGCTGGGCAGGTTTTAAGTATTTTAAATTCAGCGGTGGGGAAAAGATAAAGATGACCGCGCACTCTGACGGAGAGGGATATTTTGAGGTTTGTACGATGCGGGGCGGTGAGGTGGTTGTTAAAATACCTGTTATTCCCACTGAGGAGGTATCAACTTTTGAGGGTGAAGGAACATTGCCCGGCGGAACACATGCTCTTTATTTCACCTACCGTGGCAAAGGCCATGTTGATTTTATTTCATTTGAACTTTATTGATAAATGAATATAGATCCTGCATCATTTTATGGATGCAGGATCTTTTGGTATTCGCGAAAAGTTTCGGCTTTTATAAATAACAGAAAAGTGTGTTTATAATGCGAAAATAATAATAGCGAAATGTACAACTTGTGAATTGCTAATATGTGCTAATTGTCCAAAAAAAAGAAAGGTGAGCTTATTTTAACAAAAAATCATTGATTTTAAGCAAAAATATGATATTATAAAGTTGACTAATAATGCACAGGAGGAGTATTTATGAAAAAAATTATAGCAGCATTGCTTTGCATATTGATGCTTGCTTCTTCAGTAGTTTCGGCTTCTGCCCTCAAGGGTAACTCCGGAATTTATGAAACAATAGTAAGTGATTATGTTCTTGGCGATGCAAACAATGACGGCGCAATTAACGCAATGGACTCTCTTGAAATCAAGAAGTATTGCGTTGGTCTCACAGCAGTTGATCTTAACGGCTCCGATATTAATGCCGATGACAAGGTTAACGCTAAGGACCTTCTTATGCTTGCAAAGTGCTTTGCAGGTGTTGATAGCCTCGAGAATTATGATTCCGATGCTATTATCGACAACCTTACAATTGCAGGCAACCCTATCACAGAGTATTCCATCGTTTATCACGAGGATGCAAAGTATGTTGAAAACAACTACTATGCAGCTGACTCTATCAGAAAGTTCATCAATTTGTCAACAGGCAACAACCTCAATGTAGGCACAGAGGCTGTGACTGAGCATAAGATCGAGTTTGTTGATGTAACAACAATCCCCGGTCTTGAAGAAGAACTTGAAATCGAAAACTACAAGTACGAAGTTGTTGACGGCGACCTCTATATCTATGGTACACGCCGCGGCGCTATGTACGCAGTTTACGAAATTGCAGAAGAACTTCTCGGTTATAGATTCTATAACGATATTTTCACATATCAGTATGCTGACAGAGTAGCTGATATGGAAGAGGGCACATCTGTATATCGTGACCCTTATCTTGAATTCCGTATCTGTAAGCAGGGCTTCTGGAGAAATGATGATGTTCACTATTTCCCCAACCGCCTCAATGGTTCACAGCACGGTGATTCCAGCGTAGCAATGGGTACACTCACAGGACCTCACTTTATCAATGCTCACTCCTTCGGTTATTACTGGAGAATGGCAACAAGCCAGGTTTACGTTGATTATGCTGCAACAGGTAATGCCGGCTATAAGCCCAAGTATGACTCAGGTACAAGCGTAGACGAATCCGTATGGAATCCTTGCTTCACAAGTGATGGTCAGTATGCAACACTTTTCCGTGGTATGCTTGAGACAATCAGATATTGCCAGAGCTGGGGCCATGTTTACAGAGATGACACATCTCTCCAGTCTTTCTCTATCTGCGATAACAGAACAGTTTGCTCATGTAGCGAATGTAAGTTCATTATGTCTGACGGTAATGACAGAAAATTCGGTCAGCGTCTTAACTGCGGTGAAGCAGGTCTTAACCTCTACATTGCAAACAGAGCTTGTGATGATATCAAGGCATTCTATGAAGGCAGACCTGCAAGCACAGATGAGCTTGGTACAGGCGAAGATGATTTCTGGGGCTACGGTCAGGGTATTGATGACTATTATCCCAATCTCAGACTTTATACAATTCTTTACGACCACACACCTCCTCACGAAAAGCTCTTCTCCGGTGAAGGCTATTCCGATGCAGCAGGCTACGGTTACGAGGCAATCATTCCCCGTGATAACCTTGTAATTATGTTCTGTGGTAACCCCTGTAACAACCACTATATGGGTGCTTACGATTGTAACGGCAACGCGAATATGCTTGGTCTCAACGGTGAAGTAGATGCTGAAGCATTTGCAGCTTGGGGCGATGCAACAAAGAAGTCCGGTGCAACAATGTGGTTCTGGTACTACCCTGTAAACTATAACACATACGTAACAGACTCTCCTAACGTATTCAACATCTGGTACGACTTCAAGTATGTAATTGAAGAGTGTAACGTATCCGGTATCTACTATGAAGGCGCAAGCAAGGGTTACATCTTTGAAAACCTCAAGTCTCATCTTGCTGCAAAGTTCATGTGGAGCATGGTTGAAAACGAAGATGGCACAGTATCATATATGAGCTATGACGAGTTCATTGGCGAAATCAAGGAATATCTCCAGATCCACTATGGTAAGGGCTGGGAATATGTATATGAATATATGGTAATGCAGGATGAAGCAGGTAACGTAAATGACGTTAAGAAGTACGATAGCGATGGCAATCCTATTCTTGATGAAAACGGCAACCATGTTTCTGCTACTATCTGCTACATTAATAACCTTGACTACATGGGCGATATGTTCGACTACGAATATATGCGTGATAACTATGAGTACATGAGAAACCTTGTTCTCAAGGGCATGGCTCTTGTTGATAAGGAAGCAGATCCTCAGATGTATCAGAGATATGAGTTCCTTCTTATGAATGCTGAAATGATCGGTCTGTCTGCAGTTCGCAAGAGCTGGTATCTGTCCGAAACTGCAACAGCAGAGCAGAAGGCAACATATATGGAAAGATACGATTGGCTCTTCTCATTCCTCAGAGATGAAACTATCTTCTATGGAGACAATCTCCGTGGCGAAGAGTGGAACGGCAACAATGATAATGAAGAATTCAAGTATATTATTGTAAATTCTAATCAGCCTGCAGACTGGATGGAACAAGTTCCTCAGGAAGACTACTACAAGTGGTCACCTTATGGACTTATTACAGGTGGTTACAATGACGAGGGCGAATTCGAACCCGGCGGAGAAACCTGGAGAAAGTACAGCGAGGGCTGGGACTGGACAGGTAGCGTTCCTGTTTGGGGTTACTACGGCTAATACCGTTATAATTCATAACAGATAAAAGCAAAGATTTTGCCCAAGTGTTCTGATGAACACTTGGGCAATTTTTCTGCTATGAGCAATAAAAAACCTTGTATTTGAAAAACAAATACAAGGTTAATTTTTTTTTAGACCAAATCAGATATGTTCGGAAAATTTTGCGATGATCGCGTCAGCAATTCTTTCACTTGCGTGGCCGTCGCCGTAGGGATTTGAAACAGTGCTCATCTTTTCATATTCTTCGCGGCTGCCGAGCAGCTCATCCACGATATTGTAGATGTTTTCTTCATCTGTGCCTGCCAGCTTCAGCGTGCCTGCTTCAACACCTTCGGGGCGCTCAGTTGTGTCACGCAGAACTACAACGGGCTTGCCCAAGCCGGGAGCCTCTTCCTGAATTCCGCCGCTATCTGTGAGGATGATATAAGCTCTGTTCATAAAGTTGTGAAAATCAAGAACATCAAGAGGCTGGATAAGCTTGATTCTGTCGCATCCACCGAGGATTTCATTTGCAACCTGCTGAACTCTGGGATTAAGATGAACAGGATAGATAACTTTGATATCTTCGTATTTATCAAGAATTCTTCTGATTGCTCTGAACATATGGCGCATAGGATCGCCAAGATTTTCTCTGCGGTGGGCAGTGAGAAGAACCAGACGGCTGTCGCCTATCCATTCAAAGATATCGTTGTTATAATCTGCGCGTACAGTGGTTTTAAGAGCATCAATTGCGGTGTTTCCTGTAACGTAGATATTGTTGTCATCTCTGTGCTCACGAAGGAGATTTTCGCGGCTCAGCTGTGTGGGAGCGAAGTTCATATCGGAAACAAGTGTTATAACCTGACGGTTGATCTCTTCGGGGAAGGGAGAATACTTGTCGTATGTGCGAAGACCTGCTTCAACGTGGCCAACAGGAATCTGCTGATAGAATGCAGCCATTGCCGCAGCCATTGCAGTTGTTGTGTCTCCGTGCACAAGTACTATATGAGGAGCACATTCTTTAAGCACCTCTTCCAGCTTTAACAGAACATCAGCGGTGATTGATGAAAGAGTTTGTCCCGCTTTCATAATATCAAGATCATAATCGGGGGTTATATCAAATGCTTCAAGAACCTGGTCCAGCATCTGTCTGTGCTGAGCGGTTACGCATACGATGGTTTCTATTTCTTCTCTTTTCTGCAATTCTTTAACAAGGGGCGCCATTTTGATAGCTTCAGGTCTTGTACCGAAGACTGTCATAACTTTTATCATAGCTGATGACCTCTTTTCTATTCTTTATAATGTTATTATATACTATTTTCGACAAATGGTCAAGTGTTGTTATCACAAAGCTCTGTCAAAGAGCTGCAACCACATTTCAACAACTTTTTCCTTAGAAAAATCCATGGCGCGAGCAAAACAGTTTTCTCCCAACTTTTCCATTTCGCTTTCATCTTTTTCTAATATAGAAATAAGCTTTTCCGCATAAACATCATCATTTCTTTCGTCAACGATGAAGCCGTTTATCTCATCATTAATTATTGAGCCGGTACCGATTCTCAGTTCAAATGAAATAGGTGGTGTTCCGCAATACATAGCTTCAAGCAAAACCATGGGCAGTGCCTCTGAAACGGATGTCATAAGATAAGCTTTGGAATCGTGCATTTCCTGAAGCAGTGCTCCGTGGGGAACGGCTCCCATAAATATCACGTTTTCTTCTATGCCCAGCTCCTTTGCAAGTGCCTTCAGCTCGCTTTCAAGCTCGCCCTGTCCTGCTATTTTCAGCACATATCCGTTTTTCTTTTCGCAAACCTTTTTCCATATGCGCAGCATTGTTGCAAAATCCTTGTCAGGATGAAGTCGTCCTGCTGCGATAACCTGTTTTTTCTTTTCAGTTTCTCTGTTCACCGTCTCGAAGTTAAGGAAGTTGGGAACTGTTATGCATTTTGTGTGAGCATTGTGCCCGTTCATAATATCCTTAAGCTCCCCCGTCACCTTATCTGTGAGCAAAGTGAAATAATCTATATTGGAATAATTTGATTTAAAATCAGAAACAAGCTGAGGATCAAACTTGTGGTCAAAATGCAGCTGGCCGATTTTCAGCACGTTCTGATTTCCGTATTTTGAAAGCCACATATTGTGATCATGTCTTGTTGAAATGATGGCGCCGTCTTTGATTGCCTTAATGGCATTGACCATAGTGGATTTTCTCAGGCGAAGTGTTTTAACGGCTTTGAAACCTTCCCTCAGAATACTGATGGGATTTTTGCTTCTGATTGCCGCTGAAAACTCTTCACGATTGGGGCGCACATCTGTAAGATAGGTTATTTTAACTTTTTCATCTATTTCGTATGCGGGTTTGCCGTAACGATAGGTTGTGAGGATCTCCACCTCAAGACCTTTTTCAACAAAAGCGTTGGCAAGAGATGCTATAACCATTTCAACCCCGCCGTGGTTTAGATGAAGCGCTGTGATATACACTTTAGAGATGCTCATAATATCCTCCGAAGTTTTATATTTAAGTCGCAAAAGCTCAACAATTCACAATTATAGTATATCCTCTTTGTCTGTTTTTTTCAAGTGCTATTTTACTTTTAGAGGGGATTGAAGCCTCGATGAATCTGATTTAACACCGCAGTTATATAATTACAGAAAAATCCTGTATTTCTGCAGGATTTTGGTTTATTGAGATAAATCGTTTTCCGAATCATTCAATGTGGGGATAAGATTTCTTGCTATCTTGCCCTTGCCTCTGCTTTTAACATAGAAGAATCCCACGATAGAGAAAACAACAGCGCCGATGAAATTCACTATCAGATCCTTCATAGTGTCAATAATACCTATGTCTACATAGCCGTTGACGCCGTAGTCGGAGAATGCGTATTGACTTCCGTCAGAGGTGATAATAACGGTATCAACAATATCTTTAAAAGTGACTGTGTTATTGGATGCAGTAGTGTCAAAGGTAACGCTTGTGACGGAGTTTACGATAGTATCCTTTTGCATATCGAAGTGTATGAGCATATCCATTCCAAATTCAAAAAACTCCCACAAAACGCCAACTGTCATAGAAAAACAAAACGCCATAACAGCAAGATAAAAGGGTGACAGATTAAATTTCACTCTTGAGCTTCGGTTCAGCACGTCAACCATAGCAAAGCCGATTGCCGCGAAAAGAAATCCGTTCACTGTGTGCAGCATGGTATCCCAATGGGGAACTCTCACGTAAAAGCTGGATATCTCTCCCAGGATTTCCGCTGCGAAAATAAACAGCAATACAATTATTTCAAGGGCATCCGGTAGGTCCACCTTGAGTTTTCGTTCAACAAATGCAGGCAATAGGAACAATACCAGAGAAAGAACGCACAAAAAGAAGTTTTCTATGTGTCCTGATATAAGGCTGACCACGGCAACCGCTATAACCAGAATTCTGAGGGTTACGTAAACGGCAAAAACGTTCTTATTTTTCTTTATTTCGGATTGCAGTTCTCTTGTAAATTGTCGAAGCCGTCCTTTTTTTCTGTTTTTCATCGAATCACCTCAAAACAAAATTATACTCATTATATGCGTAGTATTGTTAAGATTTAGCCTGTATTTTTGAAATTTTTTGTAATATACATTTGAACAAATTTTGTCAGAGCTAAAAGGAGGCCTGTGTTCAAATCATATCTGTATTTTTATAAAAAAGCAGAGAGCTGTCACGGCTCCCTGCGCAGACTGTTCTTTAATTTCAAACTGCGTTATTCTTCAATTAATTGTCGCACAGCTTCACTTGCGATAATAAGTCCTGCTGCTGAAGGCACGAATGCGCAGCTTGCCGGAGTTGCACGGCGGCTTCCCGTAGGTGCTTCTCCTTCAGGCAATTTTTCAAGGGGAATGGAAGGCCTGGGCACTTCATCTGACCACACAACGGTCAGCTTTTTAACGCCGCGTTTTTTTAACTCGTTTCTCATAACTCTTGCAAGAGGGCAAACGGACGTCTTATATATATCTGAAATTTTCAATGCAGTTGGATCAACTTTATTGCCCGTGCCCATAGAGGAAATAATTTTGACTCCGTGCTCTTGTGCTCTGACAGCGAGATTTATTTTTGATGAAACGGTGTCGATAGCATCTATTATAATATCATATTGAGTGATATCTATCTCCTCTGCGTTTTCCGGAAGATAGAACATATTGATGGCTCTCACTTGAATATCGGGATCAATATCGCGGATTCTTTCAGCCATAACCTCTGTTTTGGGTTTGCCAACAGTGCTGTGGAGAGCGATAAGCTGGCGATTTATATTTGATTCGCTGACAACGTCAGAATCAATGAGGTCTATTTTACCAACTCCGCTTCGCGCCAGCGCTTCTGCAACGTAAGCTCCGACTCCGCCTATACCGAAAACGGCTGCATGGCATCTTTGAAGCTTTGCCACAGCATCTTCTCCGAAAAGCATTGCTGTTCTGTTGTGTTGAACTTTCATTTACAACTCCGTATAGGTTTGCCCTCTGAGAACTCCCAGAGGGCATTTGTTATTTTATTTTGAAAAACTTTTTCAGAATGGGAATAAAAAACTTTGGCGGGCGAACGATAGTTATTTTCATAAGCTTTCCTCCGTTTGTATCTTACAATACATTATATGAAAGAAAGTTTAAACGCGTTCCTCCTGCTTTCTTTTCCATTCAGGCTTCTTTTTTATCTCCTCAAGAATGAGCAGATAATTTTCGTGTCGGCTTTTTGCTATTTCGCCCGCTTTTATTGCCGCAAGAACGGCGCAGCCTTCTTCTTTAATGTGAGTGCATTTTGTATATCTGCACTGTCCAAGATGTTCCTTGAACTCTCTGAAGGTATATGGCAGCTCTGCTGCGTCAAAAAAATAGAAGCGAGTGTAGTCAAGCATTGAAAACCCCGGGGTGTCAGCAATAAGGCAAATGCCGTTTTTTGTTTTGAAGGGGTACAGCTCCGCGTGGCGTGTTGTATGCTTTCCTCGCTGAGTTTTACGGCTGACCTCTCCTGTTTTAAGCTTGAGGTCAGGAAAAATACGGCTCATAAGAGTTGATTTTCCTGCGCCTGATGCGCCTGCAAAAGCAGCGATCATTCCTTCTGAGTTTTCAGCGATATAGTCCGAGAGTGCATCTGTTCCTTCTCCCGTAACGGCGCTGAGGCAGAAAACCGTGAATCCGCCGAGCTCGTAAATGCTTCTCAGCTTTTCAGATTCTTTTGGATCAATATCTGCTTTTGTAACAATGATCACGGGCTCTATATCTTTGCCCTCGGCTGCAGAAATCAGCTTATCTGCTGTCAGCAGGTCAGGCTTGGGTTTGGCTGCCGGTATAACGATAAACAGATGAGTCAGATTTGCCATTGCAGGTCGAACAAGGCTGCTTGTGCGGTCTTCGATGCTGTCAATAACAAAGTCTGTTTCTTCACTTTCTTTAAGAAGCACCACTCTGTCTCCCGGCATAGGGGTTATGCTTTCGTGGCGGAAAACTCCTCTTGCTCGGCAATCGATAATATTTTCATAGAAATTGTCACTATCGCTTTCGCAAAGAACGGAATAAAGTCCGCCAACGCCCTTAATTATTGTGCCTTTAATTGTATTTTTTTCTATCACTTTTTCACCATCAAATCAGTTTGCCGAAGGATCTTTAGTCTCAGAGGGGGCTGTTGTTGCGTCAACAGGATCCTTAGTTGTGGTATCCTCAGGCTTTGAGGGCTTATCTGTGGGATCAGTTGTTTCTTCTTTAGGTTTGGTTGTTTCCTCAGGTTTAGTTGTCTCGTCTTTAGTTGTCTCGTCTTTAGGAGGAAGTGTGGTTTCTTCAGGAGCCGAGGTTTCAGGCTCTTCGGGAACTGTTGTTTCAGGTTCTGTTGTTTCAGGCACACCTTCAAAGGGGTTCTCTGCCTGAGGGTCATATTTAGGTCCGCCGCTTATTTCAAGATCAACTTCAGATTTAGCAATCACTTTGCTTTCAGCCGCAAGTGTCTGGCTGAGGATCGTTCCTGCAGGCGCATCATCTTTTCTGTAAATGATGGTACCGGGGCGGAGATCAAGTTCTATGATCTTAAGGAAAGCTTCTTTTTCCGTCATTCCCACGAAGTCGGGAATTTCGATTTGTCCCTCAGGGATTCCTGAGCAGATATATACAGTAACGGTATCTCCCACTTTAACTGATGTTCCTTTTTCAGGATTTGTAGAGATAACCTGGCCAACGCTCACAACTTCACTTGTTGCGTCTTCAACGACCATTTTAAGATCGAGATTTTTAAGTCTCAGGCGTGCTTCTCTTGAATCCACGCCCTTCAGGTCGGGCACTGTAACATTATCAGCGCCGCGGCTGACGGTTAGAGTAACGTCGCAATAATTCTGGCCTGCGAGCACTTTTCTCTTGGAATCGGGCTGAGGATCCTGTTCAAGAATGATTCCTGCTTCGCTCTTATCGTTATAAACGTATTCAACAGTTACTTTGTAGATATCAGACGCATCAAACCAGGACTGAAGGTCTTCAGAATACATACCGCCCGTGAAGTTAGGCACGGTGATCGTTTCTGCCGTTGTTTTCGAAGCGTTCATCATCTGATTGAACACGTATATTCCGCAGATAGAGAAGAGAATAATGAATGTAAGAGAAACGCCTGCGATGATGGGGAACATAGGTCCGTTCCCGAGAAGCAAAGAAAGGAAACTGCCGCTCTCGTCCTGTTCAGAGGGCTTCTTCTTAGGCATTTTAAACACGATGTTGGGGTTTTCTTTAAGTGCCTGCAGCTGAGCAAGCATTGCTTTTGCATTCTGATATCGGTCATCAGAGTGCTTTTCCATAGCTATTCCGATTATCTGTTCAAGGCCGCGGGGAATAGAAGGATTGATCTCTGTGGGCGCTTTAGGGGTGTCGTTTATCTGCATCATTGCAACTGAAACGGGGCTATCCGCTGTGAAGGGAAGTGTTCCGGTTGCCATCTCATACATCATAACGCCCAGGGAATAAAGGTCGCTTCGTGTGTCGATTCCAACTCCGCTTGCTTGTTCAGGGCTGATATAGTAAACAGTTCCGATTGCTTTGTCTGTCATAGTAACAGTTTCTGCATTAGGGAGCTTGGCTATACCAAAGTCGGTAACTTTAACGAGACCGCTTTTGAGCAGCATAATATTCTGGGGTTTGATATCTCTGTGAATAACGCCTTTGCTGTGGGCGTGATTAAGAGCTTTAAGGATCTGCTCTGTATAGCTGATTATCTCGCGGAGTGTGAGCGAACCGCGGCGGTTCATATAATTTTTAAGTGTTATACCCTCAACATATTCCATTGCGATGTATTTAATGTCCTCGCGAACGTTAACATCGTAAATGCTTACAATATTGGGGTGGCTCATCATAGCAACGGCTTTTGATTCGTTGATGAAGCGTTTAACTGATTCTTCGTCGTTTGCGATCTCATTTTTGAGCATTTTGATTGCAACAACGCGGTTCATAAGCATATCGTATGCTCTGAACACAACAGCCATACCGCCGATGCCGATGATACAGTCAATTTTATATCTGCCGTCAAGAACGGCACCTACAAATTTTTCGTACTGTTCCATAAAAAATCCTTTCAGGCGGTTAGCTTAAAGCGCCATCAACACAGCAGTGATATTATCGCTGCCGCCCGCTGTATTTGCAGCGAGAATAAGAGTGTCAAGGCATTCGTCAATAGCTTCTTCCGTAACGTTGTCTCCGATATCGCTGATGGTGTTATACATTTCCTCAGCGGGAACGAAATTAACAAGTCCGTCAGAGCAAAGGAGAACGTATCCGCCCTTAACTGCGCGATTGATATAAACGTCAGCCTCAACAGTTTCATCTGTCCCCACTGCGCGTGTGATGATATTTCTGTTGTTGCTTGTTTTAGCATCCTCGGGAGTGATTCTTCCCGTGTCAATGAGGAACTGAACGTAAGAATGGTCATGTGAGATCTGGCGGATAGAGCCTTCTGTCACGAGATACATTCTGCTGTCTCCAACGTTAACTGTGAACAATGTTCCGCAACAAAGCAGAGTGGCAACAAGAGTGGTGCCCATTCCCCGAAGTGAGATATCATCTTCTGTGCGCTCAAAAACAGCTCTGTTGGCTTTTGCAACGGCGTTTCTGAGTATGCTTTTTATTTTATTTTCGTCTGTACGTGTGAGGAGCTTCTTTTTAGTGAGCTCTTTAGCGTATGTTGAAACAAAATCAGTAAATGTCTGGGCCGCAAGATTTCCGGCGATTTCGCCGCCTGCTGCGCCTCCCATTCCGTCACAAACGACGGCAAGCACGGTTGTGCTGTTAAACTCAGTGCACTTAAAGCAGTCCTGATTTACGTTTCTTTTCATTCCTATGTCGGTCTTTCCGAGACAGAACATTCCGTGCCTCCTTTCTACGAACAAATCGTTTGTCAATTTATTTTTACATTATACTATATTATTTTATCAAAGTAAAGAGTTTTGCAAATAACAGTTACAAAAGTGGGTGCAAAATTGAATTAAAGAGAGCTTTTAATAAGCTTTATCAAGCGGATTATATCTTTCACGTTTAAGCTTCCGTCTCCGTTTACGTCCGTGGGTATATCTTCGGATGCCAACGTATTGCCCAGCTTAAATTCCTTCTTCAATGCCATCAGGTCAGTATTGTCGAGCTTTCCGTCTCCGTTAAGGTCGCCTGCGATTGCTTCGCTTGTTTTGCGCCAACGGGCCTTGACAATAATAGAATCAGTGAAGTTGCAAACGGTGTCTTTGGTTACAACGGAATCATCTTCTGTATACCAACCGTAAAAAACATATCCGTCTCTTTCAGGTGCGGGAAGAGTGCCCAATTTTTTTCCGTAGGTCGCGGTTAAGCTTTCTGAAACCAATATATCATCAGTGAAAACGGAAACAGTCCATGTTTGGTAATCGAATGTAACTCTATATCCAACCTCTATATTGTTAAGAAGCCAGTTAGACATCACATCGTGGCCGGAGAGAACAAATCCGCCTTGGGGGATAACGTGATTGCCTGTGCCGCTTCCGCTTGCGGGCCATATGTCTGTAACAACTCCGGCGGAATTGACTGCAACTTCAGTGCCCCATTTATTTGCGCCGGTAGTTTCGCCTCTGTTGTTGTCGTAAACAACCAGCATATCTTCTCCTCTTAAGACGTTTACTCCGTGGGCCGTGGTTGTGGTAGTAGCAGGAGTGCTATCGCCAAGATTGGGATTGAACATTACGGTTGTGGTAACAGGGGTCCAGTATGCATACAGAGTAAAGGAATAATCTACGGGAGCAACAGAGTTTTCATTAAACAATGTGCCGTACATAGTGTGCCATCCGTCGAAGATGTAGCCTTCTTTTGAGACCTTTGGCAGAATACCAAGAGCTGCATTGCATACAGCAAGCTTATTTGAAGCAATGTATGAGTCGTAGCTTGAATAAACTTCAATGGTTTTGTTAAAGGCGTTGTAAACGATGTAATCGCCTTTGGATATGTTATTGTTAAGAGTGTTGCTCATGGAGTTGTGAGCAGAAATAACAAATCCGCCTGCAGGAATTTCGCTGTTACATATACCGTACTCAGCATTGTTTCGTGCTGTTCCGTCAGGCCCAACCACAATTTCTGATCCATAAGGATTGGTTCCTGTTGTGCTGCCATATTCAGAGGTATAAACTGTAAGCGATTCTGCTTCTCTCAAGCTATTAATATAGTTTATGGGCAGAATGGCTTTTGCTTCAGTCAACAGATCGCCGCCATTGGGGTTGAAATATAGTTTGTATGCTCCTGGAGAGGGGGCCACGCTGCGCATAAACACACAGTATTCAAGGCTGATCCAACCAACAGAGGTTCTGCCCCATTTTGCTGAGCCAACATAAGTTTGCTCGTAAATTATAACAACAGTGTTTTGAGTGTACTGTGCAATTCGGTCGTATGAAACGCCGGGGCCGCATCTGATATTGAGCGTTGCATCAACTTTCCAAACTTCGTAAGGGGTTGCGCTGAGAATATCGTCCCATCCGAGAAGCGCGGCGTAGGTATAAACCTTGTTTCTTCTGGCGGGATATTTACCGGCAGCTTTGTCTGCCAACGCGGCCTGATGAAGAATAGCGAGAGTGATTTCTCCGTTTCCTGCGATTTCGGATGCTGAAGCCGCTATTCTTGATGCTCCGCCTGAGCCGCACTGATTTTCAAGATCGGCAAAATAAACAAGAGCGGCAGGATTTGTTATGCCGAGATTTCGTCCGTGGTTTACGTATGTAAGAACATTATCCTGAACGAGCTTGTCTTGCTTTGCGCGGCCTATTTCCGTGTCAATGAGGGCTGAAATTCTGCTTGCTTCGTCTGAAGTGAGAATTCTTGATTCCCAGCTTGTGTATGTAGTTATTTCATCATAGAGTGCCTGACCCAATATACTGTAAGCTGCGTTGGGGTCGGCGTTGACGATGTCTTTGAGCAGATTGAGTGCTCGTGTGGCATGCCACTGAATACAGCCGATGCTGAGAGCTCCATTGTCGTCGGGGTTAACAGATTTATATGTGCCTTCGCTTGATATTATAACCTCTGTCGCTTTGTCAACTATCTCGTCGGTAGTGGGAGTAATTGCTGCGGAGGTGATCGTCATTGAGAGCAGCATTGCTATGAGCAAAAGGATGGAAATAAACTTTCTTTGCATTCTCATATCATTCCTTTCGTTATAGTAACATCATATCGCTAAGCGTAAAATGCTATAATAGTCCAATTATAATCAATTATACCATTATCCAAACAAAAAGTCAATAAAATCAGAGATGTATAATAATGGAAGAAAAAATTAAATCCTGTCGATGAAATCAGCTGTTTTGATGCTCTGGAGGAAGGGTATAAGGATAAATTAAACAAAAAACACGGCTGCGATTTTTTTGTTTTTTTAGAAAAAAGATATTGACATAAACTTATGTATGTGGTAAAATGACTCTACCTCTGTTAGAGGGTTCTTTTTTTGTGCAAACAAATAAGAACGGCTCAGGAGGGAGGTACGGGCGGTCTCACCGCCAAAATCAACGGGTAGGACCCGAATAAACAGGAGGTGCCGAACAATGAGAGTTAAGATCACTCTCGCGTGCAGCGAGTGCAAGCAGCGCAACTATGACACAAAGAAGAACAAGAAAAACGATCCCGACAGACTCGAGATGAACAAGTATTGCCGCTTCTGCCGCAAGCACACACTGCATAAGGAAACAAAGTAATTAACAGAAGGGGAAAAATCAATGGCTGAAAACGAAAAGCTCGAAGCTAAAGCTGCTGAAAAAAAGCCTGAAAAGAAAAAGGCAAAGGGCCCCTCTGTGTGGGCTCGCATAGCAGCCTGGTTCCGCAGCGTTAAAGCGGAAATGAAAAAAATCGTTTGGGAGTCACCCAAAGCTGTTCTTTACAACACTGTAATGGTTCTCGTTGCACTTGTTGTATTTGCAGTAGTAATTGGTCTCCTTGACGCTATTTTCTCCAAGTTCATTTACATCCTTGGTATCCTGATCTGAGGTGAGCTCAGATGAGTGATATTAATGAAATGAACGCCGGCATGAAATGGTATGTAGCACATACTTACGCCGGTTACGAAAACAAGGTAAAAGCCAATCTTGAAAAGATTGTAGAAAACAGAGGTGTTCAGCATCTCATCACAGACGTGCAGATCCCCACAGAGATCATCGTAGAGAGCGATGGAAACGGTGAGAAGGAAGTTGAATCAAAGCTTCTTCCCTCATATATCCTTGTTCGAATGATTATGTGCGATGAAAGCTGGCATATTGTCAGAAACATCCGCGGTGTAACAGGATTTGTAGGTCCTGGATCCAAGCCGGTTCCGCTGACAGATGAAGAGGTTGAAAGTCTTCTGGGCAGCGTTAAGAGCGCTGAATCTGCCGTTGCCGTTGGCGACGAGGTAGAAATTGTTGAAGGTATATTCAGAGGATATAGCGGACGTCTTTCCGAAATATCCGAGGCAACAGGAGAGGTTACAGTTATTGTGTCCACCGTTGGCCGCGATATGCCCATCAAAGCTTCCATTAAGGAAATCAGAGCAAAATCTGAGTGATCCCTGCTTTAAAGGGTGCGGAGGTGCTGCCGCATAGCGAAAGAGCACATAACGTGGGAGGGAGAAAAATTTTTTAAGTCTCCCGTCTAAACCACATAACGGAGGTTTTTTAATTATGGCAAAGAAAATTATTGGCTATATTAAGCTTCAGCTTCCCGCAGGTAAGGCAACTCCTCAGCCTCCTGTAGGTCCTGCACTCGGTGCATACGGTGTAGCTATTCCTAACTTCACTAAGGAGTTCAACGAAAGAACAAAGAACGATATCGGTCTCATCATCCCTGTAGTTATCACAGTATATGCTGACCGTTCCTTCTCCTTCATCACAAAGACTCCTCCCGCGCCTGTTCTTATCAAGAAGGCATGCGGTATCGAAACAGCTTCTGCAACACCTAACAAGACAAAGGTTGCAAAGCTCACAAAGGCACAGATTCAGCAGATCGCTGAAACAAAGATGCCCGACCTCAATGCAGGTTCTCTCGAAGCTGCAATGAGCATGGTAGCAGGTACAGCTCGTTCCATGGGCATTACAGTAGAGGAATAAGGGAGGTAGATCGAGATGTTTAAGGGTAAGAAATATACGGCAAGTGCAGCTCTCGTAGATAAGTCCAGAGCTTATGATCCCACAGAGGCTATTGCACTCGTATGTGAGACATCCAAGGCTAAGTTCGATGAAACAATCGAACTTCACATTCGTCTCGGCGTTGACTCCCGTCACGCAGACCAGCA
>JAGAPL010000006.1 GCA_017623255.1 Clostridia bacterium
GATCCTTGGGTACCAGTTCGTCGATACTGAACATCTGTATCTGATAGCTTTTCTTATCCTTGGTCGTTATCATTTCTTTCCCCTCGCTTCCTGCTACTATTATACCATATTTTCTCCTTTCAGACAAAAAAACAAAGCCCCTTTCGGGACTTTGTCTTCAGGCTGAAACGCACACTTATGTGTGCGTTTTTTGTTATTTTAGGGAGTTTCGCTCTCTGCGGAGAGCGACCAAGGAGCTACGCCCCTTGGATCTCCGATATGTATTAGGATTTCCGCCCGTTGCGACGGGCGGCTCAGGACTCCGTCCTAAGAATCTGCGACCTTTTTCAAAAAAGGTCGATAAAAACGCGACGCGCCTGAACGTTCATTTCACTTAAGCCTCATTCTCTCCCAGTATGAGCTGACCGCAGGAAGCGTTTATATCGCTGCCCAGCTTTCGGCGGATAGTTGCGTTAACTCCAAGGGAAAGAAGCTGCTCTTTAAAACGATTTGCCATTTCTCTCTGTGGCGCGCTATAGCCTGTTTCGTCAACACTGTTAAGAAGAATAAGATTGACGTGCAGGGGATTCTTGCCCATATATTTTTTAAGCACAACTGAAAGTCGCTTTGCGTCCTCCGCAGAATCGTTTTCTCCTGCGATAAGGGTATATTCAAAGGAAACTCTTCTGCCTGTCTTCTCAAAATATGTTCTGCAGGCGGAAAGCACCTCTTCAATGGGATATTTTTTATTTATGGGCATCAGGCGGCTTCTTCTTTCGTTATCCGCTGAATGTAGGGACAAAGAAAGTGTTACGGGAAGTCCCTCTTCTGCAAGACGCAGAATTCCGGGCACAACGCCGCAGGTTGAAACAGAAATATGTCTGAGCCCTATATTAAGCCCGTCGGGTGAGGAAACAAGGCGAAGAAACTTCATTGCGTTATCATAGTTATCAAAGGGCTCGCCTATTCCCATCATAACTATTCCACCGACCTTCTCTCCTGTATCTCTTCCGATAACTGCTATCTGACCGAGAATTTCAGAGGCTGTGAGATTTCTCGTTCTGCCACGGAGGGTTGAAGCGCAGAATGTGCATCCCATTCGGCATCCTGCCTGACAGGAAACGCAAACTGTGTTGCCGTGCTCATATTTCATAAACACGCTCTCTATTTTCTCTCCGTCGTTCATTTCCATCAGATACTTAACCGTTCCGTCAAGCTTGGAAACCAGCTTTCTTGCTATCTTGGGAAGACGGTATTCACAGTTTTCCTGAATCTTTGCTCTGAATGATGCAGGAACATTGTTCCACTCCTCAATGGGCGCGCCCTTCTGCATCCAACGATACATCTGCTCGCCGCGGAATGCTTTTTCACCAAGTGAAACTGCCAACTCTTTACATTCTGCAAGAGTGAGAGAAAGAATATCTGTCATCACACCGTCTCCTTTCTTATCATTTTACAAATGAAAAATCCATCCGTGCCGTCAATATGCGGCAACATGGTTTTCATTTCAACAAGCTCAAACTGAGGATTTTCACGGAGAAAATCCTTTACTATTTCTTCGTTTTCGCGCTTAAGTATTGTACAGGTGGAATAAACCAACACTCCGCCTTTTTTTACATACTGCGCAGCTCCGCGAATAACCTGAGCCTGAACACGAGGAAGTCCTTCTGATGCTTTAACGTCCTTATATTTTATATCGGGCTTTTTACCTATAACGCCAAAGCCTGAGCAGGGGGCGTCACAAAGCACTCTGTCTGCTTTTTCTATAATATCTTCACGCGGATTTCTTGCATCTCTTGCCTCGGCTTCTATTATATCAATGCCAAGCTTTTGTGCGCCTTTTTTTATAAGAGAGATCTTATTATCGTGAAGGTCAAAGGAATATATTCTGCCCTTATTCTCCATATTAAGCGCCAGCGCAAAGCTTTTGCCTCCGGGAGCAGCGCAGGTATCAACCACCGTTTCACCCGGCTTGGCGCCAACCATCTGAGCGCATAGGGCAGATGCTTCGTCCTGAACGAACCAATCGCCCCTCTCAACGCCGTCAAGAACTCCGTCAAAGCTTTTTACAAGCATAACGTCACGGCAAAGCTCTGATTTATACGCGCCCATTAAAATCGCTTTTTCAGCCGATTCAGCTCTAAGTGAATTAACTCTTATGGCCGTGTCCTTTTTCTCAAGAAAAGCAGCCAAAACAGCCTCAGCTTCATCTCCATAATCGCGTACAAACAGCTCACACAACTCCACCGGAGTTGAATATTTCACGCTGAGATAAAGAAGCTCTCCGCCTTCCTTTTTTGGCATATCGGGCTTTTTTCGAAGAAAAGAGCGCAGAAGCGCATTTGCAAATCCGCGGGATTTTCTCGGACAAAGCTCAACTGATTCGTCAACTGCCGCGTGGGGCGGTATCTTATCCATAAATTCAAGCTGACAGATACCGAGTCTGACAGCGCAAAGTGTTTTCTCGTCTATTTCGTCAACAGGGCGGGAAGACAGCTTTGAGATAATATAGTCGATTGTGAGAAGTCTCTCTATTGTGGTATACACAAGGGCAGTATAAAGACCTCTGTCAGCACCTTGAAGGTTTGTCCTTTTCAAAATGGCGGAAACCTCAAGGTTTACAAATTTATCATTGGCAAGGCAGCTTACAAGAGATGTGTGGGCCGCCTGCCTTGCAGGATTTATATTTCCCATTTCAGCATATCACCAAGGGCAATTCTTCTGCCGTGAACAAAGTCCTCAGCCTTCATTCTTCCCTTTCCTTCAGGAAGAACGGCTGTTACGTGCAGTTTTGTTCCGCCGCCGCAAGCAACCTCAAAGCCGTTATTTAAAGAAACGATAGTTCCGGGCTTTGCCTCTGTTGAGCCGGGAGCTTTTTTGGCGGAAATTATCTTAAGCATTCTCGCGTCGGGAAGCTTTGTGAAAGCAAGAGGAAAAGGTGACAAACCTCTTATCTGACAACTGAGTTCATCTGCTGTGCGTGAGAAATCAAGCTTGCAATCAGCTTTTGTGATCTTCTGCGCATAGCAAGCCTTGCTGTCATCCTGCTTTTCCCTCACAACAGTTCCGTTTTCAATCATCTCCATTGCCTCAACCACAGCACGACCGCCGATTTCAGCCAGCTTATCGTGGAGAGTTTCAAAGGTTTCGTCATCCTCAATGGGTGTCTTTATAGTATGAAGCATATCGCCCGTGTCGATACCCTCGTCCATCTGAATAATGGTGATGCCTGTTTCCTTTTTGCCATCAATAATAGCTCTCTGAATGGGAGCCGCGCCTCTGTATTCGGGAAGAACGGATCCGTGGATATTGATGCTGCCGTACTTGGGATAGTCAAGGATATAGCTCTGAAGTATCTTACCGAAAGCTACAACAACGATTATATCGGGCTGAAGCTCCTGAAGGGTGGGAAGAAATACTCCATCCTTCAGCGTTTCGGGCTGATATATGGGAAGGCCCAGCTCCTCTGCAAGAACTTTAACTGCAGACTTTGCCATTTCATAGCCTCTGCCCTTTGGTTTATCAGGCTGAGTTACAA
>JAGAPL010000045.1 GCA_017623255.1 Clostridia bacterium
ACTTCATGCAGAACCATGCCGGAGATAATTACCGCGAGCTTGACGGTGCTATTGCAATATCAAAGTATTATTTAGACAAATATAAGTTCATTGCTGTTCTTCCCGAGGGGGATATTGACGAGTATATCAGCACGATGGATATTTCTGATATAATTCAAAAAATGCGTTCCTTCGATAATTATGACTTGCATCTTGTGCTGCCGAAGTTTGAATATGATTATTCCGTTGGATTAAACAGCACGCTTCAAGCGCTTGGACTTAACAAAGCATTTACAGGGGATGCTGAATTTAACGGAATGTTCGATGATGAAGGACGCAGCGCATTTATCAGCAGCGTCAAGCAAGATGCCAAGATCATCATGAGCGAAAGCGGCACAAAAGCTGCGGCATATACAGAAGTAGACATGGTTGAATCTGTTCCGATCAGCGTTGAAGCGAGATTCGATAAGCCATTCTTCTACATGATAATTGATGAAAACGGCATTCCGTTGTTCCTTGGAACGATATATGACTTCAAGGAGGAAGGTATGGCGGGAGACGCACCCAAAGTGGATGATTTAGATGACAGTAAAGAGGAGGATTCAAAAGAATTGATAGACGAAACAGTACGTATTCCTGAAGATGAGCTCGCGGATGTGTTTGAGGATTCCGTGGCAGAGTTTTCAGATAAGCTTTATGAACAGATAATTGCTGATAACGATAAGAAAGATAATACAGTTGTATCTCCCCTGTCTGTAATTTACGCGCTGTCACTTATCGCAAACGGAGCTGAAGGAGAAACTCTTCGGGAGCTTGAAGCGGCTCTTGGCGAAATTCCGATCGATCAGCTCAACGAGTATTTGAAAGCCCTGACAGATAAGCTTACCTCATACAAGAATACAAATGTTGTCGTTGGCAACTCGACTTGGACTAACAGTAAGAAATTTATTCTTTCCGGTGAGTTTGGCGAGATAGCCGATAAGTACTATTATGCAGAAGCAGAGTCCCTTCCCTTCGATAAAGCGGCAGTGAACCGAATCAACTCATGGGTAAGCGATAAAACCGACGGTATGATTGAAGGAATTCTGTCTGAGCTTGATCCAAATGCGCTGATGGTGCTTGTTAACACAATTCTGTTTGACGGAAAGTGGGAAACAGAGTACAGCGACAACGACATCAAAGACGGTGTTTTCCATAACTACGACGGAACTACATCTGATGTGGAATACCTTTTCTCAAAAGAAACAGGAGCTTATTTCACTGTAGACGGTGCTGTTGGCTTCTCCAAATCTTACAATGACGGATTTAAGTTTACAGCGGTACTTCCTGCAGATATAGACAAGTTTTTGAGTAATCTTGACGTAAACCGGATAATCAAGGCCGAGGAAAAAGCAAGAGGTAACGTAAAGGTTTATATTCCGAAGTTTGAATATGATTATGGCGCTGATCTGACAGATATGCTCAAGAACATGGGCATCAAGAGCGCAATGGCACCTGATAAAGCTGAGTTTTATGGGCTCTCTGCCGACGGTAAAACCAATGCGTTCATCGGCTCTGTGATCCAGAAGGCAAAGATAATACTTAACGAAAAAGGCACAAAAGCCGCTGCTGCAACGGCAGTTGCCACATACGGAACAACTGCAGTACCAAAAGAAGACCCTGTAATCAGACTTGATAAGCCATTCTTCTATATGATTCTTGACGAAGACGGAATCCCGCTGTTCATGGGAACAATATATAACATGAAATAAAACATAAAAAAATTAATGCACCTGACCTAATGATCGGGTGCATTTTTTAGTTTATTAGGGAATGAAGCCTTCGAAAATTGAGTGAACATGATCCGGGACACTGCCAAAGGTTCGTTTATCTCGTATAGTCCAAGTAAACATTGGAGTGTGGAACAGTTTATCGCATAGCCATACAGATAGTTTCTTGTATCTGTGATCATAAGCGATAAAATCCGGGCGGGATAGAATATTCAGAGTCATAGTATCAAGCAGAAGGTTCAGTATTGAGAATCCCCTGTCCTTGGTCGCTATAGTGGTGAGCATTCCTCTCATGATCTGCGGTCGGTTTTTCTTAAACCAACGAAGCGGCATTGGGTTGAAAGATTCAATACAGTACGGTCCGCTGTATTCAGATAAAATACTGTCAACCTTTGGACAAAGTGATGTATCAAAGCTCTCCCCTTTAAGCTCAACGAGGAGCGGAATTCTGCCGTCCGCAACTTCGAGAACCTCTTTGAGTGTTGGTATTTGTTCGTCTGTGTCTTTAAGTCGAAGCTGTCTAAGCTCACTGAAAGTCAG
>JAGAPL010000046.1 GCA_017623255.1 Clostridia bacterium
ACATCCGTCTTGGCGTTGACAGCCGTCACGCTGACCAGCAGGTAAGAGGCGCTGTTGTACTTCCTAACGGTACAGGTAAGACAGTTCGTACACTCGTGTTTGCTAAGGGTGACAAGGCAGAGGCTGCAAGAGCTGCAGGCGCTGACTATGTTGGTGATATGGATATGGTTGAGAAGATCCAGAAGGAAAACTGGTTCGAGTTCGACGTTGTAATTGCTACACCTGATATGATGGGTACAATCGGTCGTCTCGGTAAGATCCTCGGTCCTAAGGGTCTTATGCCTAACCCCAAGGCAGGCACAGTAACAATGGATGTTGCTAAGGCTGTAACAGAAGCTAAGGCAGGTAAGATCGAATACCGTCTTGATAAGACAAACATCATCCACTGCCCCATCGGTAAGGCTTCCTTCGGCGTAGAAAAGCTTTCTGAAAACTTTGAAACACTTATGACAGCAGTTATCAAGGCTAAGCCTGCTGCTGCAAAGGGTCAGTACATTAAGAGCTGCGTAATCGCATCCACACTGGGCCCTGGTATCAAGGTAAACTCTGCAAAGCTTGGCTAATTAATTAAAACATAAAAAGCAGTTCATACGAACTGCTTTTTTGCTTTTAAAGATAAACCACCGGCAGTGCCGGTGGCGACAAAACACTTTAGCTTTGTACAGTTCCGTCATAGTGATAGGTTCCCTCCGGGATGGAGCTGTCACCGAAGGTGACTGAGGGAGAATGCGTTGTATTAAAAATATAAAAAAGAAAGGCACGTAGGCTCCTTCCGGCAGGCGGCGGTAGTTCGCTTTCTGCAAAAGTCGGAATTTTCCACGAGCCTATAGGCTCAGCGGATGAAAGGCCATAAGGGTGCAATACATACCACCGGCACGGCAGTTGTTATGTTTTCACGGCTCAATCGTAATAAAAAAAGCTGCATTGGCAGCTTTTTTACATATTCAAATACTGTTGTGAGCTATCCATTTCACCCAAAGAGCATAATAATCGCTTTTCAGATGGAAGTCGTCAACGGCATAATCTGTTCTAAGGCCGCCCGTTTCATCGTCAAAAATGGGGTTTGCATCAAGATAGATAATATCGGTGCCGTTTGCCAAAGCTGCCATAGAGGTATTGAGATGATTGAGCTTTGTGTTGTTATAAACCTCGTCTGAGCTTGAACGGCTTGTGGTGATATGCAGATTTGCCTGAAGGTAAATAACTGCATTGGGCTGAGCTTCGCGTATTTTTTCAAGGAGGAAAGAATACTTGGATATAACGGAGTTAGCATTATATCCGATCTCGTTGAGGCCAAGCATCAAATATATTTTGTCGTAGCTTTTAGCGTTGAGAACGCTGTCAAGATTTATTTTGCCTTGTCCTGCAACGTCAATCTGTTCCTTGAACACGCGGTATACGTTCATACCCTTGGTTGCGAAAACGGTGGCTCCGCCAAGATCGGCATATGTGTTAAGCCCAACGGTTCTTGAGTCACCTATGAAAAGAGAAGCGTTGAAATGCTCCGGAGGAGGGGCAGGGAGCTGATCTGCTGTTGTTTCGGGAGGTTCCGTAGCAGGAGGCTCCGTTGTGGGAGCTTCAGTTACGGGTTCTGTGGTTTCAGGTATAGTTGTTTCAGGTTCTGTTTCTGTTATTGTGGTGATGCTTTCTGCTGTTACGGAGCTTTCTTCAGACAGGGCATTTGCGTCGGTTTCAATTATTTCAAGAAACTCGTTTGAAAATTCACCTTTAACTTCTTCAAGCGCTTTTTCTGTGTCAAACGTGGGCAATAATCCATCTGAATTTCCGTTTGATGCGGCAAACACAGCAGCTGCCGCCAATGCCAAAAACAAAACCGCAGTGATGATCAATTTGTTTTTCACAGCGGCCACTCTCCTTAAAGCTTGATAATTCTTCCGTCTTTTCGGGGAGCGGGAGCAGGGGTTTCACAATCAGCATAGCCGAGGATGCAGTTGCCGATGCCAACATAATTTTTGGGAATTCCCCATTCTTTCATAAGGGCTTTTCCTTCGTCAGTTTCAAACATCTGACGGGCGCGGTGTATCCAGCAAGAGCCAAGACCGGTTTCGTATGCAGCGTTAAGCATATTGCCCATTGCAAGACAACCGTCTTCAAAATGTGTGGGGATGCTTGTGTCTGCAAATACTATAACAACAGTGGGGGCCCCATAGAAGGGATCATTATCTGTTCCCATAATATCAGCATTCATCTTGCTCAGTCGGCAAAGGAGTTCTTTGTCCTGAACGGACACCATGATGGTGGATTGAAAATTTCTGCCTGTGGGAGCATAAAGAGCAGCCTTCAGCACGTATTCAAGCTCGTGATCTTTTATCTGATCAACCTTGTAGGCTCTGATACTTCTTCGTTCAAATAATGTATTTTTCACGGTTATTTCTCCAAAATATAACAAAAAATATTCTATATGTAAGTAAAACTCACTTTTTGGGGTATAAATCCTCAAAATGTGAGCTTTTTCTCTATATTTCGTGTAAAATATTCTATCACATCTATATATAGATTTCAATAGTATTTTCATCATTTTTCAGAACATAGTTGAAAAATTCATTTTTATGGTGTATAATTTAGTCAGTTAAATTCCAAAAGTGCTTATTTGCGCGCACTTTTATTTTTTCGGTTTGAACGCCAAAAAACCGAAAAATCAAAAAATACACAGGTAAAGGAAAAAATCATGGCAAAAAAGAGAATGGATTCAAAAATGGAATATCTTTTTAACGGTATTCTCAGTCTTAACACAGTTGACGAATGTATGAGTTTCTTTGAAGATATCTGCACAGTGACAGAGATCATTGAAATGTCCAAGCGTCTCACCGCGGCGAAAATGCTTTCTGATAACTGCACCTATACAGATATCATTGAAAAAACAGGTCTTTCAACTGCAACTATCAGCCGAGTAAACAGATGTCTTAAGTACGGCAGCGACGGATACACAGAGGTTCTTCGTCGTCTCGACGAAAAGGGCGAAACTCCTTGGACAGAGGAAGATAAATAATTATGGCAGAAGGCGCGTATTATGCTCTTTCCTCAGGCTATGATAAGCTGAACTCCGAAACTGATTATGTTAAGTGGGCGGATTTTATTCGCAGTTGCTTTGAAAAGTATGGGGATATAGAAGTTAAAGAGGTTCTTGACCTGGGCTGCGGAACAGGAGCGATGACGTTCCCTCTGAGAAATCTGGGATATGATATGATCGGTCTTGACATAAGCTATGAAATGCTTGCTGTTGCAAGAGAAACAGCTGATAAGAACGCATATGACGATATTCTGTGGCTTTGTCAGGATATGAGAGCTTTCGAGCTTTACGGCACCGTTCAGGGAGCAGTTTGCTGCCTTGACGGAATAAATCATTTGTGCGGGGTGCAGGATCTTTCAAAGTGCCTGAAGCTGTTGCACAACTATATTGAGCCGGGGGGAGTTTTCGTTTTTGATGTAAACACTCCCAAAAAATTTGCAAAGTTCTATGGGGATAACGACTATATCCTTGAGGACGAAAATATAATGTGCTGTTGGCAGAACAGCTATGATAAGCGTCGTGGTATATGCACTTTTTATCTCACGGTTTTTGAAAAAAATGATGATGGAACATGGCGCAGAACCGATACGGAGCAGAGAGAGCGTTGCTACACTATGCAAAAGCTGACAAACGCTCTTGAGGCGGCAGGTTTTTCAGTTTGCGGAAGCTTTTCTGATTTTGATTTTAACGCAGCCTCCGATGATGATATGCGCTGGTATGTGGTCGCAAAAAGAATTTGAAAAGGATATTTATGATGAAAAGAATTATAGCAATGATAGCTGCTGTGGCAATGCTTCTTTGCCTTGCAGGCTGTAAAAATGATGCTGATAAGAATAATGACGGCGAAAAGGTCAACGTTGAAGAAAAGGTTCTCCAAAGCGAAAACTTCTCATTTGATCTGGGAGAGGCAACCTATCTTTTTGAAAGATATTTCATTGATTTTTATAATAATAATGCTCAGTATATCTCCTTTTACGGAATTGATATAGAGAAATCCCTTAAGGAGCAGGAGTATACAAAGGATGTCACCTGGTTTGATTATTTTGCAGAGCAGGCTGAAACATATATGAACGAGCTTCTCGTTTTCTGTGAGGCAGCAAAGGCATCGGGCAAAGAGCTTGATGAAAACGACGTGGCTGAAATCGACTCTATTATCAAAGAGTTTGAGGATGAGGCAGAGGGCAACGGTTATAAATCCGTAAATGAACTTGTTTCCGAGATGTACGGAGATATAGTAACTATCGACGATGTTCGTTCCTTCATTGAAAAGGAAAAACTGGCATTCAAGCATTATAACGCAATTGTTGAAAGCTATACTTTCACAGAAGAAGAGGAAAACACATATCTCAGCGAAAATCCCGATGAGTTCTACTGTGTGGACTATGTGTATTATATTTTCGACGAGGATGACGACCGCGACGCAAAGTATAACGCAAAAGAACTTAAGGACACCGCAGACAGCGACGCTTTCTATGCATATATTGAAAATTATGAAACCGAAGTGCTGAAGCTTGATGAAGAGGAGAAGGTTGGCTCGAAGGAAAGCAAGTATGTGCTCAAAGACGGTGAGGTTGGCAATTGGGCGTTTGCAGCCGAAATCGGCGACAAATATGTTGATGAAAACACCAAGGACGGTATTTATACAGTTTATATGCTGACGTCCAAACCTGCACTTCAGGAATATAACGTTCGCGATATTCGCTATATCTGTCTCACAAAAGATACTTATCAGACAAACGAAAAGACAAAAGCCAAGGCTGAAAAAATTCTCGGCGAGTGGGACGAAACAGAAAAAACACCTGAAGATTTCGGCAAGCTTGCTGAAATCTATAGCGAGGATGAAAACTCCAGCGGTAACGGCGGACTGTATAAGAACGTTGATAAGAGTAACTCCATTCTCTCAGACGAGGGTATGAAATGGCTCTTCGAAGATGCTCAGGTTGGCGATGTAACTGTTCTCAAGGGAGAAGGTATGTATTATATCCTCTATCTTGAAAACATCGGGAAACCTCAGTGGAGAGTTGCTGCAGACAACTATATGGGTGAGGATCAGTACGCTGAAGACAGCGAAAAAATGGTTGACACACATAAGGTTGAAGTGTTTGAGGACGTTATAAAAAAGATTGATAAATAATTTTAATTTGGCAAAAACAGAATAGAGGCGAAGTTTTTATGAGTATAAGAGTTGGTATATACGGTTACGGAAATCTGGGCCGTGGAGTTGAATGTGCTATCCGTCAAAACAGCGATATGGAGCTTGCGTGCGTTTTCACACGCCGCGATCCTTCAACGCTTGCCATTAAAACTGAAGGCGTTCCTGTATACCACATAGACAAAGCAGAGGAAATGAAGGACAAAATAGATGTGCTCATCCTTTGCGGCGGCAGCGCGAGAGATCTGCCTTATCAAACTCCCGAAATGGCGAAACTTTTCAATGTTGTTGACAGCTTTGACACCCATGCGAAAATTCCCGAGCATATGGCAAATGTTGACGCAGCAGCAAAAGAGGGCGGCAAGGTTGCTCTCATCTCAGTTGGCTGGGATCCCGGTATGTTCTCACTTAACAGAATGTATATGGGCGCGGTTCTCCCCTGCGGAAAGGATTATACCTTCTGGGGCAAGGGTGTCAGTCAGGGACACAGTGATGCTATCCGCAGAATTGAAGGGGTTAAAAACGGAAAGCAGTACACAATTCCCGTAGACGCAGCTCTTGAAGCTGTGAGAAGCGGCAGTGAGCCTGAGCTTACAACAAGAGAAAAGCATACCCGTCTTTGCTATGTTGTGGCAGAGGAAGGTGCGGATAAAGCGAGAATAGAGCGCGAGATCAAGGAGATGCCCAATTATTTTGCTGATTATGACACAACTGTTGAGTTTATCAGCGAAGAAGAGCTTCAGCGTGATCATAGCGGAATACCCCATGGTGGATTTGTTATCCGTACAGGCAAAACAGGTGAAAATCTTGAAAACACTCATGTTATAGAGTATAGCCTGAAGCTTGATTCCAATCCTGAGTTCACAGCATCGGTTATCGTGGCATACGCAAGAGCTGCATATAAGATGCACCTTGAGGGACAGTGCGGATGCAAAACAGTTTTAGACGTTGCTCCCGCATATCTAAGCGCAACACCAAGAGAAGAACTTATTAAAAACTTGCTTTGATAAGTGACCATAGCACCTCGATTGTATTATCGGGGTGCTTTTATATTTATGTAGTGTAAGAGATAGGGATAGATAAAGAAAAGGAGTTGCCGTTTGGCAACTCCTTTTCTATGTAATTTACAAATATTAACCGTGAAGGTGGAACAAAGGCTTGCCCTTGTTCTTTGTTCTTGCACTTGTTCTGCCTTCGGGTTTGATTTCGCCTGCAGCCATAAGAGATCTCTTTGTGAGTGTAGGACCGATAAGCTCATAAACAAGCACGCTGAAGAGAACAACGTTTCTGATAACTGCGCCGTCAGTAAGGTTTGCGGCTGTCAGTGACATACCGAGAGCAACACCTGCCTGGGGGAAGAGTGTGATACCGAGGTTCTTGGTGATATTCTTGCTGCATTTTGTCAATGCACAGCTGCTGTATGCGCCGTAGTATTTACCGAGGCATCTGAAAATGATATAGATAACGCCAACGAGAAGAACAACGGGCTGGCTGAGGATCTTAAGGTCAAGCTCAGCGCCTGCAAGCACGAAGAAGAGGAGGTTGAGGGGCACAGTCCAGTTATCAACACGTCCCATAAGCTCTTCGGATGTTTCACAGATGTTGCAGAAGATTGTACCGGCCATCATGCAAACGAGAAGAATGGAGAACTTGCAGTGGATAACTCCGATGTGGAAATCAATAAGAGAAATACCAACTGTGAGAAGCACAACGGCAAGGGAAACTGCCATACGTTTACTTCTTGAGTGGAAGAACACTTCAAGGTAGTTAAGTACAACGCCCATAAGCGAACCGAGCGCAAGAGAAAGAACGATTTCGATTGCGGGCTGAACAACCATGCCTAAGATATTAACGCTGCCTTCAGCAATAGCGTTTGCAATTCCGTAGGAAACGGAGAAGAGAACGAGACCAACCGCGTCGTCAATTGCAACTACAAGAAGGAGCAGCTTTGTAAGAGGACCGTCTGCCTTGTACTGCTTAACAACCATAAGTGTTGCAGCAGGAGCTGTTGCGGAAGCAATTGCACCGAGGGTGATTGCTGCGGGGAGAGAAATTATATTGGGGAAGATAAAATGGAGAGCAATAAGGGCAATGTCAACAACAATAGCTGTAACAACAGCCTGCAGTATACCAACCACGATTGCCTGCTTACCCATTGTTTTAAGCTGAGCAAGACGGAATTCGTTACCGATTGTGAAAGCGATGAAGCCCATAGCTGCCTGAGAGATGATACCAAAGGACTCTACCTGCTCAAGAGATGTGAAGCCGATTCCTGCAATGCCAAGCTGACCGAGGCAGAAGGGGCCGAGAATAAGACCTGCAATGAGGTATGCTGTAACGGCAGGAAGCTTAAGCATCTTTGCCAAACGAGACATCAACAATCCACCAAGCATAGCGATGGATATGATAATAAACAATGCGCTCATTTCCATAAAAAACACCTGAATTCTATTTATGATATTGGTTATTTTAAAACCAACTTATTGTAGCACAATTGTTGCTTAATTGCAACAAAAATTCATACGAATTATTGTTTACGAGCGGGTGTTTTTATGGTATACTTGACGAAAAGGAAGTGAGATTTATGGAAAAGATGTTAGAGAAGCTTCGTGCTGCTGATTTTGATAAGGTTTATAAAATAATGGAAGAAAGCTTTCCTCCAGATGAGCTGAGAGGATACCATGCCCAAAAAACTATGCTTGAAGCCGGGGCATATAACATATATGCATTAAAGGATGATGACAAAGGTATCAAAGCATTTATCACCGTGTATGAATTTGACGATTTTACATATGCAGAGCATTTTGCGGTTGTGCCCGAATACAGAAATTGCGGTCTTGGCTCAGAAGTGCTTGATCTTTTGAAGAAAACAGTGAAGGCTCCCATATGTCTTGAGGTTGAGTTGCCCGAAACTGATATGGCAAAGAGAAGGATCGGATTTTACACTCGAAACGGCTTTTTCTATAACGATTATGATTATATTCAGCCTGCATATGGCAAGGATAAGAATCCTGTTCCGTTGAAGATAATGACAACGGAGAGGGGAATATCTGAGAGCGAGTTTGAATATATGAAGGACGTTATTTATAAAAAGGTTTATTTTATTGATTAAAAAATGCACAGGAAATCCTGTGCATTTTTTGCAGATTAAACCTTTTCCGCTGGAGAAGGTTGTGGGGTACGTTTCACCACTCAATTTTTCTATCCTTGAAATAATATTCTCTGTCGTGATCATTGATCTCGCGAAGAACCTTGCAGGGATTACCAACTGCCACAACATTTGAAGGAATATCCTTTGTAACAACGCTGCCGGCGCCGATAACAACGTTATCACCGATAGTTATTCCCGGCACGATTATAACACCTGCGCCTATCCAGCAGTTTTTGCCGATGGTTACGGGAAAATTGTATTGATACCCTTCCTGTCTCAATTCGGGCAGGAGAGGATGTCCTGCTGTTGCCACAACAACGTTGGGGCCGAACATGGTGTAGTCTCCAACGTAGATATGAGTGTCATCCACCAAGGTCGTGCCGAAGTTGCAGTAAACATTTTTTCCGAAATGAATATGCTTTACACCCAAATTTGCGTGGAGTGGCGGTTCAATGTAACATCCTTCGCCAATTTCAGCAAACATATCTTTGAGCATTTCTGTACGCTTTTCAAATTCGGAGGGGCGTGTCTGATTATATTCATAGAGCTTTTCAAGGCAAACGAACTGCTCCTTCATAATTTCGCTGTCGCCGCAGAGATAAAGCTCCCCGGTGTGCATTTTATCCTTCATACTCATGGCAAAATCTCCTTTTTGCGTTGTTTTATATAAGAATTATAGCACAAACGGCCGAAAAATCCAATATATATGCAGAAGTTTTGCAAATGTAGAAAATAAGTCAAAAAAACGCAATAAACGACAACTGCATAAGTTTATATGTAAAATGATGGTAAAAAGTTGTCTTAGACAAGACATAAATTTACGAGATAAAGTCAGGTTAAACAACAAAACCTCTTGAAATTTACCAATTTCAAGAGGTTTAATCATATTTATTCCAAAAGTCCCTTATTTTTTGCTCGTATTGCTCTTTTCCGAGATAATAGCTCATTCCGTGCTCCGCTCCGGGCACAACAAGCAGATCTTTGGGCGCAACACAGTGTTTGTAGTTTTCGTAGGTCATTTCTATGGGAACAAAGCGGTCATCGGTGCCGTGAATGAACAAAACGGGGACGGGACACACCTGCATGGCATCAAGTGTGGAGTAGTCCCCGGCACCCATATTGATCCTCTTCTTGCAAAGGTCGCTTGCAATTGCTCCGCGGAAACCATTGTATGACATATGGAGATTGTTTTCCACAACGTGTTTCCAGATGGCGTGAGGGGAAGTGAAGCCGCAGTCTGCAACGATGCCGCAAACGTTTTCAGGCAGATCAAGTCCTGCCGTCATAAGAACGGTAGTGGCTCCCATAGAAACTCCGCCCAGATATACGGGAAGTTTTCCTTCAGTTTTTTCAATTGCCCAATTTATCCAATCAAGGCAATCATATCTCTCAAGCAGCCCAAATCCTATATAATCTCCATCGCTGTTACCCTGACCGCGCTGCTCTGCGTAAAGAACGCTGCAGCCGCTTTCATGCCAGAAATCAGAGATGAGGCTGAAATCTCTTGCCCAGGTTGAGCGCCAACCGTGCATTGCAACAAGAACTCTCTTAGCGCTTGGACAATTATACCAGTGTCCTACAAGACGGAGACCGTCGTGGCTGACGATCTCAACTGTTTCGCAATCAGCGCCAAGCAGCTTTTCAGCACCCGCATCAAGCTCTGCCATAAAGTTCTTGATTTCAGTGGAGCCATATAATTTTTCCTTGTTTTCGTAAATTCCCTTGGGCATCTCACGATCCATTGCAACATTCAGCAGTTTTTTTGTCAGCTTATATGATATTGCGGTTACAGCGCCAACGCCTGCCGCCGCAACAGTTGTTCCAATCAAAAATTTACGGGCCTTTTTCAAGTTTTGCACCCTCCCATAATCATATATATACATTATATCCCATTTGGCTTGGATACTATTCCCTTAAAATATAAATATTGTTTGGTGTAAACAGGGTACGGTTATTATAACTTGAAATTGTTACTGAAATATTGTATAATATCTTGAAATATGTTAAAGGAATGAAATATGGACGTTAATTATAAAAAAGATAAACGCTATAACACAGCAAAAAGACCTATTCGTCAGCCTTGGTATCTCACCTGGCTTATCTGGATACTTTCAAAGATAATGCTGCTGAACAAAGAGCATAAGGTTGAAAAAATCAATATGGAAGGGCTCAAGCCGCCTTATATGATCCTCAGCAATCATATGTCATTTGTTGATTTTGAGCTGACAGCGCTTGGAACTCACCCCCATAAAGTAAATAATGTCGTCAATATTGACGGATATTATCTTCGACCCTGGCTTATGGAATGGATAGGTGCAATCTGCACGAGAAAATTCACAAATGATATGCCCCTTGTGCGTTCCATCCGTCACGTGCTTAAAAAGGGGGATATCCTTTGTATGTATCCTGAAGCAAGATATTCTCCTTGCGGAACAACTTCCTTTTTGCCCGATTCTCTTGGTATGCTTGTGCGAATGAACAAGGTTCCCGTTGTGGCAGTTGTTCATCGCGGAAACTATTTGCACGCGCCTTTCTGGAATTTCAGAAAGAAACGCAAGGTGCCTCTGCACACAACGATGACGCAGATTATCACAGCAGATGAGGCGAAAACACTTAGCGTTGATGAGCTTAATGAGAGAATACAGAAGGCGCTTCAGTATGATGATTACCGTTATCAGAAGAAAAACGGAATTCTCATAACAGAGCCTTTCCGAGCTGAAGGTATGCATAAGATTCTTTATCAGTGCCCTTGCTGTAAGGAAGAATCAAAAATGGCGTCAAAGGGGACAGAGCTTCTCTGTACAGCTTGCGGAAAGCGTTGGAATTTGAACGAGGACGGAACTCTTTCGGCAATAAACGGCGAAACAGAATTTTCTCACGTGCCCGATTGGTTTGAGTGGGAAAGAGCGCAGGTGAAATCTCAGATTGAAAACGGAATCTATTATTTTGAAGACCAGGTAGACGTTCATTCAATGCCGGGATGCTGGCGTTTTGAGCCCCTTGGAAGTGCCACTCTCACTCACGATTTGGAAAACGGTTTTGTGCTGAAAGGGTATTATAACGGCAGTGACTACATAATCCAGCGTAAGCCGCTTCAGACAAACAGCCTTCACGTCGAATATGATTTCCCACATATTAAGCCCTTTGACTGCGTTGACATTTCAACAGAAAACGACTCCTTCTATTGTTTCCCCACAAAACCAGACGTGGTAACAAAGCTTGCCTTTGCAACGGAGGAGATATATAAGCTGAAATATGAGCAGGCGAGAGGGAAAAAAGTTTTTGGAATTAAATAATATAAAAAAGGCATTGCATTTGGGACAGTCCCATAAGGAAGTAATCTCTATGTAGGTACGGTGTAACCCCGTGAGGGGTTGCACCGTTTCCTCTTTTTATGCCACATAGCGGAATTGTTGGGGGTCTTTCTTTATTTCCTCTATCATAGCACGGATTTCCTCTGCGGTAGGAATATCAATCATACCTACTGCCGAGAAATAAATATCGACCTTCACGTAACAATGACCGCTTGACTTGTCGTTGTTGTGAACTTCGATACGGTCAATCAGCGAATTGACGATTGTAGGCGTAAGTTCGTTCACATCGGTGAGTTCTCTAAGGGTTTTCAGAAGAAGTCTTAAATCCACCGCTTTTTGATCGGTGCTTTCTAAGGTTTTTCGCATAGCCGCAACCGAAGCAATCAATTCCCGCTGTTCCTTTTCGTATTCAGTCATCAACGTGGTATAGCGGTCATCTTCCAACTCACCAAGAACCTTGTCCTCATAGAGCGATTTTATCAAGCGGTCAATATTCTTGATACGTTTTTCATCACGTTCCACCGCTAATTTCATACGGTTATATTCTGCTTTCTGCATTGCGCTGTTTTTCTTTGCCAACATATACAGAAATACTGCTTCGTGGCACTTCACAAAATCGGCAAGTCCGCTGATTGCTTCTTTTACAATATCTTCAAGTACAACGTCACGGATATAATGGATTTTGCAAGTTCCTCTGCCGTCCTTGTAGTTGGCACAACGGAAGAATTCTTGGTCACGTCGTAAACTCTTGGATGCACAGAAATGAAGCTTTGCACCGCAATCGGGGCAGAATACCAATCCTGAAAACAGGCTCGTCCGTCCCGTCTTGGTGGGGCGGCGTTTGTTTTTGCGAAGCTCTTGCACCTTCAGCCAATCCTCCTC
>JAGAPL010000047.1 GCA_017623255.1 Clostridia bacterium
GAAGTCCCATAACTGCCATTTCTGCGAGGTTGGCACCCTTTCCGCCAAGAAGGTTCTTCATAGAAGCTGCGCCTTCCTTGAACATATAAACATACTTTTTACTCATTTTTTAACTAACCTCCTAAAAAACTCCTTTAACCGACCTTTATCGACAAAAGGCCGCAAAATCCATATCAATTTTATTATATCACTAATTTATTCCCTCGTATCTAAACAAGTTACATAAATATACATCTGATAAAATATTAAAAATTCCTAATAAAATATCAGAACTCCATTTTTGCTTCAAGATAAGCCTCAAGCTCGCTTACGGCAATTCTTATCTGCTCCATTGTATCTCTGTCACGAAGAGTTACGCAGTTATCCTCAAGAGTGTCAAAGTCAACAGTGATGCAGAAGGGTGTTCCGATTTCGTCCTGACGGCGATAGCGTTTGCCGATGCTTCCTGCCTCGTCATATTCAACATTGAATTTCTTGAGGAGGTTGTTATAGATTTCAAGGGCAGGCTCTGCAAGCTTCTTTGAGAGGGGAAGAACCGCTGCTTTAACAGGAGCAAGAGCGGGATGGAAGTGAAGGACTGTTCTGACATCCTCTTTTCCGTCCTTAACAGAAACGACCTCCTCGTCATAAGCCTCGCAAAGGAAAGCGAGAGTTACACGGTCTGCGCCAAGTGAAGGCTCGATACAGTAAGGGATATATTTCTCGTTTTTATCCTGGTCAAAGTAGCTCATATCCTGACCTGATACGTTCTGATGCTGTGTTAAGTCAAAGTTTGTTCTGTCGGCAATACCCCAAAGCTCGCCCCAGCCGAAGGGGAAGAGATATTCAAAGTCGGTTGTTGCCTTGGAATAGTGGCTCAGCTCTGCAGGATCGTGGTCACGAAGCTTAAGGTTTGCATCGTCCATACCAAGAGTCAGAAGGAACTGATGGCAATATTCCTTCCAGAATGCGAACCATTCAAGGTCCTCACCGGGCTTGCAGAAGAATTCAAGCTCCATCTGCTCAAACTCTCTTGTACGGAAAATGAAGTTACCGGGCGTAATTTCATTTCTGAAAGACTTACCCACCTGTGCAATACCGAAGGGAACCTTCTTACGGCTTGTACGAGCAACATTCTTGAAGTTTACGAAAATACCCTGAGCTGTTTCGGGACGGAGATAGATCTCTGTGGAAGAGTCTTCTGTTACGCCCTGGAATGTTTTGAACATCATATTGAACTTACGGATGTCTGTGAAATCAGACTTGCCGCAGCCGGGACAAGGAATGTTCTTTTCCTTGATATATGCTGTCATTTCTTCGTTGGACATAGATTCAACGATCATCTGAACGCCGTTTTCAGCGTTCCAATCCTCGATGATCTTATCTGCTCTGTGGCGCATCTTACAAGCGCGGCAGTCGATAAGGGGGTCGTTGAAGTTTACAACGTGACCACTTGCAACCCATGTCTTAGGGTTCATAAGGATAGCTGCGTCAAGACCTACGTTATATTTACATTCCTGAACGAACTTCTTCCACCAAGCTCTCTTAACGTTGTTTTTGAATTCAACGCCGAGGGGGCCGTAGTCCCAGGAGTTTGCAAGGCCGCCGTAGATTTCGCTGCCGGGATATACGAAGCCTCTGTTTTTACAGAGAGCAACGATTTTGTCCATTGTTTTTTCTGTGTTTTTCATTGCCATTGTTTTATAGTGTCCTTTCGGTTTTTAACTTGATTTATCTAAAATTATAGAAGATCTCCATTGCCTCGTTTGTATCGGGCATATAGAAAGCTTCTTTATTAGCTGAAGCTGAAACAAATCTGCCGGGATAAACAACCGTCTGTTTACCCATCCAGGAATAAGCTCGGATAACGTCGCCGTTTTTAGCGATATCGGCAGACTGGATATTTGTTTTCATTTTACTTTCAAGGCCTCTGATAATATTCTGCATAGCGTTATCAGAGGAGCTTGAAATATTATTGAGCACTCCGTTTACGAAGCTTGCAAGGATAGTCATTTCCTGATCCACACCGTCAGAATAATCGCTATAGAGCAGTGCCACGCCAAGCTTCTTTGAAAGCTTAACGGATTTTGCCGCATCAAGCTCGTTTGTTATAACCACTTCGGGCTCTGTTTCGGAAGGGTCAGCCTCCGTTGCCTGCTCTGCAGGAGCAGCCGCGTCTGTTTCAGATGAGCTTGTGTCCTCTGTTTCTTCTACGAAGGTTACGTACTCCTTGCCGTCATATCCGATGGGCAGGGGCAGCTCGCAGGTTACGGCGCCGATAGACGTTGCAAGAGAAGGAAGGTCGATGGCGTTCATGACCGTATAATAGTCAATATCAAGGCCTATCATAGTGCCAACCTTTTCGCAAAGGAAGTCGATTCCGTACACTCCGTATATCTCACCAAGGGTGTAATCACCCGTGCCCGTTTCCACCTTCGTTATGGTGGGAATGGTCATAATAATATAATCTCTTGTTTCCACGTTGGCGTGAACAACTGCCACGGCCTTTGCTTCAACCAGTCGATAGTCCTCGCCAAGAAGACCTTCGCCTGCGCCCTCCACCTTTTCAATTTTTGAAGAAGATGGATAATAGTCGTCATAAACGCTTGTGCGCTTATCATACACCACCATAAGCCAAGTGAACGTTTCGCCTTCAAGGGGCTTCGAAAATTTATCATCCTGAGCGCCATCCTGACTTGACGTATCCTCAGGGGTTACAAGGATCTGATTTATATCCTTATCGTTAGTGTTGAAAATATCGGTGACAGCTCCTGCAACATATCTTGCCGCAAATATAGCCACTATACCCAGAACTACCAATGAGATAGCAAAGGTTATTCCGAAATTTCTCAGATTTCTCATTTTTTTGCCTTCTTCCTACGGTTTCCTATATCTTACTGTGAAGCTTTGGCAATATCTGTTATAAGGATCTCAGGTGAAACTCCGTTGCCATACACACGCAGCACCATTCCTGCAGAGAGATACTCTCCTGCGCAGATAAATCCCTTTTCTGTCATTTTACCGCTTACATAAAAGGTTCCCGTTATATCAACCTGCGCTCCCGACGAATAACCAAGGATATATTCGCCGTTAGCATTTTCATTATATACTCTTGCGGGGGTTGTTATTACATCTCCCGTTGCAGAGCCGAAGAATTTATCGTTTTCAAAATAAAAGTTTGAGCCTGAGCTTATAAGCTTGCCGGTTTCGCTGTCAGCCGCTTCTATAACATAGGAGATATAATAGCCCTCTTCTGTTCCTGCAAAAAGGCCTGCATTGCCTGCAAACACCTTGAAGCCAACTGCAAAAACGGCGCAGCAAAGCAGCAAAATTATGAAAATATCAACTGCTGCAACACGCTTTTTTGAATATTTTTCCATTAGATCAACCTTTCCTGAGAAACTTTCTCCCAAAAAACGTCAAAGCTTTTCGGGAAGCATAGGAAAAGAATATTATTTTTTCTTTCCTTCAGCTGCCTTTTTCGCTGCAGCCGCTTCTTTTTCCTTTTCCTTCATCGCTTTCTCAGCTGCTTCCTTTTCTCTCTGCTCTTCGGCCTGAGCCTCAAGCTTGATCTCACTGATATGCTCCGCAAGACCTGAAAGAATTCGTGTGCTGGGCTTTCTCATACAAATGAAGATGAGGAAAACGATTGCAAGCGCTGCAAGACACAGAACGATCGCTTTCCATGTTTTTGATTCATGGAACATAGCCTCCGTGTATGTAATTGCAACAAGGCCGAGAAGACCGCAGATAGCGTAAAGAATCTTAACTGCTTCTTTATGTGTGAAGCCCATATCAACAAGTCTGTGATGGAGATGTCCTCTGTCGGGCGCGAAGGGGCTGTTGCCTGTGAGCACGCGACGGATGATAGCTGTTGACGTATCAAGCAGGGGAAGCGCGAAAATTGCACAAGGAGCAAGGAAGGAAAGCATTGTGTGCAATTTGAAAAGTCCCTGGACTGAAATCACTGACAAAGCATATCCCAAAAACAATGCGCCCGTATCGCCCATAAAGATTCTTGCAGGGTTCATATTATAGGGCAGGAAGCCTACGCAGGATGCAACAAGCACCGCTGTGAGCATTGCGCTGGGAATATCTCCTGAAACAAGGATAACGCCGAACATTGAAAGAGCTGTGATTGCGGAAACGCCGCAAGCAAGACCGTCAAGTCCGTCAATAAGATTGATTGCGTTTGTGAGTCCTGTTATCCAGAGGATCGTGATCGGAATAGCGAAAATTCCGAATTGGATAGTCTGTCCGAACAGTGTTATAAAATCTATTCTCACTCCGAAAAGAATAACTGCGATTGCAGATGCACCAAGCTGAACGAACAGCTTCAGAAGCGCGGAAAGACGGAATATATCGTCAAGAATACCGAGGGTTACAAGCATGCCGCCGCCGATCCATATAGCATAAAGATGGGGAGAATGCTGGCAGAACACCATTGTGGAAAGAACGAACGCAATATAAATTGCAAGGCCGCCAATTCGGGGCATAGGTTTTCTGTGCATACGACGCGTATCCGTGGGAACGTCGATGGCGCCCAGTCTGTACGCAAGAAGTCTTACGGGGGGAGTTACAGTATAAGCTGTGAGCATTGCGCAAATGATCGCTATTATAGCGACAAAGATTGTTGAATGTTCCATTTTGCCTATCCTTTCTTAATAAAAACAAGGTTTCGGTTATATGAATTCTTTTATTTTTATCCGTTTATAACAAGGCTCAGCCTTCTGCTCTGCGGACGTTTACGCACTGTCCCTCAAAATACAAGGCGGGGGTTCTGAGCGAATATTCCAGGCCTGCCGCAAGGTCGTTGCCGTTGATCTCATAGCCCGAGGGGGTGACTTCGGCTGTGCAAACCACGGTTACGTAAATCGTGTTATATCCGTCAATTCTTGAATACACCGTGTTGCCTTCGGCATTGGCTCCTTCGTAGTACGCCTGCGAAACGGAAACTGCTGTGACTTCGCCCATCAGATCTCCGTTTTTGTCATAAACCTTCTGGCCTTCAGCTATTTTTTCAGAAAGCTCATTTCTGATCTTACTGACTTCAACAACGTATTCAACCGCAGCTTCTCCGCCGCTTCTCTGCATATTGACTGCAACGGCATAAACTGCATATCCGATGGCGATCACTATAACTGCGAAGACCACCAGGTCTACAATATTCAGTTTTTTTCCTGATCTGTTCATTTATTGTTCCTGCCTTTCCGTTTGCCGAGGGGCAAACAAGACTGCATTTATTAAATCAACGCAAGCCGTAGCTCACAAAATTATTTCTGCTTTTGTTTTATCCCAACTATTGATAAGCGCCGCTTCGCTGCGCATGGATTTGCTTTCCGCATCAGCTGCGATAGCAGAGGATGCGCCCATAAGAATCCAGAACAAAGCAAACACACCGTCATATGCCCAAACGTTTGTGCCCAGGCCGCATATGAAAAGAACGATAGCGGAAGATGCGGGCGCCCATGCTCTCATATATGTGGCAGAGCTTTTATCCTCGCCCTTGCCATGCTTTTCTCTGAGAATATATCCAAACAGCAACACCGCCGCACAAACGAGCACTGCAAGCCCAACCACGCCAAGCTTTGAGATGACCGCGCCATAAAAGCTTTCGCTTGCGCCAAAGCTGCCCTCAATATTTCCGCCGATCAGGATATACAGCCAGCCTGCATCATATGCGATGCCAAGCTCCTTAAGAAAGCTCATGAGATGATCAACCGCGATTCTGTTGCTTCCGCCCATCCAGACCCAAATGGCGTAGGCTGCGCACGCAACTGCAAAAACTGCATACGACGCTCTTCTGCGATAGAAGAACAAGAAAAGAATGATGCTGGCAAGAGAAGCCAGAAGATACATATAGTATCCGTTGTAAACCAAAAATCCTATCATTACAAAGCTGCAAAGAAAGGCGGTTTGCGCAGGCAGGCCCGTTTTGCCCAGCATATACGAAATTGCAAGGGGAACGAGCGCGGCACACATAAGTGCCATTGCCTGAATATTGAACGCAGAAAAATCAGCCTCCACATTTCCGAAAACGGAAACGCTGACAAACGCCATATACGCCGCCGCTATACAGCCGCAGGCTGCAACCGCAACAGAAACAGTTTGCTCTGCCCTGTCACCGTGACCGTCAGATGCGCTGAGAATGAAAAACGGCAGCATCATAAGTGTGAATCTGAAGTCCCCTTTAAAAAGCTCAGACACGAAAACTATAAACAACAAAATTATAACAGCAGCTCTGTGATGATGGAAAGAAACGCTGCGTTTTCCTCTGAAGATCTTAACAGCCAGAGAAAAGGTGCCCCACAGAGCAATAAGGCTGAAGAGCCTGCCATCACCCAGAGGGAATACTATTGCAAGCAGCAAAGCCGCCGCCTCGGGATATGTGAAGATCACGCTTGCCGCAACAACCGCCGCAACAAAAACCATCACCTGCAGGGGAGAAAGCATAAAAGTTGCGCTGCCAAAAAGCATGCCGAGAAGAAACGCTATATTTGATCTGCCCCACGCTGCTTTTGAAAAATTGAGATGAACTCTCATTCCTATTGCTTTGGCAATCAAAGCTCCCGTTTGAGAAAGAGTGAGCAAAGTTCCCACGGTGCCTCGCGAAAACAGCAGGGGAAGTGAGATCACGGCCGCTGAAAGCGACACGAAAACATCTTCAATGCTTCCGCCTGAAGCAAAAGTGAGCTTGAAAACTGCTATAAGAGAGCTATAAATTCCAAAGGTGAGCAAAAATGCCCCGATAACGCTGTTTTTCATATACGGAATACTTTCTCTCAGCTTTTTCAGATAAAAAGCCGTTGCGCTGGAGTCGAATGCGCGCACAGCTCGGATTCTCGCTTTTTTAAGCGCGGCGCCAACGGCAGACAGTATATTTAAAACGGGCTTTACCAAATTGCCCATAGCTCGTTTTTCCACGGCGCCCTCCTGCTTTTTTATCATCTGATAAATTTCAGTAGATACTCACTTTATAATATCACACTTAACTATTTTTTTCAATAACTATTTGATATTTTCTACTTAACTACATATAAATAAATCCCTATTTTCACAATCACGCCTCCAATATGGGGTTTTACCGGGTTTAAAAGATAAATTATCGTTTAGCAGTATAATTGTGGTGAACACCTGTAGGGCGGCTTGCCCTCAAGCCGCCGGAAACGCAATTACTAAACTTTA
>JAGAPL010000001.1 GCA_017623255.1 Clostridia bacterium
ACGGGCGACCGCAGGTCGCCCCTACGGATGCTTTTGGAGTTTTATTTTATTAATTGTTTCGCTCTTTTTATAAGGGCGTTTTTTTCGTTTGCGATCTTGTCCTCAACAACGTCGCAAAGAAGCTTGTTCAGAATATCCCCTATCTGCTTTCCCTTTGCTCCAAGCTCGGCTATATCGTGGCCGTTGACCGTAAGCGCTGAAACAGTCAGGCAACAGCCGGCTTTTTTTATTTCGTTTATTATTCTTTCGCTTTCGTCGAGATAAGAGAATTGGTGATGATATATGGGATTTTGCGCCGCAAGATCGGCTCGGCGGATTGCCATTATCTCGTCTGTGTCCACGTCGGGATATTTTGCAAGATATTTTTTCAAAGCTCGCCTGTTCGCCTCGGGGCGAACGTCGTGCAGCTTCACAAGGCGGCAAACCTTGTCTATTGTTTTGTTGTCGATTTTCAGCCGCCTCATTATGTCTTTTGCCATGATCGCGCTTTCCTTCGGGTGCCCGTAAAAGTGGCCGACTCCTTTTTGGTCGATTGTCATCATTTTTGGCTTGGCAATGTCATGGAAAAGAGCCGCAAATCTCAGGGCAGGAACGGGCGGAGTGGCGTCGATGACCTTAACCGTGTGGGTATATACGTCGTATATATGGTGAGGGTTTTTCTGGTCGAGGCCAATGGCAGCCTTCAGCTCGGGGATAATGTGGCAGATAACGTAGCTGTATTCCGTAAGTATTTTTGCGGCAGCCTTTCCGCAAAGCAGCTTTGTCAGCTCAACTGCAATTCTTTCTGCAGAAACGAAATCAAGAAGATGGCATTTGTTTTTTATAGCAAGAGCTGTGGCTTCTTCTATTTCGAAATCAAGAGTTGCCGCAAAGCGTAAACCTCTCATGATTCGGAGCGCGTCTTCTTCAAAACGTTTTTCGGCGTCTCCCACACAGCGTATGATTCGATTTTCAAGGTCAATTTTTCCGCCGAAGAGATCAACGAGACCTCTCTTTTCGCTGTAAGCCATAGCGTTGACGGTAAAATCCCGTCGGCAAAGATCGTCGGAAAGCTTGTCCGTCAGCTTAACGCTGTCGGGACGGCGGTGGTCAGTATATTCTCCGTCGCAACGGTAGGTGGTGATCTCAATAGGGTTACCTTCGGACCAAACTGTAACGGTGCCGTGCTTTATTCCCGTTTCTATGATTTTGTAGCTGTCAAGAGCTGTTTTGACCTCATGGGGCACGGCTGACGTGGTCACGTCGTAATCGTATGGCGTTTTTAAAAGGAGCGCGTCGCGAACACAGCCGCCTACGATGTAAGCCTCAAAGCCTGCGGCTTCAAGCTTTTCAACAACCGAGCTCACGTATGTGGGGATATTTATTTCCACTGTATATCTCCTTTCATTGTTCTGATTTTTCGCCGTTCAACTGTCCGTCTATCCATTCAAATCTGTTTGTGATAAAGTCGCGCAAATATTGTATCTGCTTTTCGTAGGTGTAGTTCAGGATCATAAAATCAGGTTGAAGTGTCACCTTTGAAGCAAGAATATTCCATTTTTCAAAATTTGCCTCGGCTGAGTTGGAAACCAAACCGCTTCCGTGATCAATAGCGTTCATAGAGCAAAAATAAAGCTCGTTTTTAACTTCGTTCCAACGCTTTGTCAGTCTGCTGACGAAATATTCATCCTGCATAAGAGAGCACATCCAGTTTTCCGGAACATAGCCATGCTCCGTTGAAAGACAGCACCAGGCCTCATAATTCTCATAGTCGGTCTCGCTGTTGCCGTATGCAATGTCAAAATCCCAAACGGGCCCAAATTCTATTTTGCCGCCGTGGTCTTTTTTCATAAACACACTGCGCCTCATGGCGCCGTCGGAATTGTAAGAAAGCTCCGTCAAAATGAACCAGTCTATAAGAGAGTCAATGTCTATAAAGTCTTCGTAGCCGTTGTGGGTCCGAACAGCTTCGTCTGCAAGTGAAAAATAGTTTTTGATGTATGTTTTGTGCTTTTCTGTAAAGGATGAACCCGATGGTTCAAGCACCTCAATGCAGTTCATATACCGTGTGGAGAATGAATTAGCTCCGTCGGGCTCATAGGTGCCGCCTATCTCGAAGAAAAATCCCGTATCTACAGAAACGGCGTTTTGCAAAATATCCACGCGGTTGTCCGCGGCTTCTATCTGCTCTCCGAGGGTGTAAACGCCCATATATTCACCGTTTACGAAAAGGTCAACGGGGTATTGGGTGGCGTAGCAGTCCATATTACTGAGCACTTTTGCGCTTTCCAGCGCAACGTAATTGCGGATGAGCGATTTGTCGGCGTAATTTGCCAGCAGCACCCATTCTTTTCCTTTGCTAAGTCCAAGAAGGGAAACATCGCTTGAAAACTTCAATTTGTAGGGCTTTTTGTCAAACCAATTCCAAGTGGAGTTTCCCCGTCCCCTTATCTGAACTTCTGTTGGCTCGGTTGAAGGCATATCAAGGGAAAAATCGCTTTCAACAGCGATCTTCGCGGATATGTAATTGTCCTTGTCGGTTATATCAGAAGCGTTTTCCGTTTCTATAACAACAACGGGCAGTTTTGTATCTATTTCCGTAATGATGCAGTATTTTTTCGTTTTTCCGTTTCTGTCAGTCACGGTAACGTAAGCTCCAAGCTCTTCAAGCAAGTCGATTCCGCCCTTTTCTCCGCGGCTTGCCTTGTCTATCTTAACTTCTCCGCCGGTTACTTCAAATTCCAATTGCGCATTTCTCAGCGCAGAAGGAGAAACAACTCCGCTGACCGTGGCAAAGAGGGTGTTTTTGTTGACAGTCCATTTAATATCCGTGGAGGAAAGCCGTTCCTCTGCGCTCATTGTTGCCGAGGTGATCGCGCCAAGGCCTTTACCCCCAAGCTTGTAATTTTTTAGCTTGTATCCGTTGAGGGATAAGGCGTTGAAATGGTTTGAAGCATCGCTGAGCGTGCAGGGAGAGTCCCATTGGACTTTGCAATTGGGGGCGTCTATATTTATGCTTTTGTAGCTGAAATCGCCAAATAAAACTATTTCGCCTTCGGCATCGGTTTTAACGGTGAGATTTTTATTGAGTTGGCATCCTTTTTCGATTTTTATCCTGCACGGAAAGGGAATATCAACCTTTTCTGTGAGAGTAAGCCTTGAAAGAGTCAAGGTTTCTTTTGCAGGATCAAAATATTCGGGCAGTGCGCATAGCTCTGAAAGTTCATTGACAGACGTGACGAAGCGCTCACCCGGGGTAAGCTCATTTCCGTTTACTGTTTTTGCGTTTATGTAAAAATTTACATTCTGAGCAACGAGGTTGTCAGGGAGATTCACGTGGGAGTTTGGCGCGCTGCAGGCAAATTTTTTTGCCGAAACATTTCCGCCTAAGCTAAGCTCTCCCTCTTTGTCAGAGATGTAGTATATATCTCCCTCAACGCTCAGTAAAGAGCGCGCATATATAGAAACGGGGCGCTCGATGAGCAAGTTTCCTTCATTATTTATATTATCTATTATAGTGATGCTTGCGCAGTCGGATGCAAACAAAGCATCGAAGCCTTCTTTTGTGATAGCGTAAGCCTGCTCGTTTCCGTTTGCGCATATGGAAACGGCCGCAAGCTCTCCGCCTTTCGTTTTCATCGTGGCAGTGGAGCCTTTTTTTGCGGAAACGGAGGAGGAGCTTCCGTTTTGCAGGTATACGGTTATTCCCAGCTTGTCAAAGCGATCGTTTTCAAGCGTGAGCCTTTTGCCCACGTCGCCGCCGAAAACCGAAAAGCCGCCGTCTCCGTAGCTGACGATGGGATCATCTCCCCAATAAAGCGTTGTTTCGTCTGCAACGTCACCGCGGCAGGCACAGGCAAAAAACGCAAAAAGCAGCAATATCGTCATAAGCGTTGCTTTTTTCATATTGCCACCTCCTGCGTTTTTGTAGTGCCTTATTATAACATATTTTTCGCAACCTGTACAGAGGGGGCGGTAAAATGATGATTTGTAAACCTATCCAATAAAATTATTTCGCTCGCCTCCAAGTCCAAAGCTGACGGTTATGGCTTCATCCACCTGATGCATCATATCGTCGTCAAGGTGTCCCATTTTTTCTTTCAGTCGGGTCTTGTCAATGGTACGTATCTGCTCAAGCAGCACAACAGAATCACGCTGGAGCCCAACCTTGTCCGCAAAAACGTCAATATGTGTGGGCAGCTTCGTTTTGCTCAGCTTACTTGTGATGGCAGCTGCAATAACCGTGGGGCTGTATTTGTTACCCACGTCGTTCTGAACGATAAGTACAGGGCGCAGTCCGCCTTGCTCGCTTCCGATAACGGGGCTGAGATCGGCGTAGTATATATCTCCGCGTCTGATATTCACAAAAATCACTCTCCGTTTTTATAAACTTCCTTGCGTTAAGCGTTTACGAAGATAGTATTTGTGCAGGAGGGGATGTTTTAATCATCCTAATTAAAAATTACCCTTCCCATATAAGTTTATTGCGCTTTTTCAAAAAATGTTAATTGCGGCGGTACGGAGCGCAGGGTAAAAATCACCGAATTTTAAGGCGTATATTTTTTATTATGGTCAAAATTACCAAAATATTGCCCCAAAATTCTACCTATGTGATATTGTAAAAAAAAGGTATACAATATATGTGGATTATGAACATAAAATGACCTATAAGTTGTGGTATGTGTGAAAAATCAATGATTTTTTAGTGCTAAAGATAGGCGTATATCTCAAAAATACACAAAAAAATAAAATCAACTGCTTGACATTTTTTAAGCGCAATGTTACAATTAAAGTACCAAATTTTTACGGAGGTTTTATTCCTATGAAAAAAGCATTAGCTTTAATTCTCACAGCTGCTATGCTCTTCAGCTGCCTCGCAGTAGGCGCTTCCGCTGCAAGAGTATCATCAGTAGAAGAGAAGGTTGTTAAGGAAGATAAGATTGTTTGGTCCGATTCCAGTGGTGTTTACGGTTCCATAGATCCTTTCTTCTCCGGCGACCATACTCTCACAATCACTCTTAAGGGTGACGAGGCAGGCGCAGGCAAGAACTTTGAAGTTGTTGCGTTCATCGGCGGTTCTCCCGTGATCGACGCAG
>JAGAPL010000007.1 GCA_017623255.1 Clostridia bacterium
AATGCTCTCCTCATCCGACCTCTGCACGTTCAACTTCGTTGAAGTGCTTCGGCCACCTTCTCCGCTGGAGAAGGCTTATTCCGCTAAACGATAATTTATCCGCCCATACACAGATATAAACAACGATTCACATCACATCTCACGCAATTTGACAAAAAGCAAAAAAATCAGTACAATATATTCAGAGCAAAACGGAGGTGTTTAATATGAACAAACAAAATTCGACTCCACGTGATTTAGCAAAAACAAAATTTGACAGCGCACGGGCAAATCTGCTGCTGATGATAATTCTCACAGCCATCAATGTTGTTATGGTCTTTATGGAGAGCGATACGATGCTGCTTTTCTCCGCAACCATACCATATATATTGGTTCTTTTGGGAATGGTTACCCAGATAGATATAATGATAGTAATTTCCATTTGCTTTGCGGCGGCAATTCTGCTTATATACCTGCTTTGCTGGGGAATGAGCAAACGCCACCACGGATGGATGATAGCCGCGCTTGTTTTGTTTGCTATAGACACCGCCGCAATGGCGTTTATGTATTTTTCCTCCAGAGATTTTTCAGGTTTTATGGATGTGTTTATGCACGCCTGGATTCTTTATTATCTTGCAACGGGAATCAAATACGGCAAACAACTTCATAATATTTCCGAAGAAGATACACCCATAGAAACAAAAGACTATATTACATACGATGAGCTTGAAACTGAAGGTGAGCTCGAAACTGATAATATAGCTATCAGAAATTCTCAGCCTATAAGCCGTGCGGAAGAGGATGTGAAGCACAGAATTCTGCTTGAGGCCGACGCTTTCGGATATCACATCTGCTATCGCAGAGTGAAAAGAATGAATCAGCTTATTATTAACGGTTGGATCTATGCGCAGGTTGAAATGCTTATAGAGCCCCCTCACGTATTACAAGCCGTAGTAGACGGTCATCTTATAGAAGCAGGCTTGGATGAATTCCCACACAGTTTTATCAAGGTTGACGGAGAAATAATTGCTAAAAAATTCAGATTGGCATAAAACGCTTATAAATACAAAACGACAAAAAAGATGTGTAAAAAACTTTTACACATCTTTTTTTATACTTTTTACTAACTTATTTAAGCATACCGCGAAGGATGTTTTCGGACTCAGAGAGAGCATCAGCAATCTTTGTGAGATCCTTTGCGCCACTCATTGCAGAGTCGGGACGTCCGCCGCCCTTACCGCCGCAAACTGCAGCAACCGCGCCCATAAGCTTGCCTGCGTGCGCGCCTGCCTTAACTGCTTCGGGAGCAGCCATACCAACAAAGTTCAGCTTTTCGCCATCGTGGATAGCAAGAACTGCAACTGCGTTAGCATACTTATCCTTGATCTTATCGCAAAGGTCACGAGCTGCATCCACTGTTACAGCGCCCATATCTGCGCGAACCAGAAGAACTGAGCCAACCTCAGTTGCGCCTGCAAGCATATCGTCAAGCTTGCCTGCCGCCATCTTGGAGTTGAGAGCGTCAAGCTCACGCTTGAGTCTTGCGATCTCAGCCTGAGAATGAACTGCCTTGTTTGCTATATCGTGAACGTTTACACTCTTGAGAGCTGCTGCTGTGTCGGAAATGAGCTTGTCCTTTTCAGCCATAAGGGAAAGAACGCCCATACCGCAAACTGCTTCAATTCTGCGAACACCTGCAGCAACTGATGTTTCGGAAATGATCTTGAAAAGACCAAGGTTACCCGTGGACTTAGCGTGTGTACCGCCGCAAAGCTCTGTGGAATAATCGCCCATTTTAACAACGCGAACGGTTTTGCCGTATTTTTCTCCAAAGAGAGCCATAGCGCCCATTTTTCCTGCGGAATCAATATCTGTTTCAACAGTTTCAATTTCAACTGCGGACATGATCTCCTCATTTACCATTGCTTCGACCTTTGCAAGCTCTTCTGCAGTTACAGCCGCAAAGTGAGAGAAGTCAAAGCGGAGACGGGATGCATCAACGTAGGAACCTGCCTGCTCAACGTGAGTGCCAAGCACTGCGCGAAGAGCGCCATGAAGAAGATGCACACCGGAGTGGTTGCGCATAATAGCGCGTCTGTTGCAGGCGTCAACCTTTGCCACAACCTTATCGCCAACTGAAACTGAACCGTCAGTCAGCTCGCAAACGTGGATATAAACGCCATCAACCTTCTTTGTGTCAACAACAGTTACAGTTGTGTCGCCACAGCAGATAACACCAACGTCACCTACCTGACCGCCGCCCTCTCCGTAGAAAGGAGTTCTGTCAAGGATAAGACTGAAGGAGCCTTCTGTGATCGTGTTGGGCTTATCCTCATCAGCGATAATAGCAACAACAGTTGCCTGGCTTTCAAGCTCGCTGTATCCTGTGAACTCTGTTTTAGCAATACCTTCAAGAGCATCGTTTCCTGCGCTTTCCCAGCTGGAAAGATCAGCTCTTGCGTTTCTTGCTCTTTCCTTCTGAGCCTTCATAAGAGCAGTGAAGCCTTCTTCATCAATAGCAATGCCCTTTTCCTCAGCGATCTCACGAGTGAGGTCAATGGGGAAGCCGAAGGTGTCGTAGAGCTTGAATACGTCCTCACCGGAAAGAACCTTATCAGCTTTTTCAAGCATACCGGAGAGAATGTTCAGACCTGCATCGATCGTTGCTTCAAAGCGGTCCTCTTCCATAGAGATAACCTTCTTGATATAGTCGTGCTTTTCGGAAAGCTCAGGATATGCTCCGCAGCTTTCGCCCACAACAACGTCGCAAAGATTTCCAAGGAATGCGCCTTCAATACCGAGGAGCTTACCATGACGAGCCGCGCGGCGAAGGAGGCGGCGAAGAACGTAACCTCTGCCTTCGTTTGAGGGGATAACGCCATCGCTTATCATAAATGTTGCGCTTCTGATATGGTCTGTGATAACGCGGATAGAAACGTCATTGTTTGCATCAGCGCCGTAAGTTTTGCCGGAAAGAGCGCAAACTGTGTCAAGAATCTTTCTGATAGTGTCAACTTCGAAAAGGTTGCCAACGCCCTGCATTACGCAAGCAAGACGCTCAAGACCCATACCTGTGTCAATATTCTTTGTTTCAAGCTCTGTGTAGTTGCCCTCGCCATCGTTGGAGAACTGGCTGAATACGTTGTTCCAGATTTCAATAAATCTGTCGCACTCGCAGCCGGGATAACAATCAGGGCTGCCGCAACCGTGCTCAATTCCACGGTCAAAATAGATCTCGGAGCAAGGACCGCAAGGACCGCTGCCGTGCTCCCAGAAGTTGTCTGCCTTGCCCATACGAACAATACGCTCAGCGGGAACGCCGATCATTTTGTTCCAAAGTTCAAAAGCCTCGTCATCCTGCTCGTAAACGGAAGGATAAAGAAGATCTTCGGGAATTTCAAGAACCTTGGTGAGATATTCCCAGCTCCATGTGATAGCTTCTGTTTTAAAGTAGTCACCGAAGGAGAAGTTACCAAGCATTTCAAAGAACGTGCCGTGGCGCGCTGTTTTACCAACGTTGTCAATATCTCCTGTACGGATACACTTCTGGCAAGTGCATACGCGGTCACGGGGAGGCTCTTCCTCGCGGGTGAAATACTTCTTCATAGGCGCCATACCTGAGTTAATAAGAAGCAGGGATTTATCGTTTATAGGAATAAGTGAAAAACTGGGGAGACGAAGATGCTCCTTGGACTCAAAGAAAGCGAGAAAAGATTCGCGCAGATCGTTGAGAGATGTCCATTTCATAATCAATTACCTCATTATATAAAAATACCTAATAAAAGAATTATAACACTCCAAAATGCGTTAGTCAACAATTATTTATATGGTTGAAGAATTTAGCCGTGCCACAACTAAACTTCGGAAAGTTGTGGGAAGTCTTTATGTATAATAAATTATCGTTTAGCGGTATAATTGTGGCGAATACATGTAGGGC
>JAGAPL010000048.1 GCA_017623255.1 Clostridia bacterium
CCAGTCATCGTCGTGTGTCGTGAGCCATTACTTCGATACACTCAGCTCTGCTCACTCTCACTTTGGATGACACCACTTGCGAAAACGATATGCAATCGTTTTCGTCTCACTAACCTGTGACCTTTTTTAAAAAAAGGTCAATAAAAATATGCTGTTTAGTGCAACAAAGAATCAACAAAGTTTTTCTAGACAAAAAAGCCGCAAACTTTTGGTTTGCGGCTTTCTCTTATTTTATTTCTTATAAGCAATAGAGGAAACGATCTGTTCCATCTGCTCGTATTTATCCCACATATCCTCAGCAAGCTTCAGCTGACATCTTGCGCGAACAAGGTTGTGGCCTTCATAGTTGGTTTTGAAATATTTGTCTCCTGTGATATAGTCGTCAAGGAAACGGGATGCAAGCTCAATTGTGATCGTGAGCGCACCCAGAGCCATTGTGCCGATTTCAAGATCAGTGAGTGCTCCTGCGGTCTGTGAAATAAAGCCCTCAGAGAAAGCTTTGAATTTGCCTAGATCAAGAGAAACCTTTGTAAGATCGGGTTCGTCCTCAGCGGCTGTGTTTGCGGCAAAGCGGATAGCATCGCCGAAATCGTGCATTGCAAGTCCGGGCATAACTGTATCAAGGTCGATAACTACCAGCGGTTCGCCTGTTTTCTTATCAAAGAGAACGTTATTGATCTTTGTGTCGTTATGAGTAACTCTTAGCGGAACCTTGCCTGATTCCTGAAGCTCCGTCAGCTTGGAAGCAAAGCGGCGCATTGAGCGAATAGAATCAATTTCCGGCATAACCTCTTTAACTCTGCCGCAGGGGTCTGCTTCTACGTCCTCAAAAAACTTTTCAAGGCGTTTCTTCGTATTGTGGAAATCGGGAATAGTGACATGAAGAGTTTCCGCATTATAATCGGAAAGCTGCATCTGAAATTCGCCGAAGGCTTTTCCTGCGTTGCGAAGGATATCAAGATCATTACAAACGTTGAATGTGACAGAGTCTACGTCGTTCATAACTCTCCAGTAGTGACCTTCTTCATCCCGGCAGTAGTTCTTTCCGTCTTCTGTGTGATGAAATCTGAGAGTGATCTTACCCTTGGGAACTTTATTTCTTATATGCTCTGTAACGCCTTCGATATTTTCCATTATTTCTGCAGGATTCTTGAAGACATAGCCGTTGATGCGCTGGATAACATAGGATTTAACCGTTCCGTCAAACCTTCTGTACTTAACGGAATATGTTGTGTTGATATTTCCGTTAGCAAGCACGCTGTAAGCATAAAATTTTCCTTTAATGCGGAAAAGTTCACCAATCTTGGTCAGTTTAGCTTGGATCGCGTTCATTTCAAAATCTCCAATCAGAAAGTATTTTTTTCATTCTACCACAATCTGACCAAAAGTTCAATGGAAATTTTAAGATTGGTTATTTAAACGGCAAGATGTAGTTGTTTTTAAAAACAAAACACAATAAATCATCCTATTCCAATGGGAATAATAATGGCTTTTCCCTCTACGCTGTCGTTTCGTGAAATGGAGTTTGCCGCCTCTATTTTATTTATGGGCGCCAGATATTTTTTTGAAACGTCCCAAAGTCTCTCGTCTTTGGTTCCGTAGAAAACTTTTATTTGTGCAACGTTATCAAGCTCTTCATTTGATTGTTCAAGTGTTATCTTTGAAACAGGTGAAAGCTTATTTTCTCTTTTTGCGCAAACGCTGATACAAAGTTCAACGTTGGCATTTATGGTATCGCCCTCAAGCCTTCCGTTAAGCTCCGTACAGCAAACATTGGAAAACAGGATTATTCTTCCGTCTGCCTGAGGAGATTCTGCGGCGGCTTCGTATTTTATTGGCAGCGTCATATCCTCGCATATTATTTCGCCGTTTGAAACTATAAAAGCTTTTATTTTGCAAGCACCTGTAAACACCATATGCGCGTCTTTTTGCTCAGCGTGGTCAATTGATGCTTCGCATCGCATATCTATAAGATATTCGTTGGCATCGGGTTTGGTTGTGCGTTTTCCGTTTCCGTTCAAGGATAAGGACGAGGTGGTGCAGCAGAGCAAACTGTGGGAGTTTATATCAGCTCTCTCTGTGTGTGAAATTCTGCCTGCAGCGTATGCATCCTCAACCACAGTTTTTTCGCCTTTTCTGCACCATTCCGCGTCAAGATCATATTCAACCTCCGCTTTGAGAATTCCGTCGTCTCCTTCGGAAACCGAAACCGATGCGGCTCTTCCCCAGGCTCTGCACATATCACCGTCAGAAGCGCCTTCTGCGGTGATCGTTTCTTCAAATGGGAAACGGGCGCGGGCGGGCGCATAGTATCCATCAGGCGTAAAAACTATGCATTTCACGCAGGCTTCTCCGCGAACCATAATGCAATCTCTGCGGCTTTTAACCTCTGTTATATTCATTGTGGCGCTGCATGAAACAGGCTTGGCTCCTTGTTTTTCTTTGATCTCACCTGTGACCTTACCAGTGATGGTGCATCTTCCGCTTGTCATAACGGGGATGACTTTATTAAGATGCTGTATTGCGGCTCTTTCTGAGGGAGAAACGGTTTCTCCGTCGCTGCCGATCATCTGCAGCTTGCATTCCTGCTTGTCATTGGCGGAAATTCTGGTTTTGATCTTTGCTTTCAGCGAGAGCTTTCGCGGCGCAAGCACTCTGCATTGGATATCCTCCGCTTTTGCATCAATAGCGATTTCTGCCGTTCCTCTCACCTCTGCAGGAAGCACCTGAGAGCTGCTGTATTCAAAAGCATAGGGCACGCAAACAAGGGCTCCGTCTTCGCCTATATAAAAAACGTTGAAAGCCAATGTTCCGCCGTATTCAAGATTGTTTCCGGAAATAAACTTCGTGTCGGGAAGAGCATCTGCCGTGTAGCTGACGATCTTTCTTATCTGAGGATAATAGTCGGGAAGAGTGTAGTCTCCTCCGCCCTCGCTTGAATTGACCATATCAAATCTGGCAGTTGTTATTGATGTGTTATCGGCTATGGAATATTTCGGTTTGTCCATTGTGGCACCTCCGCATTATTTCTTTTTATAAATGTGTATGCAAAGGTTTTCCGGTTTATGATTTGTCAAAAAAATGCCTGACGGTATGTCAGGCATTTTCTATTTTAAGAATATCCATTATTTCCTGAAGGGTTTCTGCCTGATTGATGGCCGCTCTCATTTCTGCGGCGCCTCTCAGACCTTTTATAAAGTGGGCAGCGCGTCCTCTGCTCTCGCGTACGCCTGCAAATTCGCCCTTTTCAGTGCAAACTGCGCGGATAAGCGCAGCGGCTGTTTCGATTCTGTCCTCTGTTGTGGGGGGGTAATAGTTTTCGCCGTTTGAAGCTATCTCAGCAAACGCCCATGGATTGCCCAACGCCTCTCTGCCTATCATAACGGCGTTGCAGCCCGTGTAGTCTGACATACGTTTTGCGCTTTTAAGGTCTTTAACGTCTCCGTTGCCAATAACGTAAATGCTTTCGGGCAGCGCATCGCGCACAGCCGCAATGATATCAAGGTCAACACCGGGAGTGTACATCTGCTCTCTCGTTCTTCCGTGAACGCAAACAGCAGCAGCTCCTGCATCTGCGCAAGCCTTTGCAACCTCAACTGCATTTTTTGTTTGGGCGGTTATACCTGCTCTGATTTTAACTGTAATGGGAAGGCCGCATTTCTTTGCGCCTTCAACAAGGCGTGCGCAAAGTTCGGGGTCGCGCATAAGTGCGCTGCCGTCGCCCGAAGAATAAATCTTTTTAACGGGGCATCCCATATTTATGTCAATTGCCACAGGCGGCTTTGCAAAATCGCAGCCTTCAAAGCTCCCCTCCGCTACCATACACGCCGCCTCTGCCATAACGTCGGCTTCGTGCCCGAAAAGCTGAATGGAAACGGGAGCTTCTCCCTCTGCAATTTTAGCAAGAGTGGCTGTTTTTTTGTCCCTGTATACCATCGCTTTCGCGCTTATCATTTCGGACACGGACATTCTGCAGCCTAATTTCGTGCAAAGCAGGCGGAACGGCGCATCCGTGAATCCTGCCATCGGGGCAAGAAAAGCGGGAATGGAGTTTGTGTTATTAAAAATTTTGTTTATCATAAATTGCCTCAGACTGATTGATTAATGATGAATGATGAATAATTAATAATGAACAATAAATGTTCAAATCCGCATAGTGTGGATTTGTTCCATAATTTTTCATTATTCATTTTTCACTATTCATTATTAATTTTGAAGAATGCGGGAAACCGCCTTCTTCAGTTTATTCTTCATCAAGTTTAAGCACGGCCATAAACGCTTCGGGTGAAACCTGAACGCTGCCAAGCTGGCGCATCTTCTTTTTACCCTCTTTCTGCTTTTCAAGCAGCTTCTTCTTTCGGGTGATGTCGCCGCCGTAGCATTTTGCAAGAACGTCTTTGCGGAGAGCTTTAACTGTTTCTCTCGCAATGATCTTTGAGCCGATAGCGGCCTGTATCGGAATTTCGAAGAGCTGACGCGGAATATTTTCCTTCAGCTTTTCTGCTATCTTTCTTGCTCTTGCGTAAGCTTTTTCGCGGTGAACGATAAACGTCAGCGCGTCAACGACCTCGCCGTTAAGCATAATATCAAGCTTAACAAGGTCGCTTGTTTCATATCCTTTAACCTCATAGTCAAGGGATGCGTATCCTCTTGAACGGGATTTCAGCGCGTCAAAGAAGTCGTAGATAATTTCGTTGAGTGGCAGATCGTAGTGAAGCTCAACTCTTTCCGTGTCGATATATTTCATATCAAGGAAGGTGCCGCGTCTGTCCTGGCAAAGATCCATAATACCACCAACGTATTCTGTGGGGGTGATAATGTTTGCCGCAACGATGGGCTCGGCTGAGCTCTGTATCTGATCCTGAGGAGGATAGTTGGAGGGATTATCTATCAGCAGCTGTTCGCCGTCGGTTTTATATATTTCATAAATAACGCTGGGGGCAGTTGTGATGATATCAAGGTTGAACTCTCTTTCAAGTCGCTCTTCGATGATCTCCATATGGAGCAGGCCAAGGAATCCGCAGCGGAAGCCAAAGCCGAGCGCGGCAGAGGTTTCGGGCTCGAATGTGAGGGCGGCGTCGTTAAGGCGGAGCTTTTCAAGAGCGTCCTTCATTTCATTATATTTCGCGCCGTCCGCAGGGTAGATACCTGCGTAAACCATGGGGTTTACGTCCTTGAAGCCGGGCAGGGGCTCGTCAGCAGGCTCGGTAGCGCTTGTAACAGTGTCGCCAACCTTTGTTTCGGAAACGGTTTTGATAGATGCAGTGATATAACCAACGTCACCTGCGCTCAGATAGTCCAGCTTTCTGAGACCGAAGGGATCCATGCAACCAAGCTCAACTATTTCATATTCTGCGCCTGTGCTCATAAGGCGGATCTTATCGCCTGGGCGAACAGTTCCGCTCATAACTCTGATATAAACTACAACGCCAAGGTATGAGTTGTAAACCGAGTCAAAAATGAGACATTTGAGGGGGCCGTTTTCGTCACCTTCGGGTGAGGGGATATCGCTGATAACCGCGTCAATAACGTCGCCGATATTAAGGCCTGTTTTTGCGGAAACCGCGGGACAACCTTCGGCAGGGATTCCGATAACGTCTTCGATCTCTTCTCTGCAGCGGTCGATCATAGCTGAGGGAAGATCGATCTTGTTGATAACGGGAACTATCTCAAGGTCTGAATCAACCGCAAGATATGCATTTGCCAGCGTCTGAGCCTCGATGCCCTGAGTTGCGTCAACAACCAGAAGCGCGCCGTCGCAAGCGTTCAGCGAACGGGAAACCTCGTAGTTAAAGTCAACGTGGCCGGGGGTGTCGATGAGATTGAAGATATAGTCTTCTCCATCGGGCGCGGTGTAGTCAATTCGCACGGCTCTTGCTTTGATTGTGATACCGCGTTCCTTTTCAAGTTCCATATTGTCAAGAAGCTGTTCTTCCATATCGCGTTTTGCAACCGTGTTGGAATATTCCAGTATTCTGTCTGCCAGAGTGGATTTTCCGTGGTCGATATGAGCGATGATAGAAAAGTTTCTTATTTTCTTCTGTCTTTCAGATGAATTTTTGCCCATTTTTCTTTCCCTTTTATATAAAATCGGATTATAAACATTATTACCATTATATAATATCAAAATCAAAGAGTCAAATCAAGAGGGATTTTTGCAGCCGCAAATAAAAATATAGCTGTGCAACGTGAATTGAGCAAATAGGTGAGAATTATCTTCTTACCTGTAGGGACCGGCGGAGCCTTGGCGTGCTAAAAAATAATTTTCTTCTATCCACCGATTTTTCTAACGGTCCGGGCTGTTTTGCAACAAAAAAAAAAAAATATTTTTTCGTTTTTCCACAACAGATTGTTAGTAATATTAAAAACTCACAACATATCGTAGGGAAAGGCGAAATCCCGTTTTTGTGCTGAAAATATTGCAAAAAAACACTTGACAAAAAGAGTGGAGGTACTGTATAATAAACGGTGCCTATGCATAGAAAAGCGTCTGTGCAACAGAAAACTGATAATAATTATTACCTATAAAACTGTAAGGAGGTGCGAATATGCTTAGAACATATCAGCCCAAAAAGCGCCAGAGAAAGAAGGAGCACGGCTTCAGAAAGAGAATGAGAACAGCTGACGGCAGAAAAGTACTCAAGAGACGTCGCGCAAAGGGCAGAGCAAGACTGACTCACTAAGTTGTGCTTATTTGCACTAAAACAGCCGTTTAGGTCTTTAAAATCAGACCATATACCTCCGCGTGGCTCCATTTGGATCTATTCGGAGGTTTTTAATTTGAATCTTAAAAAGATCGAACAGGAGAAATCGGCTTGAAGCAGCTTGCTATTTGCGAAAATCATTTATACCGCAAGGCGTATGCGGGCGGAAAACGCGCTGTCACGAAAACGGTGGCAGTTTATGTATTGCGTGACCGAAAAAGCGCCGCATTGCAAAAGGCAAACCCTAAAAAAGAAAAGGTCAACCGTGTAGGAATTGCAGCCTCAAAGAAGATCGGAGGCGCTGTGCAAAGAAATCGTGCCAAACGTGTTATACGTGAGGCATACAGACTAACAGACGCAGAAATAGGTGTTAAAAAAGGCTATCTTGTGGTCATCAGCGCAAGAGAAGCGAGCACAGTTTGTAAAATGCAGGACGTTAAGCGTGACTTGCAGTATTGCCTATCAAAGCTTGACCTGATTGAAACACAAAAAGAAAAATGAAAAACGTGATGAAGCGCATTTTGTGCGCCCCGGTGTATTTTTATCGCCGTTTCATCTCACCCCTTAAGCCCCCGTGCTGCAGATTTACTCCAAGTTGTTCGGAGTATTTCATATTGGCAGTTGAAGAATGGGGCGTTCTCGGTGTTTTCCTTGGGATATGGAGAATACTCCGTTGCAATCCATGGAGCCGCGGCGGCGAGGACTATCCGCCCAAAAATCCGAGAAGAAAATAATTACGAAAGAAATCAGAATTAAAAAATGAATGCTTTGTTTGATTTGATTGCAAAACCCTTCGGTTATCTGATGGAGTTTTGCCTCAGGATCAGTCCTAACAATAACTATCTTATAGCGCTGATCTACTTTACAGTTATCATCCAGTTGCTTCTCTGTGTGCTTTTTGGTATAAAACAGCAAAAGAATTCGGTAAAGCAGGCAACTCTTGCTCCCAAGGTTGCGGCTATCCGTAAAAAGTATGCAGGTCGTAACGACCAGCAGACAATGATGAAGATGAATGAGGAAACTCAGGCTCTTTACCAGGCTCACGGTTATAACCAGTTTGGCGGATGTCTCCCTATGCTCATTCAGCTTCCCGTTATTATGGCTCTGTATAATGTTATTGTTGCTCCTCTTCAGCATATGCTTATGCTTACAAAATTTGAAGTTGCAAATCTTCTTAATAAATTCCTTGATGCAGGTCTTCTTTCCGATGCTGCAACAAAGAATATTATAACAGATAAGGTAACAGAATTTACAGAGAAGAACATTGCTAACGCACGTGTTGCTCAGGCAGAGGTAATCAACATTATAAATAAGTGGAGAGAAAGCGGAGCAACCGAACAACTTGAAGAAATAGCTTACGGTGTATCCGAAAAGCTTACACCTGATACAATTCTTCCCAACTACAACGCTTTCGGTCTGGATTTTTCTGTAAACCCACCCTATCCCAATGCAAGTAATTTTGGTCAGTACTGGCCTCTCATTCTCATTCCCATACTCATCGTGGCAACAATGATTTTGAGCCAGAGCATCACAAGAAAGTTCACTTATCAGGATCCTATGATGAAGGAACAGCAGAACAACTGCACAATGAAGGTTATGTTATACGGTATGCCCGTGCTTTCTGCAGCTATCTCCTTCTCTTTCCCTGCAGCCGTAGGTGTTTATTGGATCTATCGTTCTATAGTAGCCACAATCCAGCAGATCATTCTGTATTTTCTTATGCCTCCTCCAAAGTTCACTGAAGAGGACTATAAGGCTGCAGAAAGAGAGCTTTCCGGCAAGGATAAGAACAAAAAGAAAAAGAAAGAAACAACTCCCCGAGACCCTAATGCTCCCAAAAAGCGTTCACTCCATCACATAGACGATGAGGACGAAGCTCCTGCTCCTGCAGTGCCCGCGCCTGTTCAGAGAAGCGAAGAAGAGCTGGAAAAAGCAACATCCGAAGAAAATGAGCCCTCTTCTCTTGTGAAGGAAGCTCCCGTAATGAAGGATGACAAGGGATCTCATTATAAGAAGAAGTAAACCGAATAAGGAGAAAATCCGGTAATGGCAGAAGAAATCATCATATCCGGTAAAACCTTTGAGGCTGCTATGGCAGAGGCTCAGAGTAAATATCCCGGAGAAAATGTACAGTATGAAATTCTGGAAATGCCCCGTCGCGGTATTTTCGGAATCGGCGCTTCCCCTGCTAAAATCAAGGTTATCATCAACGAGCCTGAAGAAGACGATGCAGATCTTTCCAGCATTGTTGCTTCTATCAAGGGCCTGAAGGTTTCCACAAATAAGGGCGGCGACGGAGAAAAGGTTGAGGAAAAGCCCAAGGCTGAAGCAAAGCCTAAGGCTGAAGCTAAGCCTCAGCGTGAAAAGAAAGAAAAGAAGGCAGAGCCCAAGGCTCAGAAGGCTGAAAAGGCTCCCGAAAAGAAGGAAGAGGCTCCTGCAAAAGAAGAAGCTCCTGCTCCCGAAAAGGCTCCTGTCAAGGCAGAAGTTAAGGTTAAGGAACCCAGAGTTATTGAGGTAACTGAGCTTGAAAAGCAGTGCGCTCTTGATTTTGCAAACACTCTGCTTCGCAATATGGGTGTTGATGCTCAGGCAGAATTCTGCGGCAGCGAAACATCCGGTGTTGGTGGCAACACATATCCCAAAATAGTGATCTCCGGAGAGGGTGCAGGCATTCTCATCGGTCACCACGGCGAAACACTTGACGCTATTCAGTATCTTGTAAACCTCTGCGCTCACAGAAAGGGCGACGGAAATTCTAAGGATTTCGTTAAGATAGTCGTTGATATTGAAGATTACCGCCGTAAGAGAGAGGAAACTCTCCGTTCTCTCGCAAGAAGAATGGCGGCTAAGGCTCAGAAGTATAAGAGAAACGTTGTGCTTGAGCCTATGAATCCCTTCGAAAGAAGAATTATCCACTCTGAAATTCAGGGCATGGAAAATGTTTCAACTCATTCTGTTGGCAGCGATGAAAACAGAAAGATCGTTGTTTGCTATGAGGGCGCAGATAAAATTGAGCGTCGTCGCAGACCCGGAAACAAGAATAACTAAAACTTTCAAGGCAGGCACAGCGTGCCTGCCTTGCTTTTATTTTGGCAGGGGACCTTTTAGAAAAGGTCCCTCGCACCCCTAAACCCAACAAATATCATTATAGGGGTTTAGCGGGCAAATTTCGTTTTTTAAAATAAATGCTTGAAAAGGTTTTGGAGGGGTATAAGGGGAGATTTTCCCCTTAAAAAGACCTCTCTCTTAAAAATATAACTATGTTTGGAGAAACAATAGCGGCCGTTTCCACCCCCAGAGGCAAGGGCGGCGTTGCGCTTATAAGAATCAGCGGAGACGAGGCACTTTCCTGCCTTGAAAAAATATTTCAGCCTATGTATAACGGGGGATTCCCTGAGAGAAAGGCTGTATACGGAAAAATAGTCATGCGTGGGGAGATTGTGGACACCGGTCTTGCAACCTATTTTGCCGAAGGACATTCCTACACGGGTGAACCAACGGCAGAGATAACCTGCCACGGTGGCATTGCAGTAACCGCCGCGGTTCTTGAAGCGGCTCTTTGGGCAGGGGCGAGACTTGCTGAGGCAGGAGAATTTACTCGCCGCGCATTTGTAAATGGCAGACTCACTTTGACAGAGGCTGAAGCCGTTGGCAGACTTATTGACGCTGACACAGAAAGCAGAAGAAAATTGGCGGCATCTGCTGCAGGCGGAAGCCTTGCAAGAAAAACAGGGGAAATAAGAGATTCCCTTGTGGGTGTGCTTGCTGCTCTTTATGCTGCAATCGACTATCCCGACGAGGATATCGGTGACGAGGGCGAAACAACTCTGCTTCCCACAATTGAAAAAGGAGCAGCTGAGGTTAAATCGCTGCTTTCCACATATAAAACGGGCCACGCTGTAGCTGACGGTGTTAAAACCGTTATCTGCGGAGCTCCCAATAGCGGCAAAAGCTCTCTATATAATCGTCTTTGCGGCGCGGAGAAGGCTATTGTAACCAGCATTGCAGGCACCACGAGAGATACTCTTGAGGAAACTGTTGATGCAGGCGGAATAACACTTCGTCTTGCGGATACTGCAGGTCTGCGTGAAGCTGATGATGAGGTTGAAAAGGTTGGTATCGACCGCGCGAGAGATAAGATGGCAGAGGCCGAGCTTATAATTTTCGTTTGCGATGGAAGCCGTCCTCTGACAGACGAGGAAAAGGAGCTTATTTCCGAAATCAAGGAGCTTGAAGCGGCAAAGATTGCCGTTATCAACAAAAAGGATCTTGGCACATCTGACAGCTTTATTCCTGAGAATATTTTTGATAAAACTGTCAGAATGTCTGCAATGACGGGCGAGGGCACAGATACGCTCACAGATGCAATTGCAGAGCTTTGGGGCAGCGAAAAGATATCTCTTAGCAGTGATGCGGTTATCTGGAACGCTCGTCAGAAAGCTTCTCTTGAATCTTCTCTTGACCTTCTCACAGAGGCAGCAGATGCACTCAGACTTGGCGCCCCTGCAGACGCGGCTTGCACTATGGTTGAAAGCGCGCTCTCTTCAATGGGTGAGCTTGACGGACGCGGCGTTTGCGAGGACATCGTAAGTCAGGTATTTGCCAGATTCTGCGTTGGTAAGTGATAAATTGTAATTTATAGGGATACTTGGGAGGACCTTTTTAGGAAAGGTCCCTCCCAAACCCTCCCCAAACTTTTTCGTAGAAAATCCCCTTCCAACCCCACTTTTGTGGGAATGGAAGGGGATCTTTTGCAAAGAGGTTTTTAGGGGGTACGGGGGAAACTTTTCCTCAAAAAATTCCCCCGATTATCCCAGCAAACTGCAGTTTTTCATTTACTACCGTTTTTCTTATAATAGCAATAGGAATAGATCATAGGCGCAAACGCCATAATGAAAATGATGGGAAGCATAACATAAAACGAGCCGAGAAATGCCGTTGCCATAACTAAAACTCCGCCAACTACCCAGATGATGCCTGCAAAACGATGCGTTTTGTTCCAGTTATCTTCGCTTTCGAGAGCCCACGGAACCTTGATGCCGATAGAGTAATTCTGTTTGCATTTAGGCATATAGTTGCCTATAATAATGAACATTGCGCCAAGTACCAAGGGCATAATTATTTCAACGCTTATGTTATATCCGAGGGCAGTTGCATAAACTAAAGAGCCTATCAGCAGTGACATAACGGGGCAGATCCACAAAACAAGGGTCATAGGTTTGCTGTCGATATTTTTGCTTTTAGGATCCATACTTGTTATGAATATACACAGCCAGTGAACAGCAACGAGAAATGCAGGAAAACCAAAAACAGCAAACGTTTTGCTTGCGAATCCGTCGGCGATGCCTTCAACGTTCCAGTGTGTTGCAACCTGATCCGGAAGCATATTCCAGAGAAGAAGTCCCACTAAAATGGGGAAAAGGATTATGATTGATGTGATGATCAACATGGGAAGGTTTTTCTTAATCATTGTTATCTCCTTTCAGATCGTGGATCCAGAGCATTATTTCCTCAAGAACAGAGGCGTTAAGCTCGTAAAATATAAATTTGCCTTCTCTTTTATCGCGGATAAGATCCGCATCTTTGAGCACTGACAGATGGCGGGATATTGCAGCGCCGGTAATGTCGAATTTATCTGTAATTTCCCCTGCTGACATCCGACCGCTTTTGAGCATATTCAGTATCTCTCGGCGAACAGGATCGGAGAGGGCTTTCAGAGTATTTTGCAGTCCCATATATCCTCCTTTAACATTTAACTTAATTGTTAAATGTATTATAGCATACGTTTTTGCCCTTGTCAAGAGTTTTTTGTAAGATAAATTATCGTTTAGCGGAATAAGCCTTCTCCAGCGGAGAAGGTGGCCGAGCGAAGCGAGGTCGGATGAGGAGAGCATTTTTAAGTGATTGTAGTATTTTTCTCCTCACCCACCGCTGCGGCGGTCCCCCCTCCCCGCTGGGGAGTGCTTTGGGTAACATAAATTATCGTTTAGCGGTATAATTGTGGCG
>JAGAPL010000008.1 GCA_017623255.1 Clostridia bacterium
AATCATAACCACCGGCCGTGCCGGTGGTATGTACTGCCCCCTTAGGGCATGTCACTAGGCTGAGCCTATAGGCTCTTCGAAAGGTCTGCCAACTGCACGACTTTTACAGGCATGCCCCTAAAGGGGCTTTACTTATTTGCCTCCTTTTACTGGCTCACCCGTAAACGGGTCTACATATTCCTTTATGCTCAGTTGGTCATCCTCTATATCTTGGCGCAATTGATTCCTTATATATTCCTGAATCTGCTTTTTGTTGCGTCCTACTGTATCTACATAATATCCCCTACACCAAAAATGTCTGTTTCCATATTTGTACTTCATATTTGCATACTTCTCAAATATCATCAGACTACTCTTACCTTTTAGGTATCCCATTATCTGTGATACACTATACTTCGGTGGAATTGATACTAACATATGTATGTGATCTTTACATGCTTCTGCCTCTAGTATCTCTACTCCCTTGTATTCGCATAATTTCCTTAACATTATTCCTATATCCGCTTTGATTTTTCCATATATTATCTGGCGGCGGTACTTCGGTGCAAATACTATGTGATACTTGCAATTCCACTTCGTGTGTGCTAAACTATCTGTGTCAAGTTTCATGACTTGATTCCTCCTTTGGTTTCTTTGTTCGGTTGGCAGACCTTACTTCAATTCTACCAAAGGAGGATTATTTTTTCTACTCATAGCTAAAGCTTTTTGGTACCACCAGCACTGCTGGTGGTTTATTATTACAATGAAAACCCCAAGCCGATTAAGCAAACGGCTTGGGGTTACTTTTTTATACTGATTCTTCGGACAATGTGGTGAACTTGGTATACTGACCAAGCCAGCCCATCTGAACGGTTCCTGTTGAACCGTGACGGTTCTTTGCAACGATAACCTCTGCTGTGCTTTGCGCCGCGTCCTTGTCTTTATAGTATTCATCTCTGTAAAGGAAAAGAACTATATCGGCGTCCTGTTCGATAGCACCGGAATCTCGAAGGTCGGAAAGCATGGGGCGCTTATCTGTTCTTGATTCGGGACCACGGGAAAGCTGCGCGCAGCAAATTACGGGAACGTGGAATTCCTTTGCCATGAGCTTTAAGTTTCTTGAAATTTCAGAAACCATCTGAACTCTGTTATCTATATGATGTTCGCTTTCCATAAGTCCAAGATAGTCGATAACAACAAGGCCCAGATTTTTAACCCTTCTCAGTTTTGCCATCATTCCTGCAACGGTCATACCGGGTGTGTCATCTATAAGAATCTCACATTCAGAAAGCTCGGATGAAGCATGGGCAAGCTTTTCCCAATCCTCCTGATTAAGCTCTCCTGAGCGCAGATGATAGCTATCTACCAGAGCCTCACTTGAAAGCAGACGGGTTACAAGCTGCTCTGCCGACATTTCAAGGGAGAAAACGCAAACCGCTTTTTTGGAACGCTTTGCCGCGTTTACTGCCACGTTCATTGTGAATGAGGTTTTACCCATACCGGGACGGGCACCCACAAGCACAAGGTCGGATTTACCCATACCTACAAGCACGCGGTCAAGACCTGAAAAGCCTGTTGACATACCAAGAGTTTCCTCTTTGTTTGTCATCAGATTCTGGAGATTTTCATAAACTCTCAGAAGCGCGTCCTTAATATGTACAAAATTCTTATTTTCTTTCTGCTCAGCAATGGCGTATATTTTGCTTTCCGCCATTTCTATCAGGCGCTGAACGTCGTCCTGCTCCTTATACGCAATGTCTGTTATCTCTTCGGATGCAGATATGAGAGAGCGAAGAACGCTTTTATCTCTCACGATCTGTGCATAGTCCTTTGCATTGGCAGCTGTTGGAACAAGCTCAGCAACAAGTCTTATATATTCCTTTCCGCCTGCTTCATCGTAAACACCTTCGCGAACAAGCTCGTCAATAAGTGTTACAACGTCTATGCTCTTAGAACGGAGAAACATCCCCTGCATTGCAGAATATATTCTGCGATGCTCCTCAAGATAAAAATCCTCTGAGGTTATCATTCCCGTGAGAACATCCAAAACAGCAGGATCTATCAGAACTGAACCAAGCACCGATTGCTCCGCCTCAAGCGAAAAGGGCATACGCCTTTCCAGCTCAATACTCATCTTTTATATCCGTACCTTTCCTATTTTTGAAAGCTTTTACTGGCAAACAATAAGATTGATCTTGCCCTGGATCTCAGGATAGAGCTTAACATCAAGAGTGTATGAACCAAATGCTTTGATAGCTCCGTCAGAGGAAATTTTACGGCGATCTATCTCTATGCCGTGCTGCTTCTTCAGCTCTTCTGCAACATCACTTGTTGTGATGCTTCCGTAGAGTCTGCCGTCAGCGCCGGCAGAAGCCTTGATCTTAACTGTTACTGCCTGAAGCTTTGTTGCAAGCTCTCTTGCGGCAGCCTTATCCTGCTCTATTTTGAAAAGACGAGCCTCTTCCTTGTTCTTTGCATCAGCCATAGCCTTTGCATCAGCTTCAACTGCAAGCTTTTTAGGGAAAAGGAAGTTTCTTGCATATCCATCGGAAACATTGATGATCTGATCCTTCTTGCCCTTGCCTTTTACATCTGCTAAAAGTAATACCTTCATTATTATATACCTCTTCTTTTAACTTATTTTTTGTTTTTCGCTGCCTCGTCAAGATATTTGTCAATGGCTGCCTTCAGCATTTTTTCAGCTTCAAGCACCTTAACACCGTCTATTCTTGCGCCTGCGGCATCAAAATGGCCGCCGCCCTTGAGCTGCTCAAGAATAAGCTGAACGTTGATCGTTCCTGAAGAACGGGCAGATATATGAACCTCATCACCAATAGGAACTATGGCAAATGACGCTTTTACACCTTCAACTGTGAGAAGTCGGTTTGCTGCTTTTGCTGCAGGGATCTTATCCTTGATATCGCATTCTCCTATTGCTGTTGCAATAGCGCAAACCTTTTTATATATCTCAACATGTGAATGGAAACGGAGCTCTCTCTGAAATTCCTCAAGATCCGTTTTGAAAAATTCCTGAACATCGCCCACGTCTGCTCCAACAGAACGAAGATACAATGCCGCTGAAAATGTTCTTGTACCTGTGTTTTTAGTGAACTGATTGGTATCAAGCAGGATACCTGCAAGCATCAGATCGGCTTCTTTAGGAAGCAGACATTCTGAGGGAAGCACCTGTTCAAGCATTTCACAAACCAGTTCGCTTGCAGCGGATGCTGCAGGCTCAATATATGTTATAACAGGTTCTTTTTCAAAATCTGCAGTTTTTCTGTGATGGTCAATAATAACTACGTTGTTGCAGCTATCATACAATGCAGGACTTTCAAACTGCATCTTATTGCATACGTCACATATTATAAGCAATGTCCCTGAGTTTACAAGGTCAAGAGCAGAAGCACTATCCACGAAAACGCCTTCATAATCGGAAAGACTGCTTACCCATTCATAACATTTTGAAATTCCGTTATCATTGGGGTTCGTTACAATATTAACAGGAACTCCGCAAAACATTGCGAGACGCGCAACACCTACGGCTGATCCGATTGCATCGAAGTCCCCAAACTTATGAAACATAACTATAACGTTTTCCGCGCTTGTTATATGAGAAACAAGCTCATTTGCAATAGCGCGCGCCTTAACCTTCGTGCGTTTCTGCGCCATTTTGGTTTTACCGCCGTAAATATCAAGAGTGCCATCACCCTTAACAACAGCCTGGTCACCTCCGCGCTGAAGCGCCGTGTCGATAGCGCTTCTTGCATTCTTCTCCTTTTCAAACAGGTCTGCGCCTACAGCAGAAACACCGATTGAAACTGTCAGAGGAATACTGTTTTCGCCTATTCTGATATTTCTGATCTTATCAAGAATTTCAAAGCCTTTTTTCGAAAAGCTTTCAAGATGCTGTTTTTCAAAAAGGAATATGTATTTTTCCTGCTGATATTCTTTGAGAATGCCCCCAGCCTCGTTTGCCCACTGTCTGAGCAATCTGTCAGTTTCAGCAGAAGCAATTCTGTAGTCCTCCTGCTCATAGTTGAGCAATTCTTCAAGGTTATCAACAACCACATATGCCACAACCGTTTCTTTATCGCGCAGCATTTTTTCAGTTGCTTCACGCTCGGTAACGTCCGTCATAGTGTAAACATTATAGTGTTTATCATCGCTACCATAGCTTGAATGAACCGCCTTCACAAACACTCTGTTCCCCATAGTATAAATCGCGCCGTCGGAAGAGCTGAACATTTCGCTGAGCTTGACCAGTTTTTTGCCGCCCGTTATCTCAGCTGCTGCTTTGTTCATCCAAACGACTTTATCAACACCTTCAGGGCAAACTATCACGGGAGAGGCAGAGTTTATAACAGACTCTGTCAACACAACGCTGACCTCAGAAGATGGTTTTACGCCCGACTTATAAACTTTTCCCTTTCTATAAAAGGCATAGGTGAGCGCAATTGCCACATATATTGAACAAATAAGCAAAGTTGGAATTACTTTATTAAACTTTATAAAGCTGCTGCTTACAGCCCCGGCTATAATAAATGCAACAGCGCTTATTACAACAAAAAGGATATCAGCAAAATTAAACTGAAAATTAGGAGAACCCTTTTTCACAGCCATAACCCTTCTTTCTATGAATAATCTATATTAGTCTTCTTTATCTTCTTTATTTTTTCTTCTCAGGAACAGCCACACTCTGATATTATAAAACACCGTGAATATGGCAGCCAGCTCCAATATGAAAATGGGACTGAGAAAAGCAAAATATATGAAAAGTCCTATGGTGAGAAGCTTCATAGCCTTCATGCTTCCGCCCCTGAAAAATCCGCCTCTCGCAAACATCAACCGCAATCCTACGATAGCCTGAGCAGGCATAAATATATACATAATATTCACAGCAGAATAATAAATGGTTTGATTATTGAACGCAAACATACCAACTATATAAGCCAGAGCAAAAACCACTGAGCCGATAAGTGAAGCAGATATGGGCCAAACGCCTCCGTAGAACATTTCACTTGAATCTGCAACGATGGTTGCAAGGCGAAACACCTTGGCACTGGCATAGGAAATAGCCATACACACAAGAACCAGCATTGAAGGCATCAGAAGAAAAATTGCATTCTTCAGCGCTTCAATATTATTCTCAGTATATACATCCTTACCTGCCGCAACTGCCGCTTCATTTATCTTGTCTATATATACCTCAAACTTAGAAAATGTATCATTTATAATATTTTGTCCAGCTTCAATAAGGTCCTCGCCCATAGTGAAATAACATATGGCAAGGGAAAGTGCTATTATAATCACAAGAGCTCCCGTTAAAGCAGAAACAGTGCTCACCAAACTAGACTTTTTCCTCACCGACTCTGAAATAACAAAAGCCAGAGGAATATATGAAAGAGACACAAGAGCAAGAGGAAATATCACTCCGCAAGCCATTGCAACAAGAATTGACGTTACTGCGCCTGCAGCTATATAAAGCCAATTAAATCTTGCGGTCAGCACGTAAGCAAAAAGGCCTACCGCTACTATCAGAAAAACTATTCCTCCATATGCAGAAGGAAATGCGCCTGCAATAATTGAAGAAACCGCCGCGATGGACAAAGAAACTCCGAAAGAAAGAGGACTACATCCTTCGGGTGCAGTAAATCTTCCTTTTATACTTTTATTCTCATTCATGATTTGTCCTCCTCTCACAGTTATACATAGTACATTATAACAGAGCGAAAAGCTTTTGTAAAGAATTCAGATAAAATTTTACTTTTTGCGCTTATCCCTGAAAATAATTGCAGCTGCAAGACCAAAAACAAGCGCAGCCGTTATCCCTGCCGAAGCCGCAGTCATAGGACCTTTAAGGACGCCTATGAGGCCTTCCTTATCCACCGCCTCGCGAACTCCCTTTGCTATAAGATAACCAAATCCCGTCAGCGGTGTGGTTGCGCCTGCACCTGCCACGTCCACCAGTGTTTCATAAAATCCCACAGCTCCTAATACCACACCCGACACCACGTATGCCACAAGTATTCTTGCAGGGGTCAGCGCAGTTTTATCAATGAACAGCTGAGCTATAACGCACAAAATACCACCAACAGCAAATGCCATAAAATAATCAAGCAGAATATCCATCACAGCTCCTCCCTTTCTATCTGAACAAGATGTGCAATGCCGGGAATGGAAAGGCCTTGCTGCAAGCTCATTGGGCTCATCAAAGCTCCCGTGCCCACAAATAGAATCCTTTTATACTTTCCCTGCTTCAGTTTTTTCAGTATATATGAACTGAGCACCACGGCACTGCATCCGCACCCGCTTCCTCCGGCGTGCTTATCCTGACGCGCTCTGTCATATATAAGAAGTCCGCAGTCGTTATGAACAGCGCTTATGTCAAAGTTTTCACAACGCATCAAGTCCTGAAGGATGACCGTTCCCTCATATCCCAGATCTCCCGTCAGGATCAGATCAAAATCCTTAGCACGCTGACCGGTTTCTTTAAAAAATCTCACAATAGTGTCAGATGCGGCAGGCGCCATGGCCGCGCCCATATTTGTTATATCATTAATTCCTGCATCAAGGCTTCTTCCCGGTTGAACCGCCGTTATTCTTGCGGCATATTTGGGAGCGTTTTTTTCAAAGAGAAGATCTTTTTGCACGGCTGAAAGAATATATGCAGCAGACCCTGTCACCGTCCATTGCGCCGTAGGAGAACGCTGGCCTCCATATTCAAGTGGAGATCGGAACTGTCTCTCCGCAGAGGCATTGTGAGATGAGGCAACGGATGCGCACCTACTGACCAAGCCGCCGCTGCAGAGCATGGCAGCAAGCATAAGTCCTTCCGCTGCAGTTGAGCATGCTCCGTAAAGTCCTATATACGCTGTGTCATAATTAAGAAGACCATAGTTTGAGCCTATACACTGATTAAGCAGATCACCTGCGAAAAGCATTTCCATATCCGTATCCATCTTCCCTGCCAGAGAAAGGGCTTTGCCCAGCGCAAGACGCTGCATTTCACTTTCTGCTTTCTCCCATGTTTTACAGCCAAATGTGTCATCTTTTTCATCATAAATGTCAAAATGTTCGCCAAGTGGGCCGTTTTTCTCCTCCTGCCCAACCACCGATGCGCTTGAAACTATATAAACCGGATTATTTATGCATATTGCCACTATATCACCAACCTATTTTTTCTCTCCCTATATTGTTGGCAAGCGCGTCCTTTTTATTCACTCAAGATGAATCAAGCACAAAAAAACGCTCCGTTAAAACGGAGCGTTTTTAATGCAATCTTAAATTACTCAGCGTCTGCTTCAGCGTTTACTTCAGCAAGAACTTCTTCAGCTGCTGCTTCTTCAGCTGCCTTAGCGTCCTCAATGAGAGCGCGGATGGAAAGGCTGATCTTGCGGTTTTCTTCGTCGATAGCTGTTACCTTAGCGTCAACAACATCGCCAACCTTAAGAACTTCAGCAGGTGTTGCGATCTTATGATCTGCGATCTGGCTGATGTGGATAAGGCCGTCAGCGCCGGGAACTACTTCTGCAAATGCACCGAAGGGCATGAGAGAAACGATCTTAACGCTTGCTACATCGCCAACAGAATACTTGCTGTTGAAGATGTTCCAGGGATCCATATCCTCTGTCTTATAGCCAAGAGAGATTCTTCCCTTTTCGCGATCAAGAGCCTTAACGTATACCTTGATAACGTCGCCTGTCTTAACAACTTCGGAAGGATGCTTGATGCGTCTCCAGGAGAGCTCGCTTGTATGTACCATACCGTCAACGCAACCGAGATCTACGAATGCGCCGTAGTTTGTGAGACCCTTAACAGGACCTTCAAAGATCTGACCAACTTCAACCTGGCTCCAGAATGCTTCTTCCTTTGCCTTGCGCTCTTCTCTCTGAATAGCGCGGATAGATGCAAATGCTCTCTTGCGATCTTCCTTGATTTCGATGATCTTAACCTTCTGTGTTGTGCCTACGAGAGCCTGGAGAGCCTCGGGGCCAGCTTCCTTAGCAACGCCGGAAAGGGATGCGGGAATGAATACGCGAACGCTGTCAATGGAGATGATAAGGCCGCCCTTAACAACTTCAACGATCTTGCCTTCTACTGCTTCGCCTGCTTCGTACTTAGCAACGATACCGTACCAGTTCTGTTCGCTATCTACGCGAAGCTTATCAAGCATTGCAATACCTTCAACATCGCTGACTCTGATAACTTTAGCCTTTACCTCATCGCCGATCTTGAACATTTCATCAAGCTTAGCGGACGGATCGTTTGTGAGTTTATCATGAACGATTACGCCGGTTGTCTTTGTACCCAGATCAAGTGTTATTTCGTTCTGAGAAATAGATGTAACAACACCGGTAACGATATCTCCTGTATTTAATGTTTTCATTGATTCTTCGAGCAGTTCTGCAAAATTCTTTTCGCTCATTGTTTGTTTAACCTCCTGTATTACACTGAACGGCGTCGATGCGCCGGCAGTTATTGATAAGTTTTTGCATCGGGGAATTTCCACCTCATCGAGAGTGGACGCATTCTCCAAAAGGAATGTGTCAGAGCAGACAGATCTGCATATCTCATAGAGCTTAACGGTGTTTGACGAGCCGCGACTGCCTATGACGATCATAGCATCTGACTCTGCCGCAAGACGAGCGGCTTCTGTCTGTCTTTCTTCCGTAACATTACATATTGTATCAAAAATTAAAGCATTTGTATATACTTTTTTGATAATTTCCAAACATTTTTTCCATTCTGACAGTTTTTGCGTGGTTTGAGCCGCCAAAGTTATGGTAACATTTTCCTCTTTTGGACAATTTTCTGATGATAACCACAATGAAAGCTCGTCAGCACCGGAGAACACCTTCCATTCTCCCACGCAACAGCTCACTATTCCTTTAACTTCAGGATGGTCTTTGGCTCCGATAAGAAAAAAAAGCTTGCCCTCGCCTGAGTTTTGCTCGGCAATTCTTCTCACCTTTATAACGTATGGGCAAGTGCAATCAAGAACGCGCAGGTTCGGATACTGCGCTTCACAAGCCCTTAATTTATCAACGTTTTCTTTTATTTCTCCGTGAGCACGGATGATAACAGTTATTTTTTCTCCGGTTTTTGCGCTTTCGCAAATCGCATCTATATCCTCAGCTGAAATTTCAGAAACTCCGCGGCGACGCAGGTTTTCTGTATATCCGTCATTATGTATAAGTCTGCCAAGGGTGTATATTTTGCCCTCACCCTCTGTGAGAGCTTTTTCAGCGCAATCAGTTGCGCGGCGCACACCAAAGCAAAAGCCTGCGTGCTTTGCGATCTGTATATTCATTATTGATTTCCTTTATTTTGACTGAAAATTTATTTTTCACCAAGAGCGCATATTCTGTCGAATATAAGCTCACTTGCCGCTTTATACTCTTTTGTGCCGCCATCACTGAAGCCAAACTCATCATAAGAAATCGGCGCGCCAAAAACAACTGTTGTTTTTCTAAACAGCATTGTATGATTCTTTTTCGTTTTTATATATACGGGGATAACATCGCACTTTGCTCTGTAAGCTATCATACCTGCTCCGTTTTTCACCTCCGTTGTTCTGGGGTCAACACCGGGATGTCTTGTTCCCTGTGGGAACATTCCAACAAGCTCACCATTTTCAATCAAGCTGATAGTTTTTCTGATAGCACCAACGTCGCTCCCGCCGCGATCAACGGGAAATGCCCCAAGAGCTGTTATGAGTTGTTTGAGCACAGGGATCTTGAAAAGCTCCTTTTTGCCCATAAAGCGAGGTTGGCGGCGCATACTTACAGCAAGCACAATTACATCAAGAAGACCTGTGTGATTGGCGCAAAGCAGATAGCCTTTATCATTTTCAAGATTAATTTCTCCCTCAACCTTAAGAGAAAAAATGGCGCGAAGGGGATTTGCAAAAAGCTTATATACTTTACTGTACGCAGACATAACTACCTCCGTGGCAAGTGAAATAGCGTTAAGGAATAATTATTTCTTTCTCTTGAGCTTTTCCGCAATTATATTCATTGCAGCTTCAACAGTTTCCTCTCGTGTAAGCTCAGAATTATCAAGGAATATAGCATTATCAGCAGGAATAGCGGGAGCAACCTCACGGCTGCTGTCGTTTTCATCTCTCTTAACGATATCAGCGTATATTTCCTCTTCTGAATATGTATGTCCCTTTGCAAGAAGCTCCTCATATCTGCGGCGAGCTCTTGCCTTTGTGTTTGACTCAAGGAAAAACTTAACATCAGCATCGGGCATTATAACTGTGCCGATATCGCGGCCGTCCATAACTACGTTACCATCAGCTGCCATCTTTTTCTGAATAGCAAGAAGGAACTTACGAACTGCGGGAATCGCTGAAACAGCAGAAGCATACATAGAAATTTCGTTTGTGCGAATAAGATCGGAAACGTCTTCGCCGCAAAGAATAACTCTCTGGCCTTCATCTGTATACACAAGCTTAAGATCTATTTCATCAAGCAATGCCATAACCTGAGTTGCAGACTTGGGATCGGCTCCTGCACGCATAACAAAAAGTCCTACTGAACGATAAAGTGCGCCTGTATCTACGTAAACAAGGCTAAGCTCACGAGCAAGATTTTTAGCCAGTGTGCTTTTTCCGCTGCCGCTGGGGCCATCAATTGCAATTCTTATCTTTTCCATAATTATTGTAACCTTTCTCAAGTGTTATATTCTTTTAGTTTTCCTGCATTGCTGCTACCGCTGCAGCTTCTCCTGCGATTTTTCCCGTTGACCATGCTATTTGCAGGTTGTATCCGCCTGTGTAAGCATCAAGGTCGAGCAGTTCTCCTGCAACGAACAATCCATTTATCTTTTTTGACATCATCGTTTTAGGATCTATCTCTTTAACAGAAACACCGCCGCAAGTGACAATTGCTTCTTCTATAGGTCTGAATGAAATCGGAGTGAGAGCATACGCCTTTAATGTTTGAACGAGACGCTCTCTCATTTCTTTTGTTACGGAAGAAACCTTTATTCTCTCTGGAATTCCGCTTTTTCTTATAACAGAGGGAATAAGTTTTTTGGGAAGCAGATCCCCCAGTGCATTGACAAAATCCCTTGCAGAGTATTTTTCAAAATCTGAAAGAACACGTTTGTCCAGCTCTGACTGGCTTAGTGCAGGTTTCAGGTCTATTTCCATTTTATAATCACGCACGCTGCCTGTTTGCATATGGGCAGAGGCAGATAGGACTAATGGTCCTGAAACTCCAAAATGGGTGAACAGCATTTCTCCCATTTCGGAATACACCTTTTTTTCGCCGCGTGAAACTGTGAGAGTTACGTTTTTTAATGTGAGCCCCATCATTTCTTCGGTTTTATCCTTTGTGACAACGGGAACCAGAGACGGCTTCAATTCAGTTACATCAAGGCCAAGCTCCCTTGCCATCCTATGCCCATCGCCCGTGGAGCCTGTACCTGTATAGGAAACTCCGCCGGTTGCAAGGATAACTGCCCCGCAAGAATATTCCTCGCTCTCGCTGCAAACGGAGCGAACTCTGCCATCTTCTGTTTTTATGTTTTTTATCCGATCTTTTACGATATGGCAACCAAGCTCATTAAGCTTTTTCTCAAGAGCCCACACCACGTCTGCCGCTCGGTCAGACTGAGGAAAAACTCTGCGGCCTCTCTCAGTTTTAAGGGGCACGACCGCATCCTCAAAAAAGCTGATTACATCGGAGGGCTTGAAGCGATTCACGGAACTATACATGAACTTGCCGTTTCGTGTGATATTCTGCATAAGCTCAGCGGGCTCGCAATTATTTGTTACATTGCATCTGCCTTTGCCTGTTATGCGCAGCTTTTTGCCAAGCATCTTATTAGGCTCAAACAAAACGACATCGGCTCCTGAGCTGAGCGCTGATATTGCGGCCATCATTCCCGCCGCTCCTCCGCCGACAACTGCTACTATGTATTTATTCACAGTTTTTTACCCATATCCTTTTTATAAACATGATATTCATCCCATGCATGCTCAAGCTTTGTGAGAGCAGCTGAGATCTCATCGTTTTTCTTTTTACTGATTGCTGCGATCAATGCATTGATTATCGAAAGAGGCGCTACGAGCGAATCGGCAAAAGATGCCATATTGCTCTTTGCGCATAGTGTTGCGTAGGCAGGCTTTGCAATAGGAGATGACATACTATCGGTTATTGCAACCACCTTTGCTCCGTTTCTACAAGCAAAATCAACCGCGTGAACGATACGGGTTGAATAACGTGGGAAACTGAAAGCAACCACCGTATCCCCCTCGCCTATATTCATCATCTGCTCAAAGATCTCGCTTCCTCCTGCGTTACGAATAAGCTGAACGTTTGGGAAGATGAGTGAAAGATAATACTCAAGAAATCCTGCAAGCGAAAAGGATGAACGCATTCCTATTATATATATCTTACCTGCAGAGAGAATTGCCTCAACTGCCGCATCAAAAGCAGCTCGGTCAACAGTTTCAAGTGTTGCTCTGATCTGAGCAATATCTCTTTCAAGAACAGCATCAAGCAGCTTCTCATCAGGAAGTCTGTCATTGGAAACACGAACTCGCTGAACACTTGTGAGATTTTTCTGAAGAGACTCCTGCATTGCGCGGTGAAGCTCAGGATATCCGCTGAAGCCAAGTTCAAGTGCAAAGCGAACCACGGTTGATTCGGAAACGCCTGCGACCCTGCCAAGCTGAGCCGCGGTCATATAAGCAGCTTCTTCCGGATGCTCAGTTATATATTCTACAATTCTGCGCTGTCCCTTTGAAAAATTAGGGCTTGCAGCGCTTATAATTTCAGAAAGGTCTGAAGACATATTTGCCTCCGCAAATTTATTTGTTACTTATCCAAATAATTATACCCCCGAAACACATTTTTGTCAAGAAAGCAAAAACTGTCATTCAACATTATTTAAAACCTTTGCGGCGGCGTTCTATCAAGCTCCAAACAGAAAATAAACAAGCCCGGCTTACTCAATTAGCAAGCCGGACTTTTACTTTATTATTTATTCTTTTTCCTTTGCCTTACGGAAATATAGATCACAAAAGAGATTATAAGCACAACTGCCAGGACCGAAAGTGCATCAAGATATGAGAGCGCGCGGTCAAACATAACCATTCCAGTTTCGTAGCAAAACATTTCGATCCCTCCTTTTCTCTGTTATTATTATACATCTTTATCAAAGAAAAGTCAACCAAATATTAATAAATTGTTTTGCATTTTTGAACAAATCGTTAGACAATTATCAACAAAAGCTGAGTTGTGTCGCAAATTTGCCCAAATTGACAACTTCTAAGCCGGATTTTTCCGCATACTTACAAGTATATGCAGTTCCGCCCTTTTCGCTTGTTTTATAAGCAATGCAAACACTGCTGTTATCCACCATATATCTGTTTCTCAGATGCATACATCCCTTTTCGTACATCTGGCTTGTATAAACGACCTCATCTGCTTTACCCAGCATTTTTTTATAAAAAGAAAGTTCTTCAAGGTTGTTCCATTTTGCCGTCTGGTCTCGGCAAGGTAGGGCAAGCACAAGCCTTAGTTCTCCGTGTTCTTTTTTTAACTCCGCAACACATTCCGCCGCAATAGAATCAAAGCCAACTGCGCCTCCGCATATAAAATTACAATACCCTCGCCTGATATATATAAGGATTGTTTTCAGCACAAGCTCACGAAGTGCTTCTTTGTCACAATCATCAATATCACGATGACCCGTGAAGCAAACTGTTTTTGATCTTTCAAGCATCATTTCTAAAACCTCGAAGCAGTTTTATCTCCGCCGCATATCCGTCAAGCTCATTTGGAGTTTCAAGATAGAAAGGCAGATGGCTGATGCGGCTGTTTGCGATAATGTTTTTAACCCCTTCAATGCCCAAAAATCCCTCTCCGATTTTTTCGTGGCGGTCTTTTTTTGCGCCCAGAGGATTTTTTGAATCATTGAGATGTATGGCGCGCAGGCGTTCAAGACCGATTATGCGGTCAAATTCATCAAGCACACGATCTGTTTCGCCTGCTATATCATATCCACCGTCCCAAATGTGACAAGTGTCAAGGCAAACTCCCAGATGCTCCCTTTTTTCAGGCTCTGTCAAACGGATCAGCTCTGCAACTTCCTCAAACTTTCCGCCTATCTCGCTGCCCTTGCCCGCCATTGTTTCAATAAGCACAGTTGTACTCTGACCGGGCGTTATAACGGAATCAAGGAGCTTTACCGTGTTTGCAATACCCGTTTCCACACCTTTTCCAACGTGGCTTCCGGGGTGAAAATTGTACAGAGAGCCGGGAATCGCCTCCAAAAACTCAATATCTTCTCTCATACTGTCGCAGGAATACTGCCATATTCTTTCTTCGCAGGAGGAAGGATTGAAAGTGTAAGGCGCATGGGCAAGAGGGGGCGCAAAGCCGTTTCCCTTTACAATAGAAACAAGAGCTGCCACATCTTCTTGGGAAGGTCGTTTAAAACCTCTTCCTCTTGGGTTACGCGTGAAATACTGAAAGGTGTTGGCTCCGATAGAAAGAGCAGTTTTGCCCATTGCCTCATATCCGCCCGACACCGATAAATGACATCCTATATAAAACATAATTTCTCCAAAACAAACATATGTGCTTTATTTGATTATACCATCGCCCGACCAAGTTGTCAATAATACGCTCATTTTGCTTTGATTGGTTATTATTTCTTTTTATTTTAAAAAACTCTGTTAATTCGCTTTTAGTTGTGATATAATTTAAAGTAGATAATTATATCATCTGACGAATGGAGTTTTTTGATATGGCACTTGAGAATACACATTACGGGGCGGCTGAAATCGCCCGTATGCTTGAGGGAACAAACAAGTTGTTCTTTGCAGGCATAGGCGGCGTTAGTATGTGCTCCCTTGCAAGAATATCTCACCTGAGAGGTTATGAGGTCAGCGGATATGACCGCTCAAGCTCTGCAATCACTGCGGCTCTTGAAAAGATGGGAATTGACGTTTACTATGAAAATGACGCTTCCCATATTGACGGCTGCGGAATGGTTATCTACACAGTTGCTATCCCTGCGGACACCCCCGAATATGCAGAAGCTATAAAGCGCGGAATTCCCTGCGTTTCCAGAGCAGACTATCTTGGATATATTATGTCAGGCTATAACTGCCGCATCGGTCTCTCCGGTATGCACGGAAAAACAACCACAACTTCTATGACAGCAAAAATATTCACTGATGCAGGACTTGACCCCACTGCCAGTTGCGGCGGCGTTATGAAGGACGTTGGGAGTGAATATCGCATAGGCGGAGAAAACTACTTTGTTTTCGAGGCTTGCGAATATATGGACTCTTTTCTGGACTTCTATCCCACAGTTGCAGTTGTTCTCAATATTGAAATGGACCACGTGGACTATTTTCACTCAATGGAACAGATCAGAAACTCCTACGCTGCTTTTATGGCTAAAACAGGTGAAAACGGAATCGCGCTTGTTAACTACTGTGACGATGACGTAATGAAAGCAGCCGAAGGCTACACCGGCAGACTCGTTACTTTTGGAGTTGAAGCTGACGAGGCAGACTACTGCGCTGCAAACCTTGTTTATGAAAGAGGATGCGCTGAATACGATTTCGTTGCAGGCGGCGAAAAACTTATCAGAATCAAGCTTAACGTTCCCGGCGCGCACTGCGTTTGCGACTCTCTTGCAGCGGCAGCGGCCGCTCACCTTCAGGGTGTTGCACCCGAGGTTATCCGTGATTCCCTTGCAACCTTTGAGGGCGCAGGCAGAAGAATGGACCCTATGGGCGATGCCAGATGCGGTGGCGCGATCTACAGCGACTATGCTCACCATCCCACAGAAATCGCAACAACTCTTGATGCGGCTTCTCAAATGAACTTCGGCCACGTTTACTGTGTGTTCCAGCCCCACACATATTCAAGAACAGCAGAGCTCTTTGACGATTTTGCCGACTCTCTCGCGCATAAAGGCATTGACGAAATAATCCTTGCTCCCATATATTCCGCAAGAGAAACAAACACTTACAACGTGGCAAGCGAAGACCTTTGCAACGCCATAAACGAGCGCGGAGTTAAATGCCGCTTTATAGGTCAGTTTGAGGACATTGCCGACTATCTTAACAAAGTTGGCAAAGACGGTGATATGCTTCTCATTATGGGCGCCGGCGATATCACAAAAGTAATCAATCATCTGCAATAATACTACTATATAATACCGTGCCGCGTTAAATGATCTACTCATCCACCGCGCGCGGTCCCCTTCTCCGTTGGAGAAGGCAAAAAAGGAGGATAAAAAATTGATAAAGGACATTATCACACCCAATAAGTCTCTATTTGCCGCAGGCGTTCACACAGAGCTGAGAGCTCAGATCAATAAAAGCCGCGGAGTTACGATCATTTCAGGAAATCTCACAGGAAACACCTCAAGCGAGGTTTCAGGTATTTCCGCAAGAGTTTACAAGAATGGTGTTTACGGATTTTCTTCAATGGCTGAGTGCAGTGAGGATGCTGCAAAGGCTGTTCTGAAAGCTGCAACAGACAACGCTGTTTTTATGGACAGCAGAGTTAATAAAGGCACAAAGATGTTTCCCGCAGTTAACGGCGGATATATTGATCGCTATACCTGCACAAACACTCCCGAGCAAAAGAGATACATCGAATTTGCAAAAGAGGTTGACAACTACATCGCAATAAAATATCCCGATCTCAAGGGCAGAAGAGTTGCAGTCAGAGCTGACTCTATGGAAAAGCTTCTCGCAACTTCTGACGGAAAAGACGGATATACATCAATTCCCCGTTCATACGTTTACGTTATTATGACGGGCGAAACAAATGACGGCACTCCCATCGAGCTTTTCAAGCCTTTCGGCGGATTCGGCACGTTTGATAACGTTTTCACAACCCCCGATAAGCTCTACCCCGAAATTGATGAAATGTATCAGAAGATACGCGCAAAGCAGGAAGGCATTTATCCCGAAGCAGGCGTTAAGACTTGTATTCTCAGCGGAGACCTTGCAGGTATGCTTGCTCACGAGGCAGTTGGTCACACAGTTGAGGCTGACCTTGTGCTTGGCGGAAGCGTTGCGGCACACAATCTTGGAAAAGAGGTTGCCAGCCCCATCGTTTCAATGGTAGACTTTGCTCACACCTTCAACGGCGAAAGCGTTCCCCTTCCCGTTTACGTTGACGACGAAGGCGTTGAAGCAATTGACGCTCCTCTTATTACAAACGGTATTCTCACAGGATATATGAACAACCGTGAAACAGCGGAAAGATTCGGTATGGCTCCTACAGGAAATGCAAGAGCATATTCTTTCTCCGACGAACCCCTTATAAGAATGAGAAATACAGCTATCCTTCCCGGCACATCAAAGCTTGAGGATATGATCGCTTCCATTGATGACGGCTACTATTTCGTTGATACTAATAACGGACAGGCTGACACAACGGGCGAATTTATGTTTGGTATCTGCATGGGATATGAGATCAAAAACGGTAAGCTGGGCAGAGCGCTCCTTGATACAACCATCTCAGGCGTTGCTTTTGAAATGCTTAAGACTGTTGATATGCTTTCTGATACAATGACCTGGGCATCCTCAGGTTTCTGCGGCAAAAAGCAGCCTATGCCCGTTGGTCTCGGCGGACCTGCAGTTAAATGCAAGGTTACTATCGGCGGCCGCTGATTTGATGGAAGGAGATATTAAAAATGAATACAGAAAAGCTTTATAATATAACCGAAAACGTTCTCAGCCAGCTTAGAGACGGCGGCGCTGAAATTGCATACTGTACAGCAAGAATGAGCGAAACTGTTGAATTCAACGTTGACGGCGGTGAATTCAGCCTGCTCCGTACTCTTTTTGATAACGGTCTTTCTATGACGGCTATCAAGGGCGGCAAAAAGGGCTCCGTTGGCTCCAACAGCTTTGAAGAGGCTTCCGTTCGCGCAACAGTTGAAAGCTGCCTTGCAGCAGCCGACTCATCTGAAGCAGACGAACATTGGGGAATCGCTGATGATCAAGGCGAAAAATGCTTTGAAAACGGCGCGCTCACGCCCGATATGAACGGACTTTTCGACCGCACAAAAGAGCTGCTCCAGACTATCGGAGAAAAATATCCCCTCATCGTTATTGAGCAGATGATCATCTCCCACACAAAGTCTCATTCTGTTTACAGAAATTCAAACGGCACAGTTTTCAATTCCAAGGGCGGAAATTATTCCGTTTCCCTTATGTTCTCAGGCCACGAAGGCGAGGTTTCCTCCTCCTTCTTCTCAAGCGGCGTTGTTACAGACAACCTTGACAAGCCTTTCATTGAGCTTGGATCCATCGCTCAGGACCTGGCAGACACAGAAAAACAGATCAAAACAATTGCCTGCGAAGGAAAATATACAGGCACTATGCTTCTCTCTCCCGGATGCCTTTGCGAGTTTATTGACTCCATCGCCGAAAACTTTGCATCCGACACAACTCTTCTGGACGGCACGTCCATCTGGAAGGATAAGCTGGGAGAGCAGGTTGCAGACCCCCGCATCACAATTTCCTTCTGCCCCAAATCTCCCCTTGTTTGCCTCGGTGAAAACTACACAGGCGAAGGCTTTATCTCTGAAGACTTTGATTTCATCCGCGACGGCAAGCTTGAAAGCTTCTTTGCAAGCTATTATATTTCAAGAAAAACAGGAGTTCCCCGCGCGAAAAATAATTCCGGCAATATGATAATCAAAGCAGGTGAAAAATCCGTTGCTGATATCATCAAGGGAATTGACCGCGGCATTCTCGTTGGAAGATTCTCAGGCGGCGCGCCCGGAATCAACGGCGATTTTTCAGGCGTTGCTAAAAACAGCTTCCTTATTGAAAACGGCGAAATCATAGGCGCTGCAAGCGAAACCATGATCAGCGGCAACCTTGCCGCAATGCTTAACAGTTTGGTTGACATTTCAAGCGAAACTGTTGCCGACGGCATTTCCGTTCTTCCTTACGCCGCGTTTGACGGCATCACGATCTCAGGCAAATAATATGTACCGACATATATTATTTGACCTGGACGGAACACTGACGGATCCTTTTGAAGGAATCACAAATTCAGTTGTTCACGCACTCAAAAGATATAATATAGAGGTGACTGACAAGAGAGAGCTTCGCTCTTTTATCGGACCTCCCCTCGTTGAATCCTTTATGAAGTATTTCAACTTCACAGAGGCTGATGCTAAAAATGCAGTTGAAGTTTACCGCGAGCATTTCAGCACAAAAGGGCTTTTTGAAAACGAGCTCTACGAGGGTATTCCTAATATGCTCAGCGAGCTGAAAAGCAGAGGCAAAACCGTTATTATGGCAACCTCCAAGCCTGAAGTTTATGCTCGCAGAATAGCGGAACATTTCGATATAGCAAAATATTTTGACTATATGGCAGGCAGCGAATTAAACGGACAGCGCATAGCCAAGACCGAGGTTATTGAATATGCCCTAAGCTCTCTCGGAATTTCCGATCGCCGCAACTGCCTGATGGTCGGCGACAGATTGCACGACATCAACGGCGCTAAAAAATCAGATATACACTCCGTAGGTGTACTCTGGGGCTACGGCTCAAGAGAAGAGCTTGAAGAAGCCGGCGCTGACTATATCTGCTCCTCTGTTGAAAACCTTATTGATATTATAAAATAACTTAAAAGGGACAACCTTCTCGGTTGTCCCTTTTTATATCATTGTTTATTCTTAACTTTGTTTTTCTGCGTTTATTATACCCATTCTTACAAATGCTTCATACACCGCGCTGTGCACTTTCACATCATAATTGCTTTTCAAATGCTCTCTGAGCAGCTCAACATCACCCTCGCTCTCAGCCTTTTCAAGCCTACTAAGCACAATGCGGTTGATAAGCTTTTCGCTCACCTTCTTTATCACTCCTTTCTACATTATTAGAATACTATAGTTTTATGAATTGTGTGTGAAAATAAGCGAAACTATTTTTGAATTTGGTTAATTTACACAATATTATCGATTTCGACTGAATTATTTATCCCACTTCTGCATATACTGAAAATAAGCGGCATACTACAGCCGCAGGGCAAGGATATGTCTTTTGACCACGCCGGGAAAGACTGCCTTGCCCACGATTTTTGGATATATTTGTCAAGTGAATTTTTTGAAAAAAGTAAAATTCTACATTTTGCCATTTCCCATTTTTTAGCAACATTTTCATCCAAAAAGTTTTCCACAATCCACCATTTTTATAGGTTTTACCAAGAGCCCTTATTTATAAGGCTTTTTTAGTTTTCCACAGAGTTTTCCACAAGGTGTGGAAAACTAAAACCCTTGTCAAGTGCTTTTTTATGTTTTTTTGAAGTTTGTTAAATTTCAACAAATACATATGGTTTGCGAAAAGCAGAAAGCTTCATCTCAGGCGAATTGATACATTAAACGATAATTTAACTTTTTATCCGTAGGGACCGACGTCCCCGGCGGTCCGAATATGCAGAAATCGAACTGCTATATCAGATAGTTGTATATGATATC
>JAGAPL010000049.1 GCA_017623255.1 Clostridia bacterium
AAGATAACACTTTTTTAGTGTCAATATTGGGGTTGATCAAATACCAATAATACCGGTCAATAAAAACCTCTTGCATAAGCAAAATTTTTTATGAGAAAGAACAGTATAACGGAGCGTAGATGTAGGTAAGAAAAGCGAAAAGGTGCGTAAATCTTATGTTTGATTAAACAAAGACAAATCTTCGCATTGGGGATAACTTTTCAGGTAACTGTCGATGATGGCTTTTTTTTTGCTAATAACAAGAGTCCACGAACTATCACAAGGAACAATTTCAACAGAGGACAGTGGGTGCTGTAGAGACACTGGATTCTGATAATAACCATTATAATCTTCAGCAGACGGCAATGGATGCTTTAGTACATCTTCCACCGTAATATCCTTTGAAAACCCACAAAGGCATCCCCAAATCCACTGAAAATCCTCTTGTTCAATTATGGAAGATAATTCTTCGCCCGACAACCAACAATATTTTTGATCAAGCAGCTTTTCAATATCATTGTTCTGCAGATAACATACGCAATCTGTAATAAGCCAATTATATTGTAGTTGAGCATTGTTAATTGCCTGAAAAACCTTGCTCATATAAGTGTAGTATTTGTGATTCTTTCTATCAACGAGGCCATAGATCATCTTGTATTCTCCTTTGCCGTTCGGCAGGAAGCGATCAGCATTGCTCTTAACGAAGTACACTTTGCAGAAAGTGTTTTATGAGTTTGTTCGTTAATGTATTTTGTTCTGTACAAAAGTTCAAGCCAATAGCCCGTTTCACTTGCTTCTTTCAAGGCGATTTCAAGTTTAGAAATAAAGTCTTTTTTGCCTTGCGCATATTGGGCTTCGTGGATATTAGCACCGATGCTCGTTCCGCTTCTGCCGATTTGATTAGAAATGATAGATTACTTGACAGATTTTAGGTATTTTACCAATTCAATTATATCAACGGAAAATTCCATAGAAAGTTCCCTAAGTTTTGATTCCTGCATAATGTACACCTCGCTTTTTTATATTATACCACAAATCAAGTATGTTTGCAAACAAGTGATAAGTGATGTCGCGTTGCTGTGATAAGTGATGCGATGCTTTCCGCTAACACGCCACAGGCGTGCATCACGGGCGAAGACCGCATCACGCATGTAGTGCGTATCTCGTTCTGAAGGAACGCATCACTCAAAAAATTCCCTTTTGTCTACCAGACAAAAGGGAATTTTTTGTTGGAGCTGGTGAGGGGATTTGAACCCCTGACCTGCTGATTACGAATCAGCTGCACTACCCCTGTGCTACACCAGCGTACTTTAGAATTTTACCACACAGAGCTTTGTTTGTCAATAATGGTGAAGCATAATAGTATAAGTAAATTAGCGATCGAATCTTTTCAGCCCTTTAGGGAGACTGAGAACATAATCAGCAGAAACACCATAATATATGCAAAGTTTTCTGATATGTTCGAGCTTGAATTGTCTTTTACCGCTTTCGTAAAGATGATACTGAGGCCTTGTGATTCCTAAAAATTCAGCTAATTCAGCCTGTGTTTTATCATTATCTTCTCTAAGATCTCTCAGAATTTCGTAGTAATATTTCACAATTTTAAATTTCCTTATTTGGTTGATAAGTAGATTATACTTAAGTATTCAAATAAATACTTGAAATGTATTCGTTTGAATACTATAATTAAAATACTACAATTAAAATAGGAGAATAAATATCGGTAGATATGACTAAAGAAAAGCATAGTTTCAGCATAAGAATTGATAGTGATTTATACCGAAAACTATTAGTAATAAGTAAAAATGAATATCGTTCAGTAAACGGTCAAATTTTTTACTTGATAAAGCAATATATAGACGATTATGAAAGAGAGTATGGGGAATTAATGCTTTAGTTAAAAGATGTTTTCCTTTACAATTGGGGATAATTATGTTAGAATTTTTTCGTGATATAAAAGATTTTCCTGATGGGAAAAGCTTATTGAAAATAAGAGGTACTATATGCAATTCTTATATTTTCTTGAAGGTATCAGAAACCCAGTATTTGATATTATAATGTCCTTTTTCACCCTTTTCGGTGAAGAAACTATTTTCATTGTTTTGGCAATGATCCTTTTCTGGTGTGTTGACAAATATGAGGGATACTATATGTTGACTATCGGATTTCTCGGAACTCAGCTGAACAATTTTCTAAAAGTAAATTTCAGAATTGATCGTCCTTGGGTGCGCGATCCCGATTTTCATGCTGTTGAATCAGCTATAGAGGGTGCCGGCGGATATTCTTTCCCAAGCGGCCACACTCAGTCTTCCGTTGGTAGCTTTGGCGCTGTTGCAAGATGGGAGAAAAACAAAATTGTGCGCATCATTTGCATTGCATTGTGTATAATTGTACCATTTTCCAGAATGTATTTGGGAGTGCACACTCCTGCTGATGTGCTGACGTCCGTTGCCATTGCCCTCGTTATGATATTCGGATTTTATCCTTTATTTAAGCGTATTGATAAAAATCCCAATGGCATGCGTATTCTTATGGCAATTCTTCTCATTTGGTCAGTTTTTCAGCTGCTTTTTATGGAGCTATACTCTTTCCCTGCGAATTGTGATGCTGAGAGAATTATGAGTGGTGTTAAAAACACATATAAGATGCTGGGAGCCATTGCAGGTCTTTGGGTGGTATTTGAGTTGGATATAAGATTCATTCATTTCGAAACAAAAGCAATTTGGTGGGCGCAGATATTAAAAGTTGCTATTGGTCTTGGTTTATCTCTTGCAGTGAAAGAACTTGGTTATGCAGTTTTCGGCGCATTTGTTCCCGAACCTGCTGATCGCGCATTCACTTATTTCATTATGGTTATTTTTGCAGGCGCAGTTTGGCCGTTGACGTTTAAGTTCTTTAAGAAAAAATAAAGCTAATATGGCGGTCTTTGAGGCCGCCTTTTATCTTTGGTTGGATTGTAAATTAGCTTTTATAGCTATCCTCCCCTACTCCGCGGAGGCATTTCTTAAGTTTTTGTAAAAAAGTAAGTTAGCCTTACATAATACGTTATTTTATAATAACTTCCTTGACAAACAAGCAAAAAGGTTATAAAATTAAAACAGATAAATGCCCCTAATAAAATAATAAATACAGAAAGTAGGTTTTGCCAATGGAAAGAAAAAAGATTCTTTTTGTAACAAGTGAGGCTGTTCCCTTTATCAAAACAGGCGGTCTTGCAGACGTTGCAGGTACACTTCCCAAGTTTTTCAACAATAAAAAGTACGATGTTCGCGTTATTCTTCCCAAGTATCTCTGTATGAAGCCTCAGTGGAAGGACAAGCTTACATATATCACTCATTTCTATATGGATCTCGCTTGGAGAAAGCAGTATGTTGGAATCCTCTCAGCTGAGGTTGACGGCATCACCTTCTATTTTATTGATAACGAGTTCTATTTTGCAGGCGACAAGCCCTATGGCGAGATCCGCGGCGATATTGAAAAGTTTATCTATTTTTCAAGAGCAGCTCTCAGCGCTCTTCCCATCATCGGTTTCCGCCCCGACATCATTCATTGCCACGACTGGCAGTCCGGTCTTGTTCCCGTATATCTTAACGATAGCTTCCAGGGTGATTTGTTCTTCCGCGGTATCCGCACAATTATGACAATTCATAACCTGAAGTTCCAGGGTATCTACGGCAAGGACGTTCTTCGCGATATCGCAGGCCTTTCCGATGAATATTTTACATCTGACAAGCTTGAGGCATACAACGCTGTTAACCTTCTCAAGGGTGGTATCGTTTATGCTGACAGAGTTACAACAGTTAGTGATTCCTATGCAGAAGAGATCAAAACTCCCGAATACGGTGAAAACCTTGATCCCCTTCTTCGCGCAAAGAGCGGCGTTCTTTCCGGTATCGTTAACGGTATTGACTACGTAGAGTTCAATCCCGAAACAAACAAGAATATCGAAAATCATTTCAATGCTGATAACTTCAGAAGTGAAAAGGTTAAGAACAAGCTTGCTCTTCAGAGAGAGCTTGGCCTCAATGAAGATCCCGACGTTATGATGATCGGTATCGTTTCCCGTCTTACAGATCAGAAGGGCTTTGACCTTATTGACCGCGTTATGGACGAGATCTGCCAGGATGCAGTTCAGCTTGTTATTCTCGGCACGGGTGAAGCTCGCTATGAGGATATGTTCCGTTACTATGCAGATAAATATAAGGGCAAGGTTTCTGCGAATATCTATTATTCCGAGCCTCTTTCTCATAAGATCTATGCTTCTTGCGATGCATTTCTTATGCCCTCCCGCTTTGAGCCTTGCGGTCTCAGCCAGCTTATGAGCCTCAGATACGGTACTGTGCCGATAGTTCGTGCAACAGGCGGTCTTAGAGACACAGTTGAAAATTATAATGTAGATGAAAAGACAGGCACAGGCTTCAGCTTTGAAGACTACAATGCTCATTATATGCTTGATACAATCCGCTATGCAGAAAAGATCTTCTACGATTTCAAGGAAGATTGGAACAATATTGTTGAACGCGGTATGAGAACGGATTTCTCCTGGAACGCATCTGCTAAGAAATACGAAGCGCTTTACGAAGAGCTTTATGATGATTTCCTTGCTGCTGAAAAGGCAAGAATCGCAGCTGAGAAGAAGGCTGCTAAGGAAGCAGAGGCTGCTGCAAAGAAGGCTGCAAAGGCTGCTGAAAAGGCGGCAGAAAAAGCTATAAAGGCAGCAGAGAAGGCTGCGGCAGCAGCAGCTAAGCTTGCTGAAAAACAAGCTGAAAAGAAGGCGGCTAAGAAGGCTCCCGCACAGAAAACAACTAAGAAGGCAGAAGAAGCGAACGAAGCAGCAGAAACTCCCAAGAAAAAGAGAACAACCAAAAAGGTTGCAGAAGAAGAAAAGTAATTAAATAAAACAGGACCGAAACAGGTCCTTTTTTATTTAATATGTATTTGAAATGGGTCGCTTTCGCATATGTTCAGATAAACGATAATTTAGTAATTTAGCGCTAAACATTGTCAGGTTGTTTTTATCGACCTTTTTTTGAAAAAGGTCGCGGATTATTAGGGCAGAGCCCTAAGACGCGCTCCGCAGATCGCGGAAAACCTAATACTCACCGGAGATCACGAGTTGGCGAAACCAACTCGGCGGGCACAGCTCCTTGGTCGCCCGTCGCAACGGGCGAAATCCCCCACATTGCAGCTATAGATTTCTGCATAAACTAAGCCCAGACTCCACATCCAACTAGTGAAACGATGTCCCCCTTCCCACAACTGTCCTTCGGAAAGTTGGAGGGGAAGGCTTATACCACTAAACGATAATTTATCAAACCAACCAAAACATAATGCTTAAATCTCTACTTGCAAAAATGAAGAAATATGTTAAAATAGAGATATAAAGCAGATTATGAGGTAAAGATATGCAATCTCTAAGATATTTATTCAGAATAGGCAGAGGCCCTTCTTCCTCTCACACAATGGGACCTTTGGCGGCGGCTCAGCGTTTTCTTGCGGAAAATCCGGGCGCTCAGAGATATAAGGTTATTCTTTACGGGTCTCTTGCAAAAACCGGAAAAGGACATATGACGGATGCTGTGCTTGAGGAAGCTTTTGCAGGCAAGGCTTGCGAGATTCAGTTTGATTTTGAAACTCCCACAGAGCGCCATCCCAATATGATGGATTTTTATGCTTATTCTTATGGAAACGAAGTTGTTCAAAAGCGTTTTTACAGCGTTGGAGGAGGCGAAGTTCTTGCCGAATGGGAAAAACCCTCTGAGCATGCTGAGGTATACAAATTCAATTCTTTCTCTGAAATTTCTGAGTATTGCCGAGAGCACGATATGCGTATCTGGCAGTATGTTGAAGAGTGTGAAGGTAAAGAAATATGGACATACCTTTCTGATGTATGGTCAGTGATGCAGAATGCTATCAAAGCAGGTCTCGTTGCTGAAGGCGTGCTTCACGGCGGCATCGGAACAAAGCGCAAAGCGCGCTATCTTTTCCGTCAGAAGCATATTGATGAAAGCGAAGAAACAAAGGCCAACCGTCTTATCTGCGCGTATGCTTATGCTGTAAGTGAGCACAATGCATCCGGCGGTACAATAGTAACAGCGCCTACGTGCGGAGCTTGCGGCGTTGTGCCTGCGGTGCTTAAATTCCTGCAGACAAAGCGCAATTTTACTGACACGGAAATCATCCACGCTCTTGCAACTGCAGGTATAATCGGAAATCTTATAAAAACAAACGCATCTATCAGCGGAGCTGAGTGCGGATGTCAGGCAGAGATAGGAACCGCTTGTTCAATGGCAGCGGCAGCGGCGGCTGAACTTTACGAGCTTGATCTTGATCAGATTGAATATGCGGCTGAAATGTCCATTGAGCATCATCTGGGGCTCACCTGCGACCCTGTTCTCGGCCTTGTGCAGATTCCCTGTATTGAGAGAAATGCAATTGCAGCTATGAGAGCTCTTAATGCAGTCAACCTTGCAGACTTCCTGGCAGATTCAAGACAGATCAGCTTTGATATGATCGTTGACACAATGTATGAAACAGGAAAAGACTTAAAGGTTATGTATCGCGAAACGTCTGAGGGCGGTCTTGCAAAGAAATTTAACGTTTAAAAACAAACTAGGGCAACTTAGCGTGATACTCCAAGCGGAGTATCACGCTAA
>JAGAPL010000050.1 GCA_017623255.1 Clostridia bacterium
TAAATTGGAGCTCCGCTATAACGATCATGACACAGAGGAAGAGGATCCATGGATAACTGTTGTGGATCGCAGCGAAAGCGAAGAAGATTTCATAATCGACTATCGTACCTTTGAAGTGACACGAGCAAATGAAGCGCGCCTGACGATCCTCGGCGCACCTAAGGGAATCTCCCCTGCAGTTATGAATATCTCCATTTTCGGTGAGAAGTAAGAACACAAATAACAAAAATCCGTTGCGTAAAGCAACGGATTTTTTGATGTTAAGTTATTAATAGTTAACTATTTAAATCTTCTGGCATATCCGCAGCGTCGGCAAAGCTCCTCTGTGGCGCAGCGGCGCGCAAAGCCATCCCGCATAGTCATTGCTCTTTCACCCGAAAGAATATCTTCAACATTCTCCTTAAAGATATTTCCAAGGGGGATATCTCCTTCATGGTCAAGGCAGCATGGAATAACTGTGCCGTCGCAGAGCACTCCGAAATGATCTTTAAGTCCGTAGCAAAAAACTTCGTTTCCGTAGTTATCTGCCGTCATATCGGGCCAATCAAATCTCTCTCCGTATTCAAGGTGGAGCTTATTTCGCACGCGATAGCCTCTTGAGCCTTCTTTCCATTCGCCGCAGAGCTTTTCCTTCATCAAATGCAGGGTTTCGTCATTAAGTCCGCCGTCGTGGCCGTTATTCCAAAGTCTCATAACGGTGAGGATGCCGTTTTTGCTGGCTTTATCTGCAAAATCAATGCAATCGTTTATATAGGCAAGATAGTCTTCTTTTGTTCCGTCCTCAAAGCTATGCACGGAAATGTTCACTTTATAAACTCCGCTTTCAATAAGCGCATCGCCCTTTTCTCCAAGGAGAGAGCCGTTTGTGGTAACGGCACTTTTAAAGCCCATTCCATTTGCGATTTTTATGAAAGTGCACAGTTGTGGATGAGTAAGCGGCTCGCCCATAACGTGATAGTATATATAATCTGTCACGCCTCGCAGTTTTTTCGCAACCACAGTGAATTCTTCTTCTGTCATTCTCCTCTTGGGGCGGTTATTTTTAGGGCAGAAGGAGCAATTTTTGTTGCAGATATTCGTTATTTCAACGTAAGCTCTTGAATATTTCATTTCAGCGACAAATAAATAACGAGCACAGATATATCTGCAGGGTTAACGCCTGAAATTCTTGCGGCCTGTCCCAGCGTTGCGGGGCGCATTTCCTGAAGCTTTGCGGCGGCTTCAAGGCGCAGACCTTTGATCTTTGTATAGTCAATATCTGCGGGGAGAAGCTTTGTTTCGATCTTTTTCTGCTTTTCGGCTTCGGAAAGCTGACGCTTGATATAGCCTTCGTATTTGATTTCAGTTTCAACTGTTTCGCAAACGCGCTCGGGCAGCTCCTGCCTTTCTCTGTCGCACTGAGCAAGTGCTGCGTAATCAACTTCGGGGCGGCGCAAAAGGTCTGCCAGCTTTGCTCCCGTTGAAATGGGAGTGCTTTTGCATTTTTCGAGCATGGGATTGGCTGCTGTTGGCGAAGCGGTGGTTTTCTCAAGGCGTTCTTTTTCTTCTTCCGTTATTCTGCGGCGTTCAAGAAAAGCTTCGTATCGCTCGTCGTCTATAAGTCCAACGTCGCGTCCCATCTGAGTAAGTCTCAGGTCGGCGTTGTCCTGACGAAGAAGAAGTCTGTATTCGCTTCTTGAGGTCATGATTCTATAGGGCTCATTTGTTCCCTTTGTAACAAGGTCGTCGATGAGAGTTCCCGTATAGGATGAGTATCTTGGCAGGATAAGGGGCTGTGATCCCTTAACGTAAGCTGCTGCATTTATTCCTGCAACAAGGCCCTGCGCGGCTGCTTCTTCATATCCTGAGGAGCCGTTGAACTGTCCTGCGCCGAAAAGGCCGGAGATGTTTTTAAATTCAAGAGTTGCAAGAAGCTGAGTGGGGTCACAGCAATCGTATTCGATAGCGTAAGCGTATCTCATAATTTCCGCGTTTTCAAATCCGGGCAGGCTGCGAAGCATTTTGTACTGAACTTCTGCGGGCAGTGATGAAGAAAAGCCCTGGAGATACATTTCGTCCGTATCAAGTCCCATAGGTTCAACGAAAAGCTGGTGGCGCTCTTTATCTGCGAAGCGAACAACTTTATCTTCAATTGATGGGCAATAGCGGGGGCCTGTGCCGTGGATCTGTCCGCTGTAGAGGGGAGAAAGGTGCAGATTATCGCGGATGATCTGATGAGTGTCTGCGTTTGTATAAACTATATGGCAGGGGATCTGATCGATGGAGTTAAGCTTTTTTAAGTCGCTTCGGGTTGAGAAGGGAGTGATATGCTCTTCTCCCTGCTGTTCTTCCAGCACGCTGAAGTCGATCGTCTGGCGATGGATTCTTGGGGGAGTTCCCGTTTTGAATCGCATCAGCTTTATGCCCATATTTTCAAGTGATTGAGAGAGAAAAGCTGAAGGCAGCATTCCGTCGGGGCCGCTGGCTCTTTTTACGTTGCCAACGTGAGTTGTACCGCCGGGATAGGTGCCCGTTGCAATAACGATAGCTTTTGCCTTGTGCTCTCCGCCGGGGGCGCTTATAACGCCGCAAACTCTTTTTTTATCGCCTGCCTGCTCGTAAAGGATATCAGTTATTTCTCCCTGAATGAGATGCAGGTTTTCTGTTTGTTCAAGAGTGGTTTTCATAAAGGCGGAATAGAATTTTCTGTCTGCCTGAACTCTTTTGGAGCGAACAGCCGCGCCCTTTCCCGTATTGAGCGTGCGGGACTGTATGGTGGCGGCGTCTGCCGCAAAGCCCATTTCTCCGCCAAGGGCATCAATTTCGAAAACGAGATGTCCCTTTCCTGTTCCTCCCACAGAGGGATTGCAGGGCAGATTTGCAAGGCTGTCAAGGCTCATTGTGAAAAGAGCAGTTTTCAGCCCGCTTCTTGCGCCTGCGAGAGCAGCTTCAACGCCTGCGTGGCCTGCTCCCACAACTATTATATCGTATTCATATACTGACATATATGTAAGTCCTTTTTATTTTGCCATTTTGGTGTATATTTCCCAGCCTGTATCATCGCTGTATGCTGCAACGAGGCCGCTTGAAATATTTGAAACATAACTGTATTTAAAGGGTATAACAGCATTTCCTTTGGTATCTATCATTCCCCATTTTCCTGATTCGTTTTGGATAGCGGCAACGCCTTCAACAAAGGCTCCGCCGTGAATCAGTTGGGGCTGAACAACCCATTTGCCTGTGTAGTCAAGGTATCCGTATTTTCTTCCTTTGGAAAGGAGAAGCATTCCGTCGGAATAGGCTTCAAGCTTATATCCTGCAGGAATATAGAATTTGGTTCCATCGCTTCTGACAAGGATATCGTCGTCTGTTCCAACCATAAACATATCGTATTTTATGTATTGGTATCTGTCATAAGAAACAAGGCGGATTCTGAGAAGTCCGTGATCAAAATAATAGCTGCCGATAGAGGAAATATCTTTAAGAAGGGGCTCCGTGTAGTATTCGTTTGCGTTCCACCCAAGGTCGCTTGTGAAGCTTTTCCTTGATTCGAACATCACGTTTCCTTCTTCATCAATAACCTGAAGCTCGGGCCATTTCACTTCTGTAGGCTCTGTAAGTGCGGCTTCAGCCGGGGGAAGATCAGGGTTTGTGTAGCTCCAGCTGAGCTGGCGTTCAACTACGGCATATCCGCCCTTGTAATCGTATGCTTTGGTATAGGGGAGCACAAGCTCTTCGCTTGTGGGATCAAAAGTTTCATCGTCCTTCTTTTTGAAAAGCCAATTGACTACGTCAACCAAAGAAGTGACGGATTGCAATTTGTTTTTGATCTTCATATCGCGGGTGAGCACTTTAGGAGTATATTTATAATAACGGACGAGGCCTTCTTTCGTATCATCCTCCGTTGTGATTCCGTAATATGCGGGATAGTCGAAATAAAGACCTCTGTTATGGATAGCGTCTATATAGTCGCTTTCCTTAAAGGTTCTTCCGTCGGTATCAAGATAAAAATATTTTTTTCTTTCGATTTTCAACTTGGCGCTCTGAAGCCATGGTCTGTTCCCCTCTGCATCGGGTTCTCCAAGCTCTGTGGGGTATTCTATTTCTTCTTTCACTACCTGATAAAAGAGAGGTCTGCCCTCTTTATCTCTTGTGAAAGCGGGGATATATTTTGTGTCGTCGTATTTTGTGAGAGCCGTTCCGTTTGAGTTGAGAAGATAAAGTGTTCCGCCGTCATCAAAAAGGATATAGCCCATATAAAGCTCGATGGCGGGACGCTTTGCTGTAACGGTGGTGGTCTTCACTTCGGAAGGAGTTCCGTCATCATAGTGAACAACTTCATCCTTGTCATAAGTTTTTTCTCTGAATGAGAAAATATGGGGCAGAGGAAATGCAGTTTCAAGAAGGGCGAATTTAGTTCCTTCAGTAAAAACTGCGTCGGTGGTTTTATATCCTTCTGCTGTCAGCTGGCTGACTGTGGGCATAACCGTATACGGCAGAATTGCTGAAGGATCCTGTTCACTTTGAGCAGGTCGGTCAACTCTGTTGGGGGTATTTTGTTCATTATCGGGGGTGCTTTCAGCGTTATCGGTTTCGGGTGGCTCGGTTTCAGGCGCGTCAGGTTTTGTCTCTTCTTCTTGTTTTTCACCGAACAGTTCATCCATGGCGTTATAAAACAAGGTTGAATTGTTTGCCCAGGCTTCCGGTCTTTTGATAAATGAAACGTCAAAAACGCCGAAATAATAAAGTCCAAAGGTGCAAAAAAGGAGAACACAAGCAAGTATAGCCGGTATTCTGCGTTTTATATGAAAAAACAAGATTTCAAAGAATTTTTTCATTTTTTGCTCCTTTATTTGTGATAATGAGACCCCTTTATGATTTCGCCTGCGCGGTAAACCGCTTCATACAACATAACTCTTGCAAGCTGGTGGGGGAAAGTGAGGGCGGACATTGAAAGGCGCAGCGCTGCCGCTTTTTTAACTTTATCGGAAAGGCCGTGAGATGAGCCGATAACGAAGCATATTTCAGAAACTCCGCCCGTTGCTTTATTGTCGATAAACTCAGCAAGCTGAGGCGAGGAAAGCTGTTTCCCTTCAACGCACATTGCCACAAGGCAGGCTCTGGGAGAAACGTTTTCCAGAATAATATCAGCTTCGCGATCAAGCGCTGCGGCAATATCCTTTTCCGATGGATTTTTCGGAGTGGGGATCTCCTTTAGCTGTATTTCCGCAACCTGATAGGAGGCGCCCATTCTTTTTTTGTATTCATCGCAGGCGTCCCTCCAGTGTTTTTCGCCCAGGGCGCCCATAACTATAAATTTTATTTTAAGCATAATTATAAATCTGTGATGTCGCTTCTTTTAGCGATTTTTATTTTAGGCTGAAGATTTCCGTCGTCAAGCATTGTCTGAACTGCTTTCAATGCAAGATCGGGAGTATTATTTTCCATGCTCAGGTGAGAGAGCAGAAATCCTTCCGTGCCGTTTTCTGCAAGCCCTTTGCAAAGAGTGGCGCATTCTTCGTTTGAAAGGTGCCCTCCGCGGCCCAGTATTCTCATTTTCAGATAATAAGGATATGGTCCGTTTTTCAGCATGGGGATATCGTGATTTGCTTCAAGCACAATATTTCTGCATCCCTTGAGTTTTTCAAAAGCTTCCATCGTGGCAAAGCCCATATCCGTTGCAACGCCTGCTTTGTCGCCGTCGTCGCTTGTGGCAATGTATCCAACGTGAGCTTTGCTGTCGTGAGGGAGAGGAAAAGATGCAATCGTTATATCGCCAACTTTTTGCTCATATATAACTCCGCTGTGAACAACTGCGTTTTCAGCAGCGCTTCTGCCCTTGCAAAGCTCAGGCGCAGAAGGTGACGTAACGTGAATTGGTATAGGGCATTTTCGCATCATAACGTCAAGTGCGCTAATGTGGTCACGATGCTCGTGAGTGACGAAAACAGCCGAAATATCTGAAAGCTCCAGGCCTTCCTGCTTCAGTGCCTCGCAAACTGCTTTACAATTTTTGCCGCAGTCCACAAGAATTGCGGTATTATCCGTGCGAAGCAGGGTGCAGTTTCCTGATGAGCCTGAAAAAAGTGTTGAAACCTTTATCATTTAAACAATAACTTCTCCCACAAGGTCGTAATCAAGCGCTTCTGTTATTTTAACGGAAACGAATTCGCCTTCGTTTACGGGGCGGTGAGCCGTGAACCAAACTTTGCCGTCGATCTCAGCTGCGTCTCTGTAGGTTCTTCCAAGGTAAGCCTCAGAAACGGGATCAAAGCCTTCGCAAAGAACCATTTGAGTTGTTCCCACGAACTGTTCGTTGAAGCTTTCGCTGACGTCAAGCTGATGGCGCATAAGAATATCGAATCTGTCCTGCTTCACCTGTTCGTCTATCTGATCGTCGAAGTCGTATGCAGGGGTGTCTTCTTCTCTTGAATATGTAAATGCGCCGAAGCGTTCAAATTTAGCTTCTTTTACAAATTCGCAAAGCTCGTTGAAGTCTTCCTCTGTTTCGCCGGGGAACCCAACGATAGCGGTTGTACGGATAACGATTCCGGGGATGTTATCTCTCAGGCGGCGGATAGCATCGCGAACGCAGGCGCTGTCGCCGTGGCGGTTCATAGCTGTGAGCATATGATCGCTTATATGCTGAATGGGAAGGTCGATATATTTAACGATTCTGTCGTTATCTCTCATTTCCGCAATAAGCTCGTCTGTGATCTTATCGGGATAGCAATAGAGAATTCTGATCCAGGGAATATTTGTTTCGTCGGTTATAGCGCGAAGCAGCTTGGGGAGAGCAAGCTCGCCGTAAATATCGCGTCCGTAAACGGTTGTGTCCTGCGCGATAACAACAAGCTCTTTTATGCCCATAGCGTCAAGGTCCTTTGCTTCCTTAACGCAGTCTTCGATAGTGCGTGAGCGAAGGCCTCCGCGGATTGAAGGGATAGCGCAGTAAGTGCATCTGTTGTCGCAACCCTCGCTGACCTTAAGGTAAGCAAATGTTTCACCTGTTGTGATGATTCTGTCGCCGCCAAGCGCGCAGGCATCCTTTGCAGGAAGGCAAGCGTACTTTTCACCTCCGAAAAGCGCTGTGTCAACGGCTTCTGTGATCTTATCAAGGGCGCCAACGCCGATGATAGCGTCTATCTCGGGCATTTCGTCCATAAGCTGCTCTCTATATCTTTCGGAAAGACAGCCCGTAACGATAAGTGCTTTCAGTTTTCCGTTTTCCTTAAGCCATGCAATATCCAGAATATTGTCAATAGACTCTTTCTTTGCGCTTTCAATAAAGCCGCAGGTGTTTATAACAACGGCATCAGCTTCAGTTTCTTCAGCGGTGATCTCATAACCTGCGCTCATAAGAGTGTGAAGCATAACCTCGGTGTCGCACTGATTCTTGGGGCAGCCGAGGCTGATGAAGCCAACTTTTTTCTTTGATCTCATTTTCTTGTTCATTTTGGTATTCCTTAATATTTCTATTAGATTTCTGCATTATCTGCGTCAATTTCTTTTAAGGCCTTAACTATATCTCCTGCCGAAAAACCTTGTCGCATAAGGGCAGCAATGCGTTTTTCCGTTTCTTTGCGATCGGCGGCGGGAGTTTTATATTTGGTTTTTATATGTTGTGTGAGAATGTCGTAAAATTCTTCGTCGGAAATGGATTCAATAGCGTGTTTAACGGCAAATTTTCCGTATCCTTTTTGGATAAGCTCAGCATAAATACGTTTTTTGCCGCGCATTTTTGTTTCGGCCAAGTATCTCGCCAGATCAGCCGCCTGCTCAGCCTCGCGGATATATCCGCGATCTTCCATATACTGAGCCGCTTTTTCTGCGGTTTCTTTATCTATACCATTTTCTGTGAGCTTTTTCTGCAATCTTGAAACGCTGTAGTTACCTGCGGCAAGAAGATCGGCAGCCTTATAA
>JAGAPL010000051.1 GCA_017623255.1 Clostridia bacterium
ATCAAATATGATTTATCATTTAACCAATGTTTTTTGGACCGCCGAGGACGTCGGTCCCTACGGTTAAGAAGGTAAATTATCGTTTAGCGCAGTAAGCCTTCTCCAGCGGAGAAGGTGGCCGAGCGAAGCGAGGGCGGATGAGGAGAGCATTTTTAAGTGATTGTAGTATTTTTCTCCTCACCCACCGCTGCGGCGGCCCCCCCTCCCCGCTGGGGAGTGCTTTGGGTAACATAAATTATCACTTAACAAAAATAGCCGCACTAATGTGCGGCTAAATTCATCCTTCGATCTTCTCTCTTATATACTCTCCAACCTCGTCTTCAGTTATGCCGAGAGTGTATGCAAATTCCTCTCGCACAAGCTTTTCTGCAGAGGTGAGAACATTATCATCAGCTGACGTGAGCTTTTTGCCTTTTTCTGTCAGAACACTTTTTCTTTCATATATACAGCAGATTAGATAAAGCAAATCCTCAGGATTGCCATCCTTTAAAATTCGCTTAAACTCGTTTGCTCTTTCGTTTTTATCCTCTATCCACTTTATTTCTTTATCTTTGGGAGCGCAAAGAATAGCATCTATCTCTTCTCTTTTGAGAATATATCTCATTTTTGAAACAAGCTCTTCTCTGTTATCGGGTACAAACAAAGTTGATGTTCTGTTGCCAATGGGCTTGAGCACATAATATGTATGCTCCTCTGTTTCCATAGGGAACGTCATTTTCTGAACGTCGTCAATTTTGCAAATTCCGTTTGTTCCGTATACAACCAAATCGTCCTTGTTATACTTCATCGCCAATATCATCTCCTTCTGATATAAATAAAACAGCACGCACCACAACTGGACTTACGCCATCGGCTACGCGCTGTTTATATTATTATACCACAAATTTCCTTTGATTTCAAAGGGCATTTTCAACAAATATCAAACTTTTTATTTTGAAACTGTTACCACATATCCGTCAACGTTGTTGCCGGAGATTTCGTACTCTGCAAAATTGGGGACAGTTATAACTGTTTCTTCTCCCTGAGATGCAACATAATATATCATATAGTCCGCCTCAAGCTCGGGATCATATTCAACCTTATTGACTGTGCCCTCGTCATATGTGAGCACGAACGTGTCCATTGTATAGGCTTTGATATAATCTGTATATTCTTCAAGGCAAAGATTAAGCTCTGTCATCAACTGTGCGTGAGGCTTACCCACATAGCGATAGTGCCATGTTTCTCCCTCAATGCCTGTTATATACTTCTTTTCGGGAGTATATCTGAGGATAAAGCCATAGTCGTCGCAGTTGTTTCTGAACCACTCACAATCCGCATCACTCTCTACATAGCTGATCGCGCCGTTACGGTTTACGTTAAGGTCAAGGGCAAGGCCTGTATGATGCTCACTGTTGCCGGGGTTTGCAACATATTTTTTTGCATATTCCTCACCGTTGGCGTTTTTATAGTATTCGTATGTAGAAACCTGATCATCATAGCTTCTGTAGGCACTGTTAACCTGCAGATAGTTGAAGCCTGTTGCCGCAAACATATCATCCATCATGCCGTTGAAAAGCTCAATCGTGCTTTTCCTCAGCTGAATTGTGTTATCTCTTACTACGTAATTGTCATTTTTGGCACTTGCCACAGTTACTATCTCATTAACCTCACTTTCGGCAAATGCATAAGGATAGGCGTAATTGACCAGAATCAAGTTGCCCATATGCATTTCTGACTCAGTTACGGTGACTTTTATCTCCTTGGGAGGCTCTGTTTCAAGTTCAGTTGTGATAACCTCGCTGCCTGTTGTTCCGCCATCAATAGACGCAATCACGTCGTCTCTGTTACCGCTTGCTATAATATAAGCGCAAACACCGATTATAACTGCGAAAACAAGAGTCATCAAAACGATCCCCACATTAACTTTGCGGTGGCGCTTTCTGTGTTGGCGTGTTACGGGCTTACGGAATTTATCGTGGCCAACCTCCTCGGGAGTATATCGGCGTTTGACCTCAGGTTCATAGCCAAAGTTTGTGTTATTATAATTATTGTTGTTTCTGTTATTATAATTACCGTTATTCATAACAAGATCCTTTAAAAGTTAATGCTGTCGTTGCCATCACTAAGCATACGACTAAAGCAAAAAGGATTTCGCCTTCTGCGGAAGGCGACCAAGAAGCTGCGCCTCTTGGATTACCGATGAGTAATAGGGTTCCGCCCATTTCGATGGGCGGCTCAGGGCTCTGCCCTAAGTACCCGCGACCTTTTTTAAAAAAGGTCGATAAAAACGCGACAGGGCTAGCCGAAAGACAGATTTTGAACAAAAGCAAACGGAGCTGCACCGTTATCCGATGCAGCTCATGTTTTTATTACTCAGCTGTTACTTCTTCTGCATCAAGCGCGTCGCGTCTGGAAAGGTTCATTCTGCCTCTTTCGTCAACGCCGAGGAACTTGATCTTCATTGTGTCGCCAACGTTGCAAACGTCATCAACCTTTTCTGTACGCTTGCGGTCAAGCTTGGAAATGTGAACAAGGCCTTCCTTGCCGGGAGCAAACTCGACGAAT
>JAGAPL010000052.1 GCA_017623255.1 Clostridia bacterium
AAAAGAAAAACAAATATTTTGGAACCGATGGTTTTCGTGGCGAAGCTAATGTTGGACTGACTTCTATTCAAGCATACAGAGTTGGAAGATTTCTGGGATGGTACTATTCTTCAAAGCTCTGCGGATGCCGAAAAGCGGGCTACAGACCCAGAATAGTTATCGGGAAAGATACCCGACGCTCAAGTTACATGCTTGAATACTCTATTGCGGCGGGTATTACTGCGTCGGGTGCTGATGCATATATGCTTCATGTGACCACCACTCCAAGCGTTTCATATGTGACAAGGCAGGATGATTTCGATTGCGGTATTATGATAACAGCTTCTCACAATCCGTTTTACGATAACGGTATAAAGGTAATAAACCGATACGGAGAAAAGCTTGACGATGAAACAACTCTGTTAATTGAAGCGTATATAGACGGAGATATGGGTGCTCTCGGCGTTTCGGAACCCGATCTGCCCTTGGCTGAGAAGGAAAGAATAGGTTGTATCGTTGACTATGTTTCAGGAAGAAACAGATATGTTGGGTATCTTATTTCTCTGGCTTCAAATTCATATAAAAATCTTCGTATTGGCATCGACTGCGCAAACGGTGCCTCATGGAATATTGCGCGGGCTGTTTTCGGAGCGCTTGGCGCTCAGCTTTATGTTATAGGTGATGAGCCTGACGGTCTTAATGTAAATCTTGATTGCGGCTCAACTCATATGGAGCGCATTTCAGCCCTTGTGCGCGCAAAGCACCTTGACATGGGCTTTGCCTTTGACGGAGATGCTGACAGATGTCTTGCAGTTGACGAAAAGGGAAATACTGTTGACGGAGACGCTATAATGTATATCCTTGCAAGAAGACTGAAAAGCAGAGGAATGCTTAATGACAATACCGTTGTTGCCACTGTTATGTCAAACAGTGGGTTCTTTGCAAGTCTTGAAGCGGCAGGAATGAATTGTGTGCAGACCACTGTTGGTGACAGATATGTGTATGAATGTATGCAGGAAAATGATTACTCAATTGGTGGAGAGCAGTCAGGACATATCATTCTTAAAAAATATGCAACTACAGGTGACGGTATTTTAACTGCGATCATGATCGCGGAAGAGGTATGCGATTCTAAATCGTCTCTTTCAAAATTAGCAGCTCCCGTAAAGCTCTACCCTCAATTTGTTAAGAATATACGGGTAAAAGATAAGAACGCCGTAATGAATGATGTCGCGGTGCAGAGTAAATTAAAGGAAGTTGAGGGACTTATTAACGGTCACGGCAGGGCGTTGCTTAGAAAAAGTGGGACTGAGCCGAAAATCCGCATAATGATAGAGAGTGAAAATATAGGCGCTTGCAGAAAATACGCAGATATGATTGCTGAAGTTATCGCAAAAGGGGGCTACTCAGTTGAATAAAAAAGTGAGAACAAGAGAGCTGTTTTCCTGCGAAACCCCTTATTTGAAAGGAATTTTTGAAGAAAATGAATATCCTTGGCAAATTCTCCCGAAAATAAAAGAATATATTATGCAATTGCAGAAAAATAAAATGGATGGTTATGGTTATATATCAGAAGGAGTGTTTGTATGCGAGGGGGTCACCATTCACGAAAGCGCTACGATCATACCTCCGGCAATTATCGGCAAGGGTACGGAGATACGCCCGGGAGCATTTCTAAGGGGAAATGTTATAACGGGTGAGGGGTGTGTTATAGGCAATTCATCTGAACTGAAAAACTGTATTCTTCTTGACGGTGTTCAGGTGCCTCACTATAACTATGTGGGAGATTCAATTCTTGGCAATAAGTCTCATATGGGCGCAGGCTCCATTTGTTCAAATCTAAAAAGCGATGGCAAGAATGTTGTTATCCACGGTGAAGTTGAGTATGAAACGGGACTGAGAAAGATAGGTGCAATTTTAGGTGACGGAGCAGATATCGGATGTGGATGCGTCCTTAATCCCGGCACGGTGGTGGGCAAAAACACGTCTGTCTATCCCCTCATCTCTCTTCGAGGGGTATATCCGTCTGATTCGATAGTTAAAGACAGATTAAATATAGTGAAGAAACATTAAAGAACAGCGCGGCATGATCCGCACTGTTCTTATTTTCATATTAAATTTCTGATGATTCCCCAAAGCAAAAACAATGCAAGTAATATATAGTCAATAAAGGGACAGGGCGTTTTATTGTAGGCGAAGCCTTTGCCTTTTATGTAGTTGTAGGAGCAGTATACATACACCCACAAAAGATATAGTATTTCAGGAATAAACAGTGCATTATACGAAAATGCCGCGCCAATATCGCCTTTGACCACAGATAGTACTGCACGTGTGTTACCGCAACCGGGGCAAAGTAATCCTGTTAACTTATAAAAGACGCATGGAACACCTATGCCTTTAAGTCCCAGCGCTACCATAATGCAGGCAAGGATGCATAGTCCGAGAAATACAAGGAGCATATGTACAGCCCTTCGCTTTTGTCCGGATGATTCAGTTGTCATAATAGATCCTTTTTATAATTCCAAAATATTTTTTTTACAACATCAGTTAGGTCGATTAGCTGTCATAAAGTCTTTGAGTCGATCTGTCCTGCGATCTCTATCAATTGCTTTCTTGAGGATACTCCCAGCTTGCAGTAGATATTCTTATTGTGGAATTTCAGAGTGTTTTCTTTAATATTAAGGTCCGCCATAATCTCTTTTGTTGTTTTGCCCATAATGTATCTGTCGAATATGAGTCGTTCTGTTGGAGTGAGTTGTGAATGACCAATTATGAA
>JAGAPL010000009.1 GCA_017623255.1 Clostridia bacterium
AAAAAAGAAATAACCCTTGACCGATACCGTTTCTCTTCCGATACGATCAAGGGTTATTTCTGTTCACTCTTTGTATCTAACATCATTTGAATATCCTCTCTTTCTCCAACTTTAATTTTACAGAGGTTTTCACATTGGTTTTTGATCTTATTGTAATTGTTCAAAAGCTTTCATTTGCTTTGGTTTACTAAAAATCTATATAAAATTTATTTAAAATGAAAACACAACAATCACACTTGTTCAACTATCCAACTCCGGTTGCTACTTTTAACGGCTTACTTCACTAATAGCTTTTGACAATTAAATGATCAAAACCTTTGGCTTCACTTGTACATTGGTTTGTACCTTCCTTTCTGTGTCTTTAGTATAGCACAAAGAAATCACTTTTGCAAGATGGGATTTTGTACAAATTTCACAAAAATATTTTATTTAAAATACGAATTGACTTTTATGATAGTTTTTTGATATAATATTTATGTTGGGTGCAAAGTTTGCGCCCATTTTTGTTTTGCAGACAAGATTATTGACAATTCAATTGTGGTAGTGGTATAATGAAAATGTTGATAAATCAACATCCATGGAGGCTTTTATGGTAAGCAGATACGAAAGACTATCTTTTTCTATATCAGAGATTCACAGGTATTTACATTCAATTGCGGCAGACGAAATGAAAAAATACGGTCTTAAGGGGCCGTATGCAATTTATCTGCTCACATTGAACAGATACGATAACGGAATAACCTCATCTGAGCTGAGTGATATCACCTGTAGGAATAAGGCTGATGTTTCCCGTGCAATGACTGCAATGGAGATGGGAGGACTTGTGCGCCGCGAGGGCTCCTCATACAGAGCTAAGCTTTATCTTACCGATGAGGGAAGGCGCATAGCATCCAATATAGGTGAGAGGGCGAAAATTGCTGTTGAAATAGGCGGCAAAGGGCTGACAGAAGAACAAAAGGAAACTATGTATTACGCGATGGATGTTATTGCAGAAAATCTTCGCCATGTCAGCGTAAAGGGTCTTCCTGTGTCAGATAGCAAATAAAAATAGATAAGGATATTTTTATGTACAGATTTAACTGTGATTATCTTGAGGGAGCTCATCCGAGACTGCTGAGCAGATTGACAGAAACCAATCTTGAGCAAACATCCTCTTATGGATCTGATGAGTATAGCGAGAGAGCAAAAGACAAAATCAGAATTGCTTGCAAATGTGAAAATGCAAAAGTGTTTTTTCTGGTAGGCGGAACGCAGGCTAATTATACGGTGATTGATTCCATATTGAAGAATTATGAGGGCGTGATTTCTGCAGATACGGGTCATATCAGCGTTCATGAGGCGGGCGCCATAGAGTTTTCAGGTCATAAAGTTTTGACAATACCTCACGTGAACGGAAAAGTAGATGCTGCTAAAGCCAGAGAATATGTAGAAAAATTTTATTCTGATACTACATACGCCCATATGGTGCGTCCCGGGGCTATATACATTTCCCATCCTTCTGAATACGGAACGTTGTATACAAGGGATGAATTGAAAGCATTGAGAGAACTTTGTGATGAATATTCTATGAAGCTTTATCTTGACGGTGCACGTTTGGGATATGGTCTTGCGGCTGATAACACGGATGTGGGGCTTCCTGAAATTGCAGAGTTTTGTCACGTATTCTATATAGGCGGAACAAAAGTAGGCGCGCTTTTTGGTGAAGCAGTAGTGTTTACCGACGAAAGTGAAGGGGATTACTTTTTCACAGAAATGAAGCAGCACGGTGCGCTGCTTGCAAAAGGAAGAATTCTTGGAATTCAGTTTGACGAGCTTTTCACGGATGAACTTTGTTATAACATAGGGAAGCACGCAGTAAAGCTTGCGATGAAAATAAAGGAAAGCTTTGTAAAAAAAGGCTATAGGGTTTATCTTGATTCATATACAAATCAACAGTTTTTTATTTTGCCAAATGAAAAGTTGACTGCTCTGCTTGAAAAGGTGGTCGTAGATAATTGGGGCCCATATGATAAAGATCATAGTCTCATCCGAGTTACAACAAGTTGGGCCACTACAGAAGAAGCTGTGGATTATTTGATTTCTCTTATATAAATACAAATAGCTCATTATAGCAGTATAATAACAACTTGCAAATTAAAAAATGCTTCAGAGAACTGAAGCATTTTTTGTTTATTTGTTTTTTTTATATTCGATAGGGCTCATATCATATTTTTCTTTAAAGCAGCGTGAAAAGTAGTTAGCATCAGGATAACCGCATTTTTCCGATATTTCACTGACAGAGTAGGGTGTGCCCTTGAGCATAATTGCGGCGTAGTCAAGACGCAGCGCGCTTATGTATTCAACGCAGGTTATGCCGGTCTGATCCTTGAATTTTCTGCAGAAATAGGATTTGTTATAGCCGAATTTTTTTGCAAGGTCAGCAATGGAAATATCATCTGTGAAGTGAGTGTCCAGGTAATCAATAACCTCAGTAAAACGGTGATCGGAGTGGCGTGATGAAGATTCAGGTTCTGTGTTTATGTATCCTTCGATCAGCCTTGTCAGGAGCATAAGTATTCCTGCATCTATGCGTATAGCGCATGTGGGCATATTAGTTTCATAAGCTTCAACCAATTTGTCAATTACAAGGCTAATGTTTTCATCGCGTATGAAATTTTTGAAGCGCATTTGGCGGAAAAGCAAGGGCTTTATATAGCTCTGACCGTAATATCTGTTGTTAACAAGGGGGCCCAATTCAAACATAATGCAGGTATAAGCAGTTTCTGTTGAGCCTGCTACAGCAGAGTGCGCCTCTTTGGAGTTAAAAAGAGCGATCTCTCTTTCTTTGATGCTAAAGCTTGAGTTTCCACAGGTAACAGTCAATTCACCACGATCGACTCTCAGCAATTCAATTCTGTCATGCCAATGGAGAGGGAAGCAGCGGGCATAAGGAGCCTTCAAAAACTGCATAACTTTTGCAGGAGCTCGGTCATAATTGACATTTTCCAGTTCTTTAAAGCTGTTTTGCATAGTAATCACCTTGAAAAGTAAAAATAATGCTATTATATGGCATTATTTCATATTGAAATATCATATTTTTAGTGTATCATAAAAGTATAACTAATGCAATATGTACGGAGGTAAAAAATTATGTACGTAGGTGTATGTGTCAATCATTCATGGGACAGAGATATTGAAAAGCAGTTTTCAGATATAGTAGAAAACGGTTTTCATCATTGTCAGCTCGTTTCCTGGATCCCTCAGAAATGGACAGACGAAGAAGCAGCAAAAATTAAAACTGCTGCAGAAAAGCTCGGTGTTGTAGTAACAGCGTTCTGGTGTGGCTGGGAAGGTCCGTGCGTTTGGAACTTCTATGAAGGTCAGCAGACTCTCGGTCTTGTTCCCCCTGAATACCGTGAAATGAGAATTAAAAATCTTTGCGATGGTGCGGATTTTGCTCTCAAGTTCGGTGTTAAGGATGTTGTAACACATATGGGCTTCATCCCCGAAAACCCCAATGATCCTATTTATGCAGGCTTTATTGAGTCAGTAAGGGCGGTAGCTGAGCATCTTAAGGCAAACGGACAGAATCTTCTGTTTGAAACAGGACAGGAAACTCCCGTTGCAATGCTTCGTGCATTTGAAGATGTTGGAACAGATAACCTTGGCGTAAACTTCGACACAGGTAACGTTATTCTTTACGGAAAAGCAAATCCCGTTGATGCAATCGACGTTATCGGTAAGCACATTAAGAACATTCACGCAAAAGATGGACTTTACCCCACAAACGGACACGACCTTGGTGAAGAGGTTAAAATCGGCACAGGTAAAGCAAATCTTCCTGAATTCCTTCGCAAAATGCATTCTATCGGCTATGACGGACCTGTTATTATCGAGCGTGAGATTTCAGGAGAACAGCAGAATATTGATATACTTGAAGCTAAAGCGCTTCTTGAAAGCGTAATTGCAGAATTTTAAGGAGAGATAAATATGTTGAAAGTAGCAGTACTTGGCACAGGCGGTATCAGCGGCGCGCACATTCCTGCTTGGCTCAGAATCCCTGAAGCAGAGCTTGTAGCAATTTGTGACGTTCAGCCCGACAGAATGGAAAGATTTGCAGGCACAGGCGCAAGACAGTATACAGATTGCGAAGAAATGTTTGCAAATGAAGAAATTGATATCCTCGATATCTGCCTTCCCACATTCCTTCACGCAGAGTATTCCATCAAGGCAATGGAACGCGGTATCAACGTTATTTGTGAAAAGCCTGTTTCTCTTAAGAAAGAAGATGTTAAGAGAGTTTACGAAACAGCGGAAAAGAATAACGTTAAGTTTATGATTGCTCACGTTCTTCGCTTCTGGCCTGAATATGTAGTTCTTAAGAACGCTATTGACAACGGTACATATGGCAACCTCCTTTGCGGACATATGAACCGTCTTGGCGGCACACCCGGATGGAGCTGGGAAAACTGGATGAAGAAGGAAGAGTGCAGCGGTCTCGTTCCCTTTGACCTTCACATTCACGACCTTGACTATCTTGTATACACACTTGGCAAACCCTCTAACTGCATCACTCATCGTGCTCGTTTTGAAGATCACGATATTATCAATGCAACATATGAGTTTGAAGATGGAAAGTTTATCACAGCGGATTCCTGCTGGTATAACGGCCCCTGTCCTTTCGAATCAAGCTACCGTATGTCCTTTGAAAAGGCAGTGATGGAGTTTAAGGACGGAAAGCTCACAGTATTCCCCGTTGGTGGTGCTGCATTTGAAGTTAAGAGCGGCGAAGCAGATGCTGACGGTGAATGCATCAACCTTCCTGCAACAGATGCTTATTTTGAAGAGATCCGCTATTTCGCAAACTGCGTTCTCGAAAACAAAGCAGCAGACGTTATCAAGCCTGAGGAGCTTGAAACAGTTCTTGATCTTCTCAAGCAGTTTTAATTAAATAAAAAATACTGCATCGGTTGATGCAGTATTTTTTTATTATCATTGATCAATTTCATTGAAATATTCTTCAAAGTCCACAACAATATTTTCTGCTCTGGATTTTTCAGCCGCAAAAACGATGGAGTGATTATAGTAGGATTCCATAATATCGGGAATGTTGTTGCCCTTGTAGTTGGTGGTGAAATATTCGTGAACGGTATTAACTATTCCGTCATCGCCGCCGCCGTGGCCGCCGGTTATCTCGTTAGAGCCTTTTTCATCAACCAATTCTTCGCGGTTGTCTTTAAAATGGAAAACAGAAATGGGAGTTTGAGCATCAAGTGCGGCACGAAGCTCACCTTTTGTGCCCATAATATGAATATGTCTGCCGCCGCGGTTGAAAGCATTCATTGTGAATGTAACGGTAATGTCGTCCTCGAAGAGCATATTCACAGTCTGATGGTCAACAACGTCGTTGTCACACTTGAAAACGCATTTTCCGTAAAGAGTTTCCTTGATAGCCTTTTCCACAAGCTCGTCAGTGTGATTATAATGCTTTGTGCAAGCTCCTCTGAACCATCCGTTCCATTTGTCATCATAGTAAAGCTTAACCGCGTTGAACTCGCAGGTGTCAGCGTGGGGGCAACCCTGATAGCAATATTCGGGAGCACCTTCAGGAGCATTTTCTTCCGTGAAATATGAGAGAGTACCAAAAGATTGAACTCTCTTGCATTTCTTTCCGAGAAGCCATTGCAGAATATCAATATCGTGGCAGGATTTCTGTAGCAGCATATTGGAGCTTCGGCTTTCATTTCCCCAATTTCCGCGAACAAAGCTGTGGCTTTGATGGATTATACCGACACATTCTTCGTGATTTATGGACATAATTTTTCCAAGCGTTCCGCTGTCAATAATGTTTTTAATGACATTGAAAACGGGAGTATAACGAAGCACGGTGCAAATAACAACGCGAACACCTTTTTCTTTTGCAGCGTATGCGATATTTTTGCATTCTTCCTGCGTAGGCGCGATAGGCTTTTCAAGCATAAGGTCATAACCAAGCTCAATAGCCTTCATAGCAGGCGCATAATGGTCTCTGTCCATCGTGCATATGAGTGCCATGTCGGCAATCTTGCCTTTTTCAAGCAAAGGCTTCCAGTCTGTAAAGCACATTTCTTCAGGAATGTTGTGCATATCACGAATGTGATTTCTTCTGTCGTCAATAGGCTCGGCAACTGCAACAACGCGGAATTTTTCGGGCAGATTTGACATAATTGTTGTGTATCTGATGCCTCTGTCTCCGCCACCGATAAGAATAACGTCAAGAGTTTTCATAAAATAGGACCTCGCGAAATGAGTTTGTTCAAGGTAATGGTACGCTTTTTTTATAATCATTTCAAGAGTTTTTGAACAAAAATAAACACCGCAAAGTTGCCAAAATACATTGCGGTGTTTTGTGAATTTTAACTAATTCAATTAATAAGCATATCAATACCTGATTTAAGCGTTTCGCTGTTAAGGGCACCGCGTCCGTAAGCAACGAGATATCCCTGGGCATCAATAAAATAAGTAACGGGAATAGAACTTACGCCGTAAGCTGCGGCTCCATTTGAATCGGTATCAAAATAAACAGGGAAGGTATAGCCCTGAGAGTAAATAAAAGCTTGAGCGGTATCAACTGTTTCGTTTTTTCCGTCAGTGAGATTCACTATCATAAATGTAATATCGTCGCCGTATTCTTTATAAGCTTCTTCAAAATCGGGCATTTCCGATTTACAGGGACCGCACCAGCTTGCCCAAAAATTCAGCACAACGGGCTTTCCGCGCATATCGGAAAGCTTGATTCTATTGCCGTCACGGTCAACCATTTCGAAATCGGGAGCAAGTTCTTTTTGCCGGTCGGTTGCGTCAGTTGCCTCATCGGTGTTTTTTGAGTGTTCAACATCAGCATCATTGGCTTCGTTAAGGTTACTTGTTATGATAATTGCAATAGCGCCCATAATTACGGCAAATATAATAAACGCAATTAAAAATTTGATTTTTGAGGACATATTCTAATCCTTTTCATTTTGTGATATAATCAGTATAACATATACAATGATAAAAATCTATAGGAGAAATGAACCAATTCTCGTTATGCGAGAGTATTTTTCGGTAGTTGGGGTGGTATTCTCTCTGTCGCTTTGGTAGAATTCGGATGTAAATAACGCGTGGAGGTTCTTATGGAAAGAAAAACAATAGGTCAGTTTATAGCGGCACTTCGCCGTGTCAGCGGTATGACACAAAAGCAGCTGGCTGAAAAACTGAACGTTTCGGATAAGACAATCAGCCGTTGGGAGAGAGACGAATGTGCTCCTGATTTGACGTTAATTCCTGTTATAGCGGAAGTATTCGGAGTTACAAGCGACGAGATTCTGCGAGGAGAGCGTGTAGTAAAAGAGGCAGTAAAGGATAGGGAAGCAGCAAAAACGGAAAAACAGCTAAAGCGAGTGCTCGACAGCGCAATGCTTTCTTTTAAAACTCGCAGTATAATTTCTGTGGGTATAGCTTTGTTGGGGTTGATTGGCGCGATGATATGCAATTTTGGCTTTTTGCGAGCGTATATAGGATTTTTCGTGGGCCTTGTATTCATTGTGGGCGCATCAGCGTGTGAGGCAGTTTTCGGTATGCATGCGTTTTCTGCTGCGGGCGGTGACGAATTTGACGAAACTGTGGTGGGAAGATATAAATTCGAGGTTGTAAAGGGCTTGGAAATTGCATTTTCGGCATTTGCAGTTGTATTTTTCATGTTGTTCCCGTTGGTGCTTGAAGCGTGGGATACATATATGGGAATAACGGCTGATTTGTGGTTTGCCGAAGGAGCAATATATGCAGTAATATCAGTGATTTTCAGCTTTTTGGTATGTCTGTTCATCAATATAAAATTGGCAATTGACTATAATGTTGAGCCAAGGGAAATTTCAGAGAAAAAACGGAGTTTGATATTCAAATCTTTTAAAATTGCGGCAATATGGATAGCTGTAACCTTGATTTTGCAAATAGCTTTCAATGCCGTGGCCTCAACTGATGTTTTTGCCCCAAAAAAAGAGTTTGAAAGCACAGAGGCGTTTAAAGAATTCATGGAAACTCCTATGGATTGGCAAGGGAATCTCTATGCTGTTGATGCGTATAGCGATGAACCGTCGGAATGGTATATACTTGACAAAAAGGGAAATGAGATAGATTCATATTATGAGTGGAACGAGAGCGTTTCGTACGTTAAGTACGATTGGAAGAAGGGAGATCCCCTCTATATAGTTTACACTCACGAAGCAAAAGGCATCTCGTCAGCAATAATGGAATCGGTGAATTATATTTTTATGGTTGCTTATCTGGTTGAGATCATTGTGATTACCATCAAAGCAAGAAACAGTTTTAAGTCTCTCTGAATAATAAAAAGCTTACATTCACATGAATGTAAGCTTTTTTTGTCTATTTTTTCTTTTTCGGTTTAGCTATATTTTTCATAACCGATATGGTTACAACAACTGCAACGATCGCTATAGCGATAACTACAACGGCGAAAATGAGTTCTGAGTTAAGTGAAATGTGAGGCTTTTCTTCCGGAACAGCAGTTGTATCCTTTGCGGCTTCCTCCTCCGCAACACGACGGGATTCTTCCTCTGCTGCTTTGCGGCTTTCCTCTTCCTCGCGTCGTTTTTGCTCTTCTTCTGCAAGGCGTTTGGCCTCTTCTTCGGCTGCAATTCTTTCTTGCTCAGCATACGTAGTGATATTTTCAAAGAAATCGTTTTTATTTATATCCTCACCAACCGTAGATCGATAGAGTCCGAAGTTGCAAGGGGAGTGCTGACTTATACTTGAAGCGGTCGTATTTGTGCCGGATGAGCCGTTAAGCCATGTGTTAAACCAGGTGTAGTGTTGGGATTTGTGGCAATCAAAGCCCGCCTGGGTAACTTGAAAAGCAGTTTTTCCGCCAAAGCTTTCAAGAGGAATATCCCAGTTCATAACGATCTGATTTTCGCTATATAGATGCAAATACAATTTGGGGGTATTCCAAACACCGCAGCCGATTGCGGAATCCTGATATGCAGTTTCATCTGCTGCAAGCTCCACAGCTTTAATAAGAGTGCCTGAGTTCAGCTTATGCTGACCATGCCCATATTCTCCCTCTAAATCGTGGCCTATAGCTACAAGAGGTTTGAAGCGTCGAAGCAGCATTGTCTGATATGCAATAACATCATCTTCAGTGTATCCCTGATTTTTGAGATTAACCAGAGCACCCTCATATGTTTCTGAGTATTGGTCGAGATAATCGTTGATAACGGGATAGTTGCGAACACCAACGGTCCAAAGCCCGTTAAGAAGCTCGTGTCTGCGGCCGGGTTCATTTTTGTGATCAGTAAAATATGCAACCTGAACTCTGTATCCAAGCTCACCTGCATAGTAGGGAAGTATTCCTGCGAAAAATAATTGTTCGTCATCTGCGTGGGATGAAAACAGCAATAAGTCTGCTTTATCAAGGGGCGCGTTCCAGTTGTGCACATATTCCGGTGGTTCACCCTCACCAAAGGCAAACACCTCGCAAACGGAAACGGAATCGTCAAAAGTGATGGTGATGCTTTTTGTTTCGCCGCTGAAGCATTCTGATATATCAGCAAAATATTGCAGGTATTTCCCTTCAAAATAATGACTTTCACTGCCGCAACTGACGGTGAATCCGATTGCTGTTTTGTAGAAAACAAGATAGACGGATTTTATATCAGCTTCAGAGCAAAGCGCTATTTCCCGTAGTGTTTCATAAGTGGCGGCCGAGTTGTCGTGAAGGCGCGCCGAAACATTTGTCGGGGTCAGATCCTGCGCACTACTGTATTCTGAGGCGGATGTCACGGTGGCATAGCTTGTCAAAAGCATCAGTATTAATAGCCATATGATTGCTTTGTGAAGTTTGTTCATCGTAGCAGTTCCTTTGCTTTTTGTATGTGTATTAACACAATATATAATACCATAGGTTTTCATAAAATTCAATGTAATAGAGCAAACTATGGAACAAATCTTAAAAAAATAATAGCAAAATGCACAATAAAGTGGCGCACCTTTAATGTAAATTGGTAGAAATTTAAGCGGTTATTTTATAAATTTGTTATTGAAGAGTTCACAAATATAATTTATAATGTATATTGCCTGAGTTTGGGCATAAAAATCTATGAAGGAAAACGTGGAAAATGGATTATATCAAATCTTGGTTTGAAATAAAGCATTACAGCCGCCGCCGTATTATAATTTCCGGCATAATTGCGGTTATATTTGCTATTGCTGCCGGTATTTTTACCTGGTGTAACCCTATCTACTCTATTGGCTGGGGCTTGGCTATGCTCGCAGTGTTGCTCTTCCCCTTTGGATTCACAGAAAACTTTCCCTTTCTCGTTCGCACAGCCATGCTCTATGGCATAACAACACTTTTGTTTATTCTAATGCAGCAAACTATCAGTTGCGGCATACATAATCTCTCAGGCCTGCTTCTTTTCATGAACATAATGATAATGTACGGCCTCACATCAATTCTTTGGTTTGCAACAGCAAATATGAAGACCAGCATCCTTGCAGTAACAGCGTTCACATATCTTGTGGCAATCGTGGACCATTTTGTTGTTCAGGCGCGCAGCTTTGAAATTCAGTTTTCAGATCTTGCATCTTTTGGCACAGCCATGAGCGTTGCAAATAAATACGAGTTTGTTCTTTATAACGAAACCAAGGTAGGCATCCTTTGGGGTATCATCCTTGTAACTTTTGTTATTATGACAAAGATGCCCAAAGCAAAGAGAAGCGTAAAGCACGCAGTTTATTCTCTTGCTCCCGTGGTTATTGCATTTATTTGCGGATTTATCGTATTCAATCAGGCATTCTCAAGCGCTCTCGGTATCACAGATAAATATTGGAAGTACAGAGGCAGTGAGCTTAACGGCTTCTGGGTAAGCACGATCTATTCTGCTTCAGCCACAAGAATTGTAGAACCCGATGGATATGAATCTGTTGACAGCTCTGAAGTAACGCTTGAGGCTGTTCTTAAGAAGGATCCCCCTGCAAATGAAGTTGAAACACCTTCTGACGTTCCCGAAAACACAGTTGGAGAAAAGAAACCTCACGTTATCGTTATCATGAATGAGACCTTCTCCGACGTTCACAATATTGCAAGCTATTTCGGAAATGAAATGCAGACTAACGTTCCCGTAACCCCCTATTTTGATTCTCTTTCTGACGAAGCTTCAAATATCATCAAGGGACACGCGATCGCTTCTGTGTACGGCGGAAACACAGCAAACTCTGAGTTCGAGTTTTTGACAGGTATGTCTATGGCGTTCCTTCCCCGCAGCACAGTTGCGTATAACTTCTATCTCAACGATCAGAACTCCTTCAGCATTGTAGATATTTTCAATGAAGCCGGCTATAAAACAGTTGGTATGCATCCTGAGGATCCTACAAACTGGAAGAGAAACTCCATATATAGCTACTACGGATTCGACGAAACGTATTTCAAGCCTGATTTTGGCGAACTTCCTAAGGAAACTGACTGGTTTAGAGGCCATGTAAGTGATATGGCAGTGTATGAAAAGATCATCAGCCTTTATGAAGGCTGCAAGGAAAGCGGCGAAAGCCTTTTCACATTTGCAGTAACAATGCAGAATCACGGCGGATATACAACCGCAGGCTTTGAGCCCACAGTAAAGCTGACAGACAGAAATAAGCCCAAGGTTGATGAATATCTTTCCTGCATCAATAATTCCGATATAGCTCTTCAGTATCTCCTCAGCTATTTTGAGCATCAGGATGAAGAAGTTATAATCTGCTTCTATGGAGACCATCAGCCTTCAATTTCTTATCTTGGCACAGGATATTTCAACCTGACAGATGATTCAACTGAGGGTCAGCGCCTTGCGCAGTATGTTGTACCTTATATGTATTGGTCTAATAACGATATTGACAGCGAAGTAAGAAAGGTAACGAGTATCAACTTCCTTTCCGGATATCTGCTTGAGCTTGCAGGCCTTGAAAAAACAGATTTCCTTGAGCTCATCAATCAGATCAATAAAGAAATTCCCGTTCTAACAGCAGCAGGCTGGATAGATAACAGCATGAATTTCACAGAGCTTTCATATACGTCAAAGGGACTCCCCCATCAGCTTCAGCTGTATAGCTCACTGCAGTATAACGCGCTCTTTGATGCAGAGAATCAGCTCACAGGACTTTTCTCAAACTCTGTTCCTGCAGAGGAAGTAACAGATGAAACAACGGGCGAGATTTTGGAAACTCTCCCTGAGGGCACAACGAAAATAGTTGAAACGGACATTGCAGCATAAGTAGAAAGACAGGGGAAAGTCCCCTGTCTTTTTAGTTGCAAATTATAATAACACAAGTAGGGCGGTTTGCTATCAAACCGCCCTATAAATATTTTATATAGTTTTATTTTTAAATTGTTGTTTAGCGGTATAATTGTGGCGAAACCTGTAGGGCAAGCCGCCCTACAGTCGTTGAAATTGTTATTACGATAAATTATCGTTTAGCGTATTAGCCTTCCCCACAACTGTCCTTCGGAAAGCTGGCATGGAAGATGGCACGTCCGCTGTCTTCCTAACTCTAATAAGAAATAACTGACGATGGCTCCCGGCAGAATAATTGACAACCAGTGAGTGTTGTGATAATATGATATTGGAAACACAGTGCTTCAAAAAATGTACAAATTTATGAAAACTTTTGAAAAAATGAAGTTTTTAGCCGATTGGATACGTACTATTATTAGAAAGTGAAAAGTACGGCGAAGATATTGAAAGACATATTACCGTCTCTTGTCTTTTGGATTTAGTAAGGAGTGGTTAATATTAAAAAAACTGTTATATTTCTAACTGCTACTATATTGTTAATTGCTATATTTGCCATTAGATTTATCACTATGGATCCTATTGTTGGAACAGAATTTGTTGCTGATATTCATAGATATATGGATGTTAATGAAACAGTACAAAAAATGTTAGATCGTTATTCTGAAGGTATATTGCCCAATATAACAGACAAAATTCCTGATGGAAGTGTTTATAAATATGAATACTCTTGTGCTTTATTAGGAGAACCCAGCTGTGCAATATATCTACAATGTGAGTACAGTAAAGATATATTTGATACCAAAAAAACACATATCGAAGAAAATGCTGTCTGCATTTATAGTTTAAACGAAGATAGTACATTGTATTCATATAATGAGAGTTTTGAAAAAAATTTTGATTGTTATATGGATGATATAGTTGAAGATGGGAGAGGTTTAGTGTTTGAATTTGCGATTATTGATGAATCAACTAAATGCATACAGTATATTTTTTTAGTCCAACAAGATGGCCAGTCGCGAATGGAATGCACAATAGATATATTTGATCAAATAAAGTCAATAAACGGCACTATGTTTTCAAACGTTAGAGAATAATATTTGTGAACATATAATAGGAGGGGAAATATGAAGAATTACAGACTTATAAGTTTAGTGTTTGTTGTATTATTGGTATTTTCTTCTTGTTCCGATAATCCCAATATACCAAACACTGATAATGCTCAAACAAACGAACCTATTGGGATTCCTTCTATATCAGAGTTGCATACAATTACGCAATCATCTTTTGATGATCCGTTTGGTTATTATGCATCTGTTTTAGCCTTTTTGGAAGGTGATACTGAAGAATTAGCTCTACGGGGTAGTGATGATCCTGAAGCTGCAGACTATAGCCACATTGGAACAATAGAATTTAGCAGTTATGAAATTACTGAAAGCGAAACCGGATCATCCTTAGAATTCAGTTTTGTGGTTTCTAATGGTGGAGATTCAATGTTTGAACCGGGCGAGTACCATTACAACGTTTGGGAAACGTGGACTCCAACAGAGCCAAAAATCTCGTCGGAGCAATACGGTGATCTGGTTCAATTAATTGATTGGATGACAGGAAACGGGTGTATTTCTTGGGAAAACGGAAAATCAACGTCTTTATACCACGATGCTTATACGTTTGATTTTGGAGTTAACCGTGCCGTTGGACGAGCTCGCGGAATTTATGCAGAGAAAGGCGGAGAACTTCCTGAATTTGATTTTGATGATGCAGTATATAAAATGTTTTGCGTAAAAGATTTTTCGTCTACCAGTGAATATCTTGCGTTTGAAAATGGCAAATGGACCGAGACGCAATATATCGGAGACATCAATGTAATGCATACTATACTAGACATCAGAGAGAACGGCGATTATATGGAAGTAGATGTCCAGTATTATGCAGATATGTTCCGTATGATACCGTCTATAAAGACTACCATATACGTAAGAAAAACAGACGATCCCATTTACAAATTCTGCTTTGAAAAGTCCATAATAGTTGAGTCAAGTGAATATGATCCAATGTGGTGGGCACTATAAGGATAGCAACGAATAAGAAAAAAAGGCCGCTGATTTCAGCGACCTTTTTGTGTTTGGTGTGGAGCTAAAAACCGCCGCCTTTTAGGGCAGCGGGAAACACATACAATTTGATTAAATTTTCTTGGTTTCATTTAATACAGCCAAAATTAAGCTCATGCAGCATGTCATAGATGGATTTAAACCATTGGGAAAAGCGGAAACAAATCCAACCAGATCAATTAGTATTCCAAGTATTCCACAAATAAGGAAGAAGGAAATTGCAAAAGACATAAATTTTGCGGAGGCATTTTTACTTACGATTCTAAATGTAAAGTATATGAAGAAGTATACGATTACAGGCAATGCTAATGATAGTATAATAACTGTAAACTTATCTTCGCCAGTGCCAAAAAGCAAGGTTAAAATTACTGATATAAGTAAAATTGTAGAAAAAACAATAGAAATAATCTTAGTATTTGATGATAGATTTCTTAATAGCTTCATAACAAATTCCTTTTTATCGTTTAATATATATCCTCTTCATAACCTCAGCAGTTTCTTTGTCGGCAATATCGGAGAGGTCGTGCCCATATTTCAGCAGCTCTCTTGCGTAGGTTGAGCTGACGTGAAAATACTCAGGGCGGGAAGGAAATATAACTGTGTCGCAGTCGGGAGAAAAATGACGCATTATTTCGGAGAGGGAATGCTCATAGTCGAAATCAGTTGCGTTGCGCGCGCCTTTAACGATAAACTTCGCGCCTGTCTCGCTCATAAGCTTAGATGAAAGGGAAGTCCAAACAATAGGCTTAACATTGGTAAGATCCCTGCATGCAGAAGAAAGAATTTCAAGGCGCTCTTCGGGAGAGAAAAGCCCTTTCTTTTCGCTGTTCACCATAATTGCCGCATATACCGTGTCAAAAATTTCCGCTGCGCGCTTTATAATATCAATATGTCCCAGTGTGGCAGGATCGTAGCTGCCGGGGACGATTGCAATTTTTTTCATATGTTATACCTTTTCAAGAATTGTGATGCGAACTCTGCCGTAAAGGGAAGTCTTGACCATATTGAACTTTTCCTGAAGCTCAGCATCTCCGCCGAAAACCTGGTTTGTAACGTTTTCGGGATCATCAGCCTTCTTAACCTTTTTGCGCTTGAACTGAGGCTCACCGTTGTCTGTTTCGCAAATGATCTTTCCGCCGAAGGCAAGAAGATCTCCTTCGTATATCATTTTAACTGATTCTGCAACAAAATCTGAAGCATAGGGAGGGTCAAGAAAAATAATATCGTATTTTTCCTTGCCTGCTGCAGACTTGAGGAACGCCTTGTAGTCAACCGCAGAAACTCTTGCGCGATCAAAAAGCTTAGCATTTTTAGCATTTTTGATTACTATATCAACGGCTTCTCTTGCGCTGTCTATAAAAGTGCAGGATGCAGCGCCACGGCTAAGTGCTTCAAGTCCAAGCTGGCCGCTGCCTGCAAAAAGGTCAAGAACATTTCTGCCTTCAAGTTCAAACTGTATCATTGAAAACAGAGCTTCCTTTGCGCGCTCTGCTGTGGGGCGTGTGTTTTCGCCCTCAAGTGTTTCTATAATCGCGTTTCTCGCGCTTCCTGTGATAATTCTCATGTTGAACTCCTTATTATTTAGGGGGAGGGACTTTTAGAAAAGTCCATTCTAAGCTAAACTAAAAGTATTGTTTTATCGACCTTTTCTGAAAAGGTAGCGGGTTCTCAGGGCAGAGCCTTGAGCGCCCTCCGCAGAGGGCGAAATCTCATGTTATTGATTAAAGTACTTAATTATTTCATCAGCGTTTGCTTCGTTTACGCCTTTAACCTTTATTATATCTTCTTTTGATGCATTTTTCAAGGCTTCAAGGCTGCCAAAATGGAGCAGAAGTGCTTTGGCTTTTGACGGGCCTATTCCTTTTATTTTTTCGAGGCTTGAGGTTTTCAGGGATTTGAGCTTTGCGTTTGTCATTTTGCCAACCGTATATCTGTGAACCTCTTCCTGAATTCTGTAAATAAATCGGAACACTTCGGGTTCTCTTGCAATACTCAGCTCATCATGCTCGTCGGTTATGGTTCGCGTTTTGTGGTGGCTGTCCTTGACCATGCCAAACACGGGAATGTCCATAGCCAGCTCGTTCATCAGTTCTCTTATAACACCAACGTGGCCTTTTCCGCCGTCAAGCAGAATAAGGTCGGGCGCAGTTGAAAAGGATTCGTCCTTGTCCTCCAGATTCATCAGTCGGCGTCTGATAGTTTCGGTCATTGCGCTATAGTCGTCAGGTGTTTCCTGTCCTTTGATTTTAAAAGAACGGTAGTGGCTCTTTTTGAATCTGCCTTTTTCTATAACTATCATGCCTGCCGTGATATGCTCGTTGCCCAAGTTTGAAATATCGTAAGCCTCGATTCTTTCGGGCAGTACTTCAAGGTGGAGAAGGGAAGCAAGTGACATAAGAACTCTCTCATCGGAGTCTTCTCGTTTTCTTCTTGTTTCGCTGTGGCGTATGGCGTCTTTTTCTGCCATTTCACAAAGTCGCTTTGTTTCTCCTCTTTGGGGTGTGCGCAAAGTAACCTTTCTTCCTGCTTTGCGCGTCAGATATTCTCCTGCAAGGAGCCTATCGTTTTCGGGCATTTCAAATGAGAGAAGTATTTCCTTGGGAATATATTCTCTGAGGCTGTATAGGTTTACTATAAATGAAAGGAAGGGGGATTCATCTTCGTCGGTTGAAGCTCCCGTTATCTCATCAGCGCCGAACATAAAATGCTCGCTGTCGGAAATAGTGCCGTTTCTGATATACAAAACAGCGGCGCAGTCGCAGCCTTCATGAGTGGAGAGGGCGATGATGTCGTATTCTGTGTCGGGGCCAAGATCGGTTTTTTGATTTTGTCCCAGCTTTGAAAGTGAGGTGAGTGAATCTCTCAGTCTTGCAGCTTCTTCAAAGCGTTCTTCTTCAGCTGCTGCCAGCATTCTTTCTGTCAGCTGTTTTTTAACTTCATTTGTGTTGCCCTTCAGCATTTCCTTTGCGCAGGAAATAATAGCGTTGTATTCCTCTTTTGAAACGTCGCCTGCGCAAACGCCGCAGCATCGTCCGAGTTGTTTATAAACGCATGGGCGGCTTTTTCCTATATCACGTGGAAATTTACGCTTGCAGGATGGAACTCCCAATGTTCTTTCAATCGTTTTTATAACGTCGTTTATAGTTGAGGCGCTTGAATATGGGCCGTAGTAGGTTCCATCCTCGGTTCTACGCCTCGTCATAATAATTCGTGGATAATCCTCGTTTGTAACCTTTATATAGGGGTAGCTTTTGGCGTCCTTGAGCAGAATGTTATATTTTGGTGTGTACTGCTTAATCAGGTTGTTTTCAAGGATAAGCGCCTCAAACTCCGTGTCGCAGGTGATATATCGAAAATCGCGGACACTTCCTGCCATTCGTGTGGTTTTGGCATCGTGGCTTCCGTGGAAATATTGGCTGACGCGGTTTTTGAGAGCTCTTGATTTGCCAACGTAAATAACCTTGCCGTCGGCATTTTCCATTATATAGACACCGGGAGATTTAGGCAGAAGGGCAGCCTTTTCCCGAAGGTATTTTAAAGTTTTTTCGTCCTGCATGGCAAAGCTGTCCTCCTTTTTTAGTGTTTAAAATAAGCAAAAAGCCGCCCATAAAGGCGGCTGCTTCAATTTTTAAAAAATTATTCGTTGAAGCCTGTTTCAATCAGAGCAGCGAGGCCCTCAATTGCTTCTTCTTCGTCTGCACCGTCAGCAATGATAGTGATAGACATACCTTTTACGATTCCGAGAGAAAGGACACCAAGAAGGCTCTTGCCGTTGATGCGGCGGTCTTCTCTTTCGACCCAGATGGAACTCTTAAAGGAATTTGCTTTCTGAATAAAAAATGTAGCAGGTCTGGCATGGAGACCAACACTATTCTTTATAGTAACTTCGCGTGATATCATATCCGATACTCCCGAAAAAATATTTTTGCCGCTTCAAAATGGACAAGTGGCTTATTTACTCAGTAATTATAGCAAAATAGCAGAGCAAAATCAAGTGTTTTTTAGTATTTTTTAAATTTTTGCCTCAATATCGAAAAAATAACGCTTAAATAATGTTTTTTTGTCCATTATATATATTGTATTTGTAGAAAAAAGGCATATGAGCAAAAAAACACTTGACACAAACTTGTGTGTGTGATAAAATTATACGGTCTAAAAACGAAGACGGAGACAGTAGCTTCAGGGAAAACCAAAGCGAGTCGGGGGTGGTGTGAGCCCGATGTTTGAAATGAATGTGAATATCACTCCTGAGTTGCGGGGCGAAATTATAGTAGCTTTTGCCGGAGCCCAACCGTTATAGTGGGCGCATATGATCGTATGCAGGTGGTATAGCAGGGTTCTCCTGTCCTCGCGGACGGGAGTTTTTTTGTTTTCAAGCTTGCTTGAAAACAAATGCAGAATGCAGAATTAAGGTTGAAAATCACTTTTGCTAATTTCTGATTGATTATTCATTATTCATTTTCTTGCTATCCTCATACAATCGAAAATATAACTTTATATAGGAGATAATAAAATGTACAAGAAGGTACCAACCGACCTTAATTTTGTTGCCAGAGAAGCTGAAACTCTTGCTTTCTGGAAAGAAAACAGAATTTTTGAAACAAGTCTTGAAAGACGTAAGGGTCAGAGAAACTACACATTCTATGATGGCCCTCCCACAGCGAACGGTAAGCCCCATATCGGCCACGTTCTCACAAGAGTTATCAAGGATATGATCCCCCGTTATCACGCAATGAAGGGTTGCGATGTTCCCCGCAAAGCCGGCTGGGACACACACGGCCTTCCCGTTGAACTTGAAGTTGAAAAGCTTCTCGGTATCAACGGAAAGGAGCAGATCGAGGAATACGGAATTGCTCCCTTTATTGATAAGTGTAAGGAATCTGTTTGGAAGTATAAGGGTATGTGGGAGAATTTCTCCGACACAGTTGGCTTCTGGGCAGATATGGAAGATCCCTATGTAACATATCACGATTCATATATTGAAAGTGAATGGTGGGCGCTTAAGCAGATCTGGGATAAGGGCCTTCTCTATAAGGGCCACAAGATCGTTCCTTATTGCCCCCGTTGCGGAACACCCCTTTCCTCCCACGAGGTTGCTCAGGGATATAAGGACGTTCGTGAACGTTCTGCAATTGCCCGTTTTAAGGTTGTAGGTGAAGATGCCTTCTTCCTTGCATGGACAACAACTCCCTGGACTCTGCCTTCAAACGTAGCTCTTTGTGTAAACCCCAAAGAAGACTATGTAAAGGTTCAGAGCGGTGAATACACATATTATATGGCAGCTGCTCTCTGCGATACAGTTCTTGGCGAAGGCAACTATGAAGTGCTTGAAACAATGAAGGGCGCTGCTCTTGAGTATAAGGAATATGAGCCTCTCTTCAAGTTTGTATCTCCTAAGAAGAAGTGCTGGTTCGTTGTTTGCGACGAATACGTAACAATGGGCGATGGTACAGGTATCGTTCATATCGCTCCTGCGTTCGGTGAAGACGATAACCGTGTAGGCGTTAAGTATGACCTTCCTTTCGTTCAGCTTGTAAACGGCAAGGGCGAAATGACAGAAGAAACAGATTGGGCAGGCACATTCGTTAAGGATGCTGACCGTCTCGTTCTCCGTTCTCTTGAAGAGAAGGGACTTCTGTTCAGCGCTCCTCAGTTTGAGCATAGCTATCCTTTCTGCTGGAGATGTGATACACCTCTGATCTACTACGCTCGTGAGAGTTGGTTTATCAAGATGACAGCCGTTAAGGATAGACTCATTGCTAATAATAACACAATAAACTGGATCCCCGAATCCATCGGTAAGGGCAGATTTGGAGACTGGCTTGAAAACGTTCAGGACTGGGGCCTCAGCCGTAACAGATATTGGGGAACGCCCCTTAACATCTGGGAATGCTCCTGCGGACATTTCCATTCTATCGGCTCCATTGAAGAGCTGAAGTCTCTGTCTGATAATTGTCCCGATGAAATTGAGCTTCACCGTCCCTATATTGACGCTGTAACAATCAAGTGTCCTGAGTGCGGCGGCGAAATGAAGAGAGTTCCCGAGGTTATTGACTGCTGGTTTGACTCAGGCGCAATGCCTTTCGCTCAGCACCACTATCCTTTTGAAAATAAGGATCTCTTTGAAGCTCAGTTCCCCGCAGACTTTATCTCCGAGGCAGTTGACCAGACAAGAGGATGGTTCTATTCACTTCTTGCTATCTCCACTCTTCTCTTTGATAAGGCTCCCTATAAGAACGTAATCGTTCTTGGTCTTGTTCAGGACGAGGATGGACAGAAGATGTCCAAGTCCAAGGGTAACGCAGTTGATCCCTTTAAGGCACTTGAAACTCACGGCGCGGATGCTATCCGTTGGTATTTCTATACTAACTCTGCTCCTTGGCTTCCTTCCAGATTCAGCGACAAAGCTGTAACAGAAGGACAGAGAAAGTTTATGGGTACTCTCCAGAATACATATGCATTCTGGACACTTTATGCTGAAATTGACCAGTTCAATCCTATGAACTACAAGCTTGAGGATTGCAAGCTTTCCGTTATGGATAAGTTCATTCTCTCCAAGCTCAATTCTATGGTTCGCGGCGTTGATAATAACCTTGGCGCATATAAGATTCCCGAAGCGGCTAAGTGCCTTTCTTCCTTTGTAGATGAGCTTTCCAACTGGTATGTTCGTCGCTCCCGTGAAAGATTCTGGGGCACAGAAATGACAGAGGATAAGATTGCAGCTTATATGACTCTCTATACTTGCCTTGTAACAACAGCTAAGGCAGGCGCGCCTATGATTCCCTTTATGGCAGAGGATATCTATCGCAACCTGGTTTGCACAGTTGATTCTGATGCGCCTATCAGCGTTCACTTCTGTGATTTCCCTGAATATGATGAAGCTATGATCGACGAAAAGCTTGAAGATGAAATGGAATTCATTCTTGAAGCAGTTGTTCTTGGCAGAAGCGCAAGAAATGCGGCTAATATCAAAAACCGCCAGCCTCTCTCTTCTATCTATGTTAAGACAGACAGAGAAGTGAGCGAGTATTATAGTGAGATCGTTCGTGACGAGCTTAACGTTAAGGAAGCATACTTTGTTCCCGATGTTTCCGCAATTTCTTCCTATAGCTTCAAGCCTCAGCTTAAAACTGTAGGTCCTAAGTACGGTAAGGTGCTTGGTAAGATCAGAGAAGCGCTTGCGAATGTTGATGGCAATGCTGCAATGGCAGAGCTTGAAGGAACAGGCGCAATCCACTTTGACTTTGACGGAACAGCAGTTGAGCTGACACGTGAGGATCTTCTCATTGACGTTCAGCAGAAGGAAGGCTACTATTCTGTTTCCGATAACGGAATCACAGTTGCTCTTTGCACGATTCTCACAGAAGACTTGGTTCGCGAAGGCTTTGTTCGTGAAGTTATCTCCAAGGTACAGACAATGCGTAAGGATTCCGGCTTTGACGTTATGGACCATATCGCAGTATCTGTTTGCGGCAGCGAAAAGCTTGCAGAGATTCTTTCCGAAGATAGCGCAACCTTCTGTGAAGCAGTTCTTTGTGATAACCTCACTTATGAAAAGATCGAGGGTATTTCTAAAGATTGGAACATCAACGGCGAAAAGGCCGAGATCACAGTTAAGAAGATCTGAATATCATAATATATTGAAAAGAAAAGTCCGAAAGGGCTTTTCTTTTTTTGCTTATAGAGGACTACTTGGAGCAACTTGCCGCACTAAACAATGATTGTTTTTAAATCGGCACACACCTAAAACATATGTTCGTTTTTATACATATGTAGAGAAAAGAGGGGCAAGTGTGGAAAATGCGAGGAATAGCAAAAAAATGCGAGGAAATAGGGAACTTAGCAGAATAGAACAAATATTCGCCTAAAAAGGCCGAAAATGCTTGGGAAATAAGGCGAAATTGTGAAAAAATTCTTATATTTTTTCATAAAATATATTGCAATCGGCAATTGACTATGTTAGAATATAGAAACAAGGTGGTGGAAAATGACACTTTTTCACCACAAAATGGTGGAAAGGGGTGGAACGAATGGAGCTGCTGGGTAACTTTACTAATACTCTTGATGCAAAAAACAGAGTTATATTCCCTGCAAAGTTCAGAGAAGATCTGGGCGCAACGTTTGTTATCACCGTAAATGTAGACAGATGCCTTTCCGCATATTCTCTCGAAGAGTGGGAGAAGTATACAGCAAAACTAAATGCTCTTCCTAAAACACAGGTCAGAGATATCACCCGTTTCATCTGTGGTATCGCCATGAAGGCAACACCTGATAGTCAGGGAAGAGTGGGTCTTTCAAAGGAACTCATTGAATATGCTTCCATTGAAAGCGGCGTAACATTCATTGGCTGCGGTGACAGAGTTGAAATCTGGGATGAGCGCGTTGCTCCTTCACCTGCAAGCTATGATGCTGACAAGGTCAACGACATCAGAGACCTTATGCTTGAATACGGCCTCTGATATATATAGAGGTGTAAAGTGAGTTTTTCACATTATTCAGTTATGCTTGACGAAGCGGTATCCGCACTTTGCCCCGAAAACGGAGGCGTGTTTGTGGACGGAACTGCAGGCGGCGGCGGACATTCTGAAGAAATAATAAAAAGATTGCCCGAAGGATCAGTGCTTATCAGCCTTGACCGCGATGACAGAGCAATCGCCCATTGTAAAGAGCGCCTGAGCGTTTACGGCGACAAGTCAATGGTTGTAAAAAGTAATTACAGCGAGTTCGAGAGCGTACTTGACGAACTCGGAATAGAAAAAATAAACGGTATTTTATGGGATTTGGGCGTATCCTCCGTCCAGCTTGATGAAGCCGAGCGCGGTTTTTCCTATTCTCAGGAAGCATTTCTTGATATGAGAATGGATAGAAGCTGCGGGAAAACAGCATACGATGTGGTCAACACTTATGCAGAAAGCGAACTGCGCCGGATCATCAACGATTGGGGCGAGGAAAAGTTCAGTGGCAGAGTTGCTGCAGCGATCGTGAAGGCGAGAGAATCTTCTCCTATAGAAACCACAACGGCTCTGGCGGATATAATAGCATCGGCTATTCCTGCGGGAGCAAGAAAAAAGGAAGCTCAGCATCCGGCAAAGAGAACCTTCCAGGCAATAAGAATTGAAGTTAATGACGAACTTCGTATTATAGAGCCAACCCTTGAGGCAGCTACCCGTCGACTTGAAAGCGGCGGACGGGCAGCTGTTATTACTTTTCACTCTCTTGAGGACAGAATCGTAAAACAAACCTTCAAGAGACTTGAAAATCCCTGCACCTGTCCCCATGATTTTCCCGTTTGTGTTTGCGGTAAGAAACCGCAGATAAAGGTTATAACAAAGAAGCCTATGGTTCCCTCCGATGCGGAACTTGAAGTGAACCCCCGTTCACGAAGCGCGAAACTCAGGGTGGCAGAAAAACTTTAATAATTATGTACGTTTAAATATATGAAAGGCGGTCCCACAATGGCAGAAACAGTTAGAGTAACCTCAATAAGTGAAAATCCTCTCTGCACCAGACTTCAGAAAAAGTTTGCAGGCAGAGGTGCTGCCAGCGCGGGTTCAAAGGCGGTTAAGGGAGCATATGAAGCTATCAAAAGCTCCAAAATCGTTGCTGCTGCAAATCCTTTTGAGGAAACAGGCGAATTTGTTCGCGCAGGCCAGACAAGAAAGGTTTCAACAGCTTATAAGGCGGCTGAAACAGTAAAGAGCGCTCCTGCCAAAGTAACGCATAATGCAAACGCCTATAATGCTTCATATGAAAAAACAGCCACTTTTGAAAGAGCCACATATGCCAAGGCTTATGCAAGAGCGGCAGGTGTTCGCGCGGCTGCTGCAGATTTTAATGCAACAACCCGTCAGATGCCTAAAGTGAAAACAACCAAGGCAGCAAAAAATAATTCCAAAGAAAAATTCAACCTTATCGAATGGTTTAAGGCATTTGTCGCAGGTGATGCGGCAGAGGAAAAAACTGTTAGAAGCACACCTATTTCCAAGGGCCTTGTGCTTTCAGCAGTTGTAATCGCACTTATCGTAATCCTTATGCTGTTCAGCATAGCTCAGATCAACGAATTTAAGAGCGAAATATCTCAGCTTGAAAGTCAGAGAACAACTCTTCTCACCAAGATAGACGATCTTAACGTTGCAATAGATGCCAAAAATGATATTCGCGTTATAGAAGAGGAAGCAACTTCCAGAATCGGTATGGTAAAGAGCAATCAGGTTGCAACAAAGTATGTTTCCATTTCCGACGGTGAAAGAGTTGAGGTTGTGGATGCTTCAGAAGGAAATGAAAGTGAATACGGCGTGTTCGGAACTCTCATGTCTGTTATGGGCAGCAATTGGGATCACCTTATGGAATATATCAACTAAATGACTTTTACAAGGCGTGCAACAGTGCACGCCTTGTTTGGAATTTATAAAGCGGAATAAAAGCGATGGAGTGCGCCCACATATATGTGCCGCAAGCGGAATATATTTATAAAAGCAGGGCGCAAAAACGGAAAGGAATACCTTTATGGCTGAAAAAAGAAAAAGAATAAGCAGGCAGATATGGTCAAGAAGCGGCGTTATACTTATGGTATTCGGTCTTGTTATTTGCGCTGTTGTTGCAAAGCTAGCTTATTTGCAGATAATCAACTACGATTATTATAAAGAGCTTGTTGTAAATGAGATAACGATGGAAACGGAAGTCAATCCTGAGCGCGGAACTATTTACGATAGCACAGGTAATATTCTGGCAACAAATAAAACTGTTTATCTTTGCTTTATCTCTCCACAGGATATAATCGACTATGTCGAGGAAGCAACGGCAGAGCGCGCAGAGCTTGCAGCAGAAGCGGCTGCAACGGGAGAAGAGTTTGTTGATCCCACGATGACAAAACCTTTCAAAACGGACAAAGGCGAATATCCTGCAATGCCTATAGCTCAGGGAATATCAAGATTTCTTTCAGATACTCTTGATGTAGAATACGAAAAGATACTTGAGAAAACTGCGAAAAACGGCAGACGATATGAAGAAGTCAAGGATAAAATTGATGAAGAAGCAGCTAAAAAGATCAGAGAGTTTATAGATGAAAACGATCTGACCAGAATGATATATCTGCGCGCAGGCAGCATCAGATATTATCCCTATAACGAACTTGCATCCCATGTTCTCGGTTTGACAAACGCTGACGGTGTAGGCACATACGGACTTGAAGCGTATTATAACAACCTGCTTGAAGGAACGAGCGGCAGATATGTAACCGCACAGGACGCCCTCAATCACGAAATGGGCTTTGAATATGAAACCTTTATTGAAGCAGAAAACGGATATAATATCGTAACAACTATTGACACATATATCCAGTATGAACTGGAAAATCAGCTTAACGCCACAGTTAAGGAAAACCTTGCAAACAACAGAGCAACCGGCATAGTTATGAACGTAAAAACGGGAGCTGTTCTTGCAATGGCAACTTCTCCCGGCTTTGACTGTAATAACCCCTATGAGCTTGATGAGCTTTCTCTTGCAAAGCTTGAAAAATATGACGGCAGCGAAGAGCACACAGAGGATGCAAAGAAGCTTGCTGAAAATGCAGTTAAGAGTGAAAATAAGGATCTCAGCGAAGAAAGCGAAGAGTTTGCGGCTAAAGCGCTTGCATATTATAAAGATAATCGTGATGAATTAACGGCTCAGGCATATACAAACAAAAAATACGAGCTTATATATGCAATGTGGAAAAACAAAGCGATAACAGAGCTTTATGAACCCGGTTCCACTTCAAAGATCATAACAACAGCTATGGTGTTTGAGGAAGGGGTAGTAAGTCCTTCTGATATGTTCACTTGTGTGGGCGCTTTAAAGGTTGACGGATATCCAAAGCCTATCAGCTGTCACGACCACAGAGGACACGGCACCGTAACATACGCAAGAGGTCTTCAGCAGTCCTGCAACCCAACGCTTATGCAGGCAGCGTTCCGTCTTGGCGAAGAGAAGTTCTATAACTATTTTGAAAGATTTGGTTATACAAGCATAACGGGCATTGACTTGCCGGGAGAAACTGCAGGTCTTTACAGTGCATGGAAGGATTTCGGTCACGTATCTCTTGCAGTATATTCCTTTGGTCAGACATATAAAACAACTCCTATTCAGCAGATTACTGCTATAGCGGCCGTTGCAAACGGAGGTAAATATGTAACTCCTCATTTCCTCAGCGAAGTGGTTGACGATGAGGGAAATGTTATAGACGAATATGAAACTGACGTTAAACGTCAGGTTGTAAGCGAAGCGGTTTGCAAAACTATTTCCGAAATACTTGAAGACGGTGTTTCAGGCGATGGCGGTGCAAAGAACGCTTATGTTAAAGGTTATAAGATAGCGGCAAAAACAGGTACATCCGAGAAAAGAGATATCAAGGATGAGGCTCTCCGAGTTTCCTCAACAGTTGCATATGCTCCCTATGATGATCCTGAAATTGCTGTTCTTGTAATGGTAGACGAACCTATGGGCGGCGTAGTGTACGGTAGCCGAGTTGCAGCCCCCTATGTTTCAAAATTCCTTGCCAGTGTGCTTCCTTATCTTGGATACGAGCCTCAGTATACAGAAGAAGAACTGAAAACCGTTGATGTAAATATTCTCAATTATACGGGATATACAACATCGGGTGCGAAAGACGATATTGAAAGCCGAGGACTTATCTGTGAGGTCGTGGGCAGCGGAGACACGGTAATCAGTCAGGTCCCCGCAGAAGGCAGCACGGTAACAAAAGAAAACGGACGTATCATCCTCTACACGGGAGAGGAAAGCGCTAAGGCAACAATAACCGTTCCCGATGTTGAAGGAAAAACAGGTGAAGCTGCAATGAGAATACTTGTAAATGCAGGTCTCAATGTTCGTATAAGAGGCGCAAAGGATAGCCAGAGCGCAACTGTTATTTCTCAGTCGGTTGAAGCCGGCACTAAAGTTGCAAGAGGCACGGTTATAGAAATATCAATAGTACACACAGATATAACAGACGGTTAATGAGCTTCGGAAGTTGAAAGTATAATATTTTAACTTCCGGAGGATATGATGCAGATAGCAGAGCTTTTATCAGGACTGAAATATAATACGTACGGAGTAAATCTCCGCGGATATGTAAAAAGTGTTTCAAGCGATTCACGTACAGTTGCTTTTGGCAGTTTGTTTGTATGTATAAAGGGCAGTAAACGGGATGGCCATCAGTTCGCAGAGGAAGCAATAAGACGTGGCGCTGTTGCGGTGGTTTCGGAAAGATACATATGCGGCTTGCCCTGCATAGTCGTAAAAAACACCAGGGTTGCCGATGCGGTCATATGGGACAATTTTTATGGCAACCCCACTCGCAGAATGCGAATGATAGCCGTAACAGGTACAAACGGAAAAACATCAACTGCAGCATATCTTGCATCAGCTTTGAATGAAAGCGGAATAAAGACCGCAACTATCGGAACCCTTGGGTGTTCGTTTTGCGGCGAGGTATCTCTTTTTGACGGATCAGCCGTTTGCGATATCGCAGCTGCCATGACAACGCCTGATCCTCAGTATCTATATAAAATCCTTTATCAACTTCGTAAAAAAGGCGCAGAAGCAGTTGTTATGGAGGTATCAAGCCATTCCATAGCTCAGCACAAAGTATGCCCCATAAGATTTGAATTAGGAATTTTTACAAATCTCTCTCCCGAGCATCTGGATTTCCACGAGAGTATGGAGGAGTATTACAAAATAAAATCCTCACTTATAAAAAAATGCAAAAAAGCAGTGATCGGTTGTGATTGTGCCTACGGAAGAAGACTGGCAGCAGAAATTGGAAGAGCTGTGGTAACTTGCGACAGGAGCGACGCAAAGTGGCTGAGAATGAGCGAAACCGGTGTTTCCTATGAAATTGAACAGTGCAGAGAAATGGTGAGTATTGTTTCGTCTTCGCCCGGATTCTTTACAATACAGAACACGATGCTGGCGGCTAAAGCTGCGTGTGTTATGGGCGCGTCAAACGAAAGCATTGCAATCGGCATTAAGGCGGTGCCGTTTATTGCCGGGAGAATGGAAAAAATATCAGAATGTGAGGCCCATGGATTTCATATATTCATTGATTATGCTCACACCCCCGATGCTCTTGCTTCGGCAATAAATTGTATAAAAAGTATAGCAGGTGGGAGAAGCGTAACGGTTCTTTTCGGATGCGGAGGAGAACGGGACAGAAGCAAACGTTCTGTTATGGGAGCGATTGCCGCGGAGCTGGCAAACAGAGTGATAATCACAAGTGACAATCCGCGAAGCGAAAGAAAAGAAAATATAATAAGCGATATATTGTCGGGTATAAGGTCTTATAACAATGTCCGTGTTATAGTCGACAGGCGTTCAGCTATTGAATATGCAGTTTCAACCGCTAAAAAGGATGAATTTATTCTTCTTTGCGGAAAAGGACATGAAAAATACGAAACTGACAGAAACGGAAAGCATCCGTTTAATGAAAAAGATATAGTTATATCAGCACTCTCACGCCTTCACAGATGTTGACCGAAGGCTTTGTGTGTGGTATCATAATATAAGTAATTAAGTTAAGGAACGGTAAGGAAAAATGACGACAAAAATTATTTTTGCAGCAGTTCTTGTTTTAACATTCCTTCTCACAGTGGGAATATCCAAAAAGCTTATCCCTGTTCTTGCCAGTCGCAAAATGGGGCAGAAAATACTTGATATAGGACCTCGTTGGCATAAGTCAAAAGAGGGAACACCCACAATGGGCGGCCTTGCATTTATAGTTGCATCTGTTGTTTGCGGAGCAATAGCTACGGCTGTTATATGGGTTATGAACGGAGCAGAGTCAGCTTTGCCGCTGCTCATCACTCTTGTTATGGCAACTCTTAACGGATGTATCGGTATCGTGGACGATATGGCGAAGCTCAAGAGGAAACAGAACGAAGGCCTAACAGCCGCGCAGAAGTTTATTCTTCAGGTGCTTGTTGCGGGACTTTATCTTCTTGCAATGTGCTTTTTCTGCTCCCTTACAACAGAGCTTTATATTCCCTTTGTAAATGTTTCAATTGATTTCGGTATATTCTATTACATAATTGCAATGCTGCTTCTCACAGGTATCGTTAACAGTGTCAATCTCACAGACGGTATCGACGGATTGGCAAGCTCAATAACAGCAGTGGTTGCTGTGTTTTATTCAGTTGCTGCATTTGCCGCATTTGAAAGTGAAAATGTTGCTCTCAGCGTAGTAGGTGCTCTTATGGCAGGCTCAGCTCTTGGCTTCCTTGTGTATAATTTCTATCCTGCAAGAGTGTTTATGGGCGATACAGGCTCACTTTTCTTCGGCGGCCTTGTAGTTGGCGGAGCGTTCGTTATGAACAATCCTCTTATAGTTGTTGTTTGCGGAATAATGTTTATAGTTGAAACAGCTTCCGTTATGCTTCAGGTAGCATATTTTAAGCTTACTCACGGAAAGCGCCTTTTCAAAATGTCCCCTATACATCACCATTTTGAAAAGTGTGGATGGAAGGAAACAAAGATAGTTGCAGTGTTCTCTTTAGTAACACTTATCTTCTGTGTGCTTGCCTGGTTCGGACTTGCAAAATAAAAATTCGGTAAAGGAAACCGGTGTAAAATGAACGATCAAAGATATCAGAACGGAAAACAGAATAGTGCGCCGGTCCAAAAAAGAAACGGAGAGCGTAAACCCAAAAACAGCGGCGGAGCAGTTGTTCAGCTCAGCGGCAGAGCGCTTGCAAGAAAGCGCAGGGAAGACGAGTGGCGCAGTGAAGAAAAAAAGATAGAACGTGTAAAGCACGGCGTAGACCGTCCCATGCTTGCTATAATAGCCGTCATTCTTGTTTTGGGGACTGTTATGGTATTTTCTGCAAGTTTTCCCAGCGCGCTTATAGAGCGAGGAGACAGTCTGCATTATCTGAAAAAGCAGCTTGTTTTCGTTGCTTTGGGCGGAGCAGTGATGTATCTGCTGTCGTTTGTTCCCTATAATATTTATAAAAAGCTAACTCCGGCAATCTATTTGGTAGCAATTGCTCTATTGTTGATAGTTCTTATTATAGGAACCTCTGAAGGCGTTGCCAAGAGATGGATAGCTATCGGAAGCTTTACGTTCCAACCGTCAGAAGCGGCAAAGGTGGCAGTTGTTATGATGCTTGCCTGGTATTTTGACAAAAACTATGATAAGCTTCACAATAATCTGTCAACGAAAAACACCATAGTAAACGGCGTAGTTAAGCCCGGTGTTATAATGGCTATCATTTGCGGTCTGGTTCTTCTTGAAAAACATCTTTCGGGAACTATCATAATAGCACTTATTGCAGTATGCGTTATATTCCTTGGCGGTGTTCATATTGGTTGGGCGGCAGCGATCTACGGGGCCTGCGGTGCTTTAGCTGTAGGTGGATTCCTTGCTCTTAACCCCTATGCCCTTCAGAGAATTCTTACTCACGCTGATGAAAATGCTGACGTTCTCGGTGAGGCGTGGCAAACAACTCAGGGACTTTATGCAATAGGCAGTGGCGGACTCCTTGGCGTAGGCCTGGGGGATAGCCGACTTAAATATAACTACGTATCCGAGCCTCAGAACGACTTTATCTTCACTATCTGGTGTGAGGAAATGGGTTTTGTAGGTGCTATTATAGTAGTTCTCCTTTATGCAGCGTTTATCTGGAGAGGCTTTGTTATAGCAAAAAAAGCTCCTGATACATATACATCACTTGTAGCATTCGGCATCACATGCCAGGTTGGTATTCAGGCGTTTTTGAATATGATGGTTGTAACCGACCTTATTCCTAACACAGGTATTTCGTTGCCGTTCTTCTCCTATGGCGGTACGGCACTTATAGTGCTGCTTATGGAAATGGGCGTGCTGTTATCAATTTCAAGACATTCATATCAAAAGAAGTAAAAGGGAGGTACTTATGCGAGTATTAATGACAGGCGGCGGCACAGCAGGCCACGTAAATCCTGCTCTTGCTATTGCAAACACTATTAAAGAAAATGATCCTTCATCAGAAATCGCCTTTGTTGGAACTGACAGAGGAATTGAAAATAAGCTTGTAACCAAAGCAGGATATGAACTTTTTCATGTGAACGTTATGGGACTTTCACGTAAACTCACCCTGAAAAACATCAAGGCTGCATATCTTGCTCTCACATCTCCCATTAAAGCTAAACAGATCATCAAAAAATTCAATCCCGATATTGTCATTGGAACTGGCGGATATGTTTCCTGGCCCGTTGTAAAGGCGGCAGCTTCTATGGGCATTCCCACAGCGCTTCATGAATCAAACGCTGTACCCGGAATGGCAGTACGTATGCTTTCAGGTGCTGTTGACAGAATCTATCTCAATTTTGAGGCAGCAGGCACCGGTATTGCTCAGAAGGATAAGCTCCTTCTCTGTGGCTGTCCCTTGCTCACTCCACCCGAAAATATCACAAAGGAAGAAGCAAAGAAACAGCTTGGTATTCCTGAAAATGCAATTTATGTGCTTTCCTATGGCGGAAGTATGGGAGCAGAAAAAGTTAACGAGGCTGTCCTTGAAGTTATGAAAAATGTAACCGGCGCGAAGGACGGCATCAAGCACACCCATGCAACAGGCGCAATTGAAAAGGATATCTGCTTTGCAAAGGCTGCTGAGCTTGGATTCGATAAGGTAAATAACGTTGAGCTTGTAGAGTATATTTACGATATGCCAATTCGTCTTGCTGCTGCAGACGTTGTGATCTGCAGAGCAGGAGCTATGACAGTTTCTGAGCTTGCAATGGCAGGCAAGTGCGCAGTGTTTATTCCTTCCCCCAATGTAACAGACGATCAGCAGTTCAAAAATGCTTCAGTTCTTTCCGTTGAACACGCAGCGTACGTTCTTCGTGAAAACGATAGTATGCCTCAGCGTCTTTGTGAAATAGTTTCTGAGCTTATTGATAATGCAGACAAACGCGCGGAAATGGAAAACAAGATCAAGAGATTTGCTAAGGCTGATGCAAATAAGGTTATCTATAACGATATTTTAAAGCTCATAGAGAAATAAAGCTTAAAAAGGAGAGGAGTGCTGCAAATGAGCGATCATAACGAATATTATGCCGAAAAAATGCGGCGACTCCTTGAGGCGAAAGAGAGCCGCGAAAGCATAAAGCTTGATGATTCAAAGGGAACGGCATCTAAAAACTCAACGGGGGTGCCCGATGAGGTGGAGGAAGACTTTTCCTTTGAAGAAAAGCGAGAAAAACCGCGGCCTGAAAATTATGAAGAAAAACGTGCCCGAGTAAAAGAGGCAGAGGCGCGTGCAAGATCAGACGGCAAAAAGAAAAAGTATTCAAGAAAAGAGATTATCATTTCTGCTTTGCTTGTTTGCGCAACGGTAGTGCTGGCAATCTTTTGTGTGTATAATCTTTTATTTGTGGTGCGCAGTATCACGGTGGAAGGAAACGAGAGATACACAACAGAGCAGATACTTGCCTCGGCAAATATAAATGTGGGGGATAAGCTGTATTCCTTCAGTTCAAGGATAGCTGAAGATAATATAAAAATGTATTGCCCCAATGTTAAAGATATTAAAGTGAAAAGAACCCCTCCGGGAAAGATCGTTGTAACGGTTGAAGAGGAAGAAGCGTATTATTGGGCTGATTTCTACGGAGAAATAAGAGCAATGACCAAGGATCTTCGTGTCCTTGGTGGAATAAACCAAGATGATGCTGCATCGCTTATCAAGATAAAGCTTCCCGAAGTTAGCAGGGCAGTTGCAGGTGAAACCGTTGTGTTCAAGCAGGGCGAGTGCAAATATGTTTTTGAAGTTGCTCTTGCTGCGGCAGATTCTGCTCTTGTAACAAGACTTGGTACAGTTGATCTGACAAATCCAAATGACGTTATGATCACTTGCGACGGAAAATATATTCTTAAGCTTGAAGAGTATAAAGACAGCGCAGCAAAGCTTAAGATAGCATCAAAGGTGCTTGAGGACGAGCTTTTTGCAAATGATAATAAAGCGACGATTGATTTGTCGGAGCTTTCGAACACAGGCGTTGTTATTGACAACCAGCTTGTGATAGACTGAATATAATAAAAGACTATACACCCGCCTAAAGATATATTTTTAGGCGGGTGTAAAATATTACAAAAAAGTGCTCAAACCCCCGAAAAAATATGATTTTTTGCAAAAATATAAAATTTTTTAAAAAAGTTTTTCAAAACATCTTGCAAAATTGAAAGAAACAGTATATTATTAGTATGTATTTGTATGAAATGCGGTGAAAAAACCGCGAAACATACGCGAAACATATTATGACGGAGGATTTTAAAAATGGCTTTTGAACTTGATGATAACTTTGAAAGCGGCGTCAACATAAAAGTAATCGGTGTAGGCGGCGGCGGAAACAATGCTGTAAACCGTATGATTTCCAGCAATGTTCGCGGTGTAGATTTCATCGCTATTAACACAGACAGACAGGCGCTGATTCATTCTGCAGCAACAAATAAAATTTCTATTGGTGAAAAGATCACAAAGGGCCACGGCGCAGGTAGCAACCCCGCAGTAGGTGAAAAGTCCGCTGAGGAGAGCATCGAAGAGATCAAGGAATCTCTCACAGGCGCTGATATGGTATTTATCACAACCGGTATGGGTGGCGGCACAGGTACAGGTGCAGCTCCCGTAGTAGCAAAGGTTGCAAAAGAAATGGGCATGCTCACAATCGGTATCGTAACAAAGCCCTTCGCATTTGAAGGTAAGAAGCGTCTCACTCAGGCAGAAGCAGGTATCGCTGCTCTCAGCCAGTACGTAGACTCTCTCGTTATCATCCCCAACGAGCGTCTCAAGCAGGTTTCTGATAAGCCTATCACAATGATCAACGCGTTCGAAATTGCTGACGACGTACTTAGCCACGGCGTTCAGAGCATTTCCGAACTTATCAACGTTCCCGGATATATCAACCTCGACTTTGCTGACGTAACAAGCGTTATGCAGGATGCAGGCTATGCTCACATGGGCGTTGGTTATGCAACAGGTAAGGAAAAGGCAGAATGCGCTGCAAAGGCTGCAATCTCCAGCCCCCTTCTTGAAACATCCATCTCCGGTGCTAAGGGTATTCTTGGTAACATTACAGCTTCCCCTGACATCAGCATGGATGAGATCGATATCGCTTGTACAATGATCGCAAACGAAGCTCACGAAGATGCAACAGTTATCTGGGGTGTAGCATTCGATCCCGAAATGGAAGATGCAATGAAGGTAACAATCATTGCAACAGGCTTTGAAAACAATCACGAGAAGGTTGCTCCTATCGCATCCACTCCCATTGCAAGAAAATCTGCTCCCGTAGTTGAAGAAAAGCCTCAGATCGAGTCTGATGATATCACAGACGACGAGCTTGATGAGCTTCTCGGAATGCTTCAGAAGAAGGATAAGAAGGAAGATACAATCGCTCCTGCTCCCGGCTTCAAGCGCTACTTCTAATTAAAGAACATATTAAAACCGCCTCAAATGAGGCGGTTTTTTGTTGCGGTAAACTTAAAATCACACGACAATTGCTTGATAAAAAAGCCTTTGGGTAATTCCAAAGGCTTTTGTGATTTATTCCTTAACAAGAATCCATTCCTTTGCATAGGGAAGGGATTCGATCCAATCGCAAAATACGTGCCACTCAGGGAGTTTGTGATTTCTTCTTGCATAGTACATATTTATGAGGTTTTCATAGTTCATTGTGCAAGTACGTGTCTGGTTATATGAGGAAGGAAGAAGCTGAATAAGATCATCCCAATGAGCTCTTTCCTTTGTTTCAACAAACTCAACTCTTGTTTCTTCAAGCACGTTTATAACGTTGTCAAGACAAGCGAGAGCTTTTTCGCTCATTCTGTCGCAGGAGAAATCTTCGCGTGAGAAGGGCTTTGAGTGGATTTTGTGCATAGTGCTTGTAGAGTTTGCAACTGTGCCAACCTTGTAAGTGTCATATTCTTTCCACCAATAGAGAGGAGCTGTGATGTCAACAGAAACAAAAACCATACGAAGAAATTTTCTATGATCGTTTCCTGCTATGGCAAGGCGGTGGCCAAGTCCCATATCAGCTTCTCCCAGAACAAAGTTGTTGTCCTCGTCAAAATAGCTGTCGCTTTTGTCCCAGCTGTTCAGTGGATTTCTTGCTCCGCGAATAGCGTTGTCTATGTTCATAACAGAAGTTTTTTGTAATTTAATCATAACTACCTCGTAAGTATAATTTTATTCATTTTAACATTTTCATATTATATTGTCAACGATGAATATTTTTGTAATGCTCGGCAAAAATATAACAGAAAGCTAAACTTTGAAAGGAAAATGTCAAATGAATAACAGAGCAAAAAGAACAGGAAATTTATATGTTGCCCTTGTAGTTATGCTTATGGCAGTTGCGATCATAGCCGCAGTTGCAGGAGCAATGAGCCGTTCAAGACAGGTTGCTGATAACAACATCGGCAAGAACACTGATACAACAGCTGTTGAGGATGCGGTGAAGAATAAGGAATCAGAGCCTGAAGCAGAGGATGTGTTTAAACCGTCAAAGGAAGATGAAACGAAAGCGGAAGAGGGAACAACTGCTGATAGCGAAACAGAAAAAACAGAAGCTGAACCCTTGCCTCAGTTTGTTAATCCAACAAGCGGAGCGCTTATCAAAGAATATAGCATTGAGGTGCCCGTTTTTTCTGTGACAATGGAGGACTACAGAACACATAACGGTATTGATATTTATGTGCAGAACGGAGAGCGTATTCTTGCGGCTGCAGGCGGAACTGTTAAAGAAATCTGGGAAGATCCCATGATGGGAACTTGTATGAGCATTTCCCATTCAGGCGGAGCGGAAACTATCTATAAAAACCTTTCTCCTGAAATTCCCGAAGGTATATCAGTTGGCGCTCAGGTGTCAGAGGGATCGTTCATTGCGGTTGGCGGTGAAAGCGCGCTGGCTGAAATATCTGAAGAACCTCATCTTCATTTTGAAATGAAAGTAAACGGAGAATTCGTAAACCCTTGCGATTATATTAATTTTGAAAATAGCGAAGAAGTATTTGAAGGGTAATTAGCTGTCTCCTTGAGGAGAAGGTGGATACGAAGCAGCTGGATGAGGTATTATTAACTTTTGTCCGAAAATAGTCTGTTGTAACTGCAAAAAATCTTGCATACTTGGTATGCAAGATTTTTTCATTATTATAATATTTTTTTGCTGAGTCGTCGCAGCAGCTTTGAAAGGGGGATGATAAACAGACCCATACAAAAGTTGCTCACCGCGTGAATAAGGTCAAAAGAAAATCCTGAGATTATCCAGGTGATAGTTTGCTCTAAATTGAAGTTATAGAGCAGCGCCTGAACGGGAGCGTATAGCGTGCCGAAAATGATGCCGTGAAAGCAACATACTGCAGGATAAACCACGGAAGCAACTGCAACAGGCATATTCTTCGGCAGCAGCATGGTAATGCCCCAAAGAAGTGCCCATATGTATAGGTAAGGAATCCACCAGGTGTTGAATCCGGCGTACAGCCCATTTAAAAAAACATAGATATATATGGGTATTAGAGCTTTCTTTCGGTAAACAATAGTAAAAACCATTGTAAGCATCCCCAGCATATGAATGTTGGGAGCTGCTTCCATAATGATTTTTGAGCAGAACATCAAAGTTCCCAGCATTGCAAAAATGCAAAGCTCGAGTGCGGAAAGACGTCCTTTGTATCTTTGTTTACTTTGTGCGGGTGAGTTCATAATGCTCGCCGTCGGCAATATTAGTTGAGTCAGCGCCTGTCATAAGATATTCGCCGTCTTTGGTAAGTCCCCAATATGTCTGGTCAACGTCGTAGTCAGCAAGAATGCCGTTGACTTTTTTGATGTAAAGACCGAACTGGCCTTCTTCTCCTTCAACCAGAGAGTGTGCAAGCAGTGCGTCTCCCAGAGTTTCAGCATCTGTTTTAATCGTGAAGGTAACAGATCTTTCTTCTGCTATAACTTCAACTTTGATTGTTTTTGAGCCTTCGCCGAAATCCTTGTCTTCAGTGTATGTGGCGTCAGCCCATAAACCTAAGTCTTCGGTAGTGTTTTCTGTTTTTGACTCAGTGGGATCTGTGTCGTTAGGTGTTTCAGTGTTTGCATTGCAAGCGCAAAGACTGAAGATCATCAGCGCGCACAAAAGCAGCGCAAGGAGTTTTGTTTTCATTTCTAAAAAACCTCTTTTCGTATAAAATGATTTGCACGAAAAGCATAAAGCAAAAAACGCCTTCCAAAAGGAAAGCGAAAACAGCGGGAGCATAAGCTGATCCCGTTTTGGTTGTTAAACCGATTCCGCCTTTTCCTTCATTTGCCCAAGGAGTTGATGCAGTTCACAGAACGATAAGCATTCCGGCTATAACGGTAATGGCTGTTGTCGCGGAATTTCACCGCAGTTTCCTTATCCCCGATCGCTTGCACTCAAAGCGACCGATTGGAGAGAAATCTCCCCCGAACTGTGTTATTCTTTTTGTACCTGAATATTATATCACGGAGGCAATTGTTTTTCAATAGTTTTGTTATATATGCAATTTATACAGAAAAAGATAGCAAAAGTGAGAAAAAACTGATTTTTTTGGCACTCTGCTTCTGATTTAATAAAAAGTTCACATAAAATATCAAGATTGTTATTGACTTTTGGGGTTTTGAGTGGTAAATTTATAACAACATTTAGCACTCAATAAACTCAAGTGCTAAAAATCTGAAAGGAATGGTCTGAAACATGAAGTTGATGGACGGAAGTCTCAGCGAAAGAAAAAAACTGATCCTGAAAGCCATCGTAGATGCTCATGTAGAAAACGGTGAGCCGGTGGGAAGTAAAGTCCTCACTCAAAGCGGAATCGTCACTTGCTCGTCAGCCACAATCAGAAATGAAATGGCAGAGCTTGAAGCAATGGGCTTTCTTGAACAGCCGCATACCTCGGCAGGCAGAATTCCCAGCGAAGCAGGGTACCGTTTTTACGTAGACTCCTTAGTTGAACGATATAGGGTCACCTCAAGTGAGGTTGAAAACCTGCGTGAAGCACTCAGAGTAAAGCAGGCGCAGCTTGACAGCATTCTTGACAGCGCCATGCGCCTTGCGGCGAAAATGACAAACTACACGGCGCTTGCAGTTCGTCCGAGAATTTCTTCAATGACGGTGAAGAAATACGAGCTTATCCAGATAGACGCCAGACAGCTTGTACTTGTTATGGTAACAGCGGGCGGTGCAGTGAGAACTCAGAATCTTGTTTGCGAAGCTCCCGTAACCGATGAAGCTGTAAGAAAGCTTGCAGCGCTCCTCAATATGAGGTTGACAGGTATAACAGGAGATCAGATATCTCTGCCCATTATGATGGAAATGGAAAGTGTTATGGGAGAGTATGCATTTCTGGTTTCTCCCGTTGTCAAATGCATCTGCCAAACAATAAGCACGGCATCGGGCGGAGAATTAAAGGTTGAGGGAATGAATAAGCTTCTTGCCTATCCAGAATTCTATGATATAGGAAAGCTCCGCGATATGCTTGCTATGTTTGAGCGCAAGGATGAACTGGTAGGTCTCATTTCAGGCGAAACTGCTCCCATGATGCCCTCAGGTGAGTCTGAAAACGGCGTTCAGGTGTATATAGGCAGCGAAAACCCCGTTATAATAATGGATAGCTCTTCGCTGGTATTTAAACCTGTAAAACAAGGGGACAAAACGGTTGGCGCTCTTGGAATCATCGGTCCCACAAGAATGAATTATAAAAAAGTCATTTCTATGATAGACGGCATTGCTGAAAGCGTAAGCGACATTCTCAGCGAGTCGGACAACAGAGAATAAAGAAACGGAGGCAGAGATGGAAAATAAAGAAAACATCGCTGAAGAAGTAGTGGAAGAGGTTGCTGCAGAAGAAACTGCTGCGGAAGAACCTAAAGAAACAAAAAAGGATAAAAAAGCAGAAAATAAGAAGCATAAGGCAGAAATCGAGGCTCTGAAGGCTGAAGTTGAAGCTGAAAAAGCTAAAACAAAGGAAGCCGAAGATAAATATCTTCGTTGCGCAGCCGAATATGATAATTTCCGCCGCCGCAGTCAGAAGGAGCGCGAGGGGATTTATTCCGAAGCTAAGGCTGACGCGATCAAGGAGCTTCTTCCTATGATAGACAATCTTCAGAGAGCAACAGGTTATACTGATGCTGATAAGGTTGCAGAGGGCGTTTCAATGATCCTTGGCACATTGCCCGATGTTCTTTCTAAAATGGGCATTGAAGCTTATGGCGAGCCGTGCGAACAGTTTGACCCCAATATCCATAATGCTATTATGCACGAAGAAAATTCCGAAAAGGGAGAAAATGAGATCGTTGCAGTATATCAGCGGGGATATCGTTTGGGAGATAAAATCATCCGTTACGCAATGGTAACGGTTGCAAATTAAGTAAACAAAAACAAATTATATATATTTTGGAGGAAAAACAAAATGGCAAAGATTATTGGTATAGATTTAGGTACAACAAACTCCTGCGTTGCAGTGTTTGAGGGCGGCGAGCCCGTAGTTATTCCCAATCCCGAAGGAGCAAGAACAACACTTTCCGTTGTTGCATTCTCCAAGGATGGCGAAAGAATGGTTGGTCAGGTTGCAAAGCGTCAGAGCATCACAAACCCTGATCGTACAGTTATGAGTATCAAGAGAGAGATGGGTTCTTCCTATAAGGTAGCAATCGACGGAAAGAACTTCACTCCTCAGGAAATTTCCGCAATGATCCTGCAGAAGCTTAAGAGCGATGCAGAAGCATATCTTGGCTGCCCCGTAACTCAGGCAGTTATCACAGTACCCGCATACTTCTCCGATGCGCAGCGTCAGGCAACAAAGGATGCAGGTAAGATCGCAGGTCTTGAGGTTCTCAGAATCATCAACGAGCCCACAGCAGCAGCTCTTGCATATGGCGCAGATCAGGATAAGGACCAGAAGGTTATGATCTATGACCTTGGCGGCGGTACATTCGACGTATCCATTCTTGAAATTTCTGACGACGGCGTATTTGAAGT
>JAGAPL010000053.1 GCA_017623255.1 Clostridia bacterium
GGAGATAAGCTGAGCTGCGATGAATATGCATTCCTTGCGGAGCATGGATTAAAAAAGGTTCTTGATAATGAAAACGGATTTTGGGCAACAACTCAGTGTGTTTGGGTGCACGGAGACGAAGCTTGGAAGGCTCTTGCAGATATAGGTGAGAAGATCAGAGAAAAGCATCGCGACGAATTTGAAGTACTCAAAAAACCCTATATTGAAGCAGTTATGGAAGCAACGCCTTCTCATCTCCATAAAATGCAGAAGTTTGGTCTCCAGTTCCTTTTCACGTCAGACGGTTGGTTTATTCTCCACTGCATGAAAGCTCTTATAGCCAACGGAAAGCTGAAAATGCCCACAGAAGAGCAGAAGCAGGCGCTTTCAACGGTTGTTATTTATTGATGGGAATCGATACAAATCGTGGAAACATTAGATTTGATGATGCGAATTGTTTGGTAGTATAAATCATCGTTTACGGTTGCGCCTGTAGGGGAAGATATCATCTTCCCGTCCCAATGTAAACATACATCTGTTTCGTTAAAATATTTGTCTATGCTATAGACTGGCGGATACTATCCGCCCCTACGAGTTGTACGGCAAACCATCGTTTGTATCATAAATTCCACAACAAAAGCCACCGAATTCGGTGGCTTTTGTTTATTTAATTAATTCAATGTTCATTTTCGTCAGCTACTATCTCGTCATCCGCATCGCCATCCATAAATTCTCTCATACCAACGCGGCGCTCAAGGCGCTTCTCTTCTACCATTTCGGAAAGCATTTCCTTTATGAGCTTAGGATTTTTGATATGCTTTATATCAAATTCGCCCATACTTTTATCGCCTGAACAGCAATGGATAGTGCCAAGATTAAACAACCTTTCCCAAAGTGAACGGCGCAAGGTCATATCCATTATTCTATACAGACGCACTTCATCCTCAGTTCTTGAAAAGAAGCCCGTGTCAATAAGAAGCTTATCATCTGTGAGATAATATCTTGTGAAGCTCCAGGGAAGACCGAAAAATATTCTCTTTCTATCCTGCCAAACAAATTCTATTCCTTTTTTCATAGCCGCAACTCCTTTTCTTTTTCTATATTTATTCTATCACATTATATGCGGCTTTGCAACAACAAGATTTGTCAGAACCTCAAGCAATATATTTATCAGCCTGTGTATGCCACATTTCAGCATACTTTCCGCAACGCTGAAGAAGCTCATCGTGAGTTCCGTCCTCGCAGACGGATCCGTTTTCAAGAAACACTATTCTGTCAGCAAGGCGGGTTGTGGAAAGCCTGTGAGAAATGAATATAACCGTGCAATCCTTTGCCGCATCCGCCATATAGCGATTGAATTTGTATTCTGCTATTGGATCCAGCGCGCTTGACGGCTCATCAAGGATTATAAGATTGGAATTTTTATAAAAGGCTCGTGAAATTGCTATCTTCTGGCTCTCTCCCCCTGAAAGATTGATGCCTTCCTCTTCAAACTCCTTTGTCAGCGGAGTGTATATTCCAAGCGGCATCTCACTCAGTTTTTGTTCAAATCCGCTATGCTTCAAAGCAAGCTGAATTTTATCTTTGCTATCACCCGGCACGTTCCCCATAACAACGTTTTCCGCAACCGTTGCAGAATAAAGATTAAAATCCTGAAAAACCACTCCGATATGATGCCTATAGGCTTCAACATCATATTCTTTTATATCCACGCCGTTCATCAGGATCACACCCTCCGTCGGATCATATAATCTCATTATCAGCTTTATAAGCGTGGTTTTTCCCGCGCCGTTATAACCAACAAGCGCTATTTTTTCTTTGCTGCTGAGCTTCAGCGAAACATTTTTTATAACGTCTCCCTCAGAATCATTATATCTGAATGAAACGTTTCTCAACTCCAGCGTACAGGCTTCCTCTGAAACGGGAAGAGCTTTGACCGACACTATCTCAGGCTGTTTAGAGAGAAAGCTGCGGAATTTTTCCACGTACATGCAGTATTCCGATGACGTTGCGATCTTATAAACAATATTGGTGAAAGCGCGGCGCAAGCTATAGGTTGAGTTTATCATAACTATAACGGTTGCATAGCTGATAAGCCCCAGCACGTTCGCCTGATAGGCAAGAACAAGAACTAAAATCACATCAAGGAGCACCATTTCTATACCAAGGTCACACAAACTAATTATGGTAGCTTTTCTGTTATGCGCCTTTTCATTTTCCACCAGACCGTCATAAGCCTTGTCATAGTCTTCAAAGGCTCTCTCCTTCACTGCGCTGTTCAGGCGAAGCTCTTTTGCATAATCCTGAAAATAGAACAGGCGCTTTATATATGCTGTTCTGCGGCTGTATTTCTGACTTGTTACAGATTTGCTGTAATGAATCTTACTGCGCTTGATTATAAATGCAAGATGTACTACAGTTGAAAGTACTATCAGAAAAAATGAGGGCGTACTGACTGTGAAAAAATATACTCCCGTTGTGACGAAGGTTCCCAGCGCTCCCCCAAGAACGCCTGCTATATCAAATATATAGTCAACGATTCCGCCTATTTTTTCAACCGTTAAAATAAAATCATTATAATATTCGGGATCGTCAAAATATTTAAGGTCAACGTCCTTTGCTCTTTCAAAGATCATATTTTTCATCTTTGTCTGAGCCTTCAGTTTAGCTTTAGGAAGCTGCCATTGACCTACGATGGACCCGAGGATACTCGTTACTATTAAAAGCACCGCAACCGTTATAACGGGGATTATTGCCTCGCGGAAACTTTTGCCGTATTCAATACATTCAAGAACCGCACGTATCATAAGAGTATGCTCAACAAAAATAAACGCATTTACTCTGAACTGCTCAAGAAAATAGAGAAAAAAGCCAAGGGGAGCTGCAGAAAACATCAGTTTTGTTATATACCAATTGTGCAAAAGCAGTTTTTTGGGAGAAAGCTGTGGCGCTTTTTCCATAACAAGTTTTCCCTTTTTCAATTTTCGCCTGCCTCCTCTCCGCATTTAGCCATATAGCTGTTTGCCTGATGAATATACATATTATAATAAATTCCGCCCATATCCATCAGTTCCTTATGAGTTCCTCTTTCAACTATCTCTCCCTTTTCAAGCATATATATGATATCCGCTTCCTTAACCGATGAAAGACGATGAGATATAATAACCGTTGTTTTATCTTCGGTTTCTTCAACTATGGTTTTGAAAAGATCGTATTCAGCGATTGGATCAAGGGCGCTGGATGGCTCGTCAAAAACCATACATTTGCCATCTTGCATCAATGCTCTTGCGACTGCAAGCTTCTGACTTTGACCTCCCGAAAGGACTGCACCACGATCGTCAAATTCCCTTGTCATAGTTGTATGGATACCGTTTTCAAGTCTTGACACTTTATTCCACAAGCCAACCTTGCGAAGAGCTTCTTCTGCTTTGGCTTCGCAATCGGGAACATCAACGCCCATAACTATATTATCAAGCACACTCATTGCGATTACCTGATAATCCTGAAAAGCAGCTGAGAAAAGCTTTCTGTATGAGGCAACCTCATATTTCTTTATATTGATCCCGTTGAGCAATATTTCTCCACTTTCTGCATCGTAAAGTCTCAACAACAACTTGACGAGAGTGGTTTTTCCTGCACCGTTATGACCTACAAGAGCTACAGTTGTTCCCTTTTCAAGCTTAAATGAAATATTATTCAGTGTGGGGCTACTCTCTCCTTTATATGTAAAGCATACGTTTTTAAACTCTATGCTCTCGATTTCATCAGGCGCGACAATGCCCTCGGCATTCTCAGGAATCTTTTCTTCATAGGCGAGGAAATCGCGGGCATTTTGTATATAAACGCTTTCGCGATGGATTTCCATCATTGCATTGAACAGATATATGATGCCCCATGCAGCAGAGGTCATAACGCTGGTCATAATAGTCATTTCAGCAAGATCAATCGTTCCGCTAACAAGCGCCCTGTAGCTGCAATATGCAAGAATACCCTCAAAAGTGAATGTGAAGGTCAGCATCGTTTTCACCCAATAAACGCTTCCCGCTTTAAAAGCATATTTGTCGTACTGAAAGCAAACATTATCAACGGCTTTAAAATGCTTTTTCTGCATCAAAGAAAAAATATCCGTCAGTCTTATCTCCTTTGCAAACTGCTGTAAATGAAGCACTCTCAGCACATAGTCTATAACCCTGTTATCTTTGGCGATTGACTTATATCGTTTTTGTTCAATATTGTTCAACCATCTGCCGAAAACAAAATTACCCACAAGCGGAAAAGCAAGAAACGCTGACACACCGGGATCAATTGATATCATCACCGCCAGCAAAACAATAACTCTCACAAGAGTTCCACTCATATTTGCCGTATGTCCGCAAACGTTCATCATTCTGTTTGACGTTGAATCAAGCGCCATTGTGTATTTATTATAAAACTCCGCATCCTCATAGCAGGCAAGCTCAACGTTGCCCGCTTTTTTGAATATCTTTCGGTTGAAATACTGCGCGAAACGGCTGAAAACTATGTCCGATTCATAGCAATAATAGATCCAGTCAATGCAATCCGCAAGAAATCTCACTCCAACAAAAAGACAAACCACAAAAACAATTTTTTCGAAATGGCCTTTGCTACTTATCGCTTCAATAAGCCACTTTACATAATAGGTGGACTCAAATGCATACATCAGATGAAGACCGATAACTATTATGAAATTGGCTATAACAAATCGCTTATTGAACCGAAAAAGCTCTGAAACCGAGAAAATTGCGTTTTGCAGGCTTTGCCGCAGATTTACTTCCTTTTTTTCCTTCTTCATCGTGTTCCCCCTATATTTTATAATATAATTATACCAAAGCACCTATTCTCTCACAATCAACCATTGCGTTACCCTGACTATCACTTTGCGAGAGTTGTTTCTATAAAACGAGAAAACGGAGAATCCTTTCGGATTCTCCGTTTTTTATTACATAAGTCTTATTCTTGACTCTACTTCGCCGAGAGCACCGCCCTCGAATGCTGCATTTGCATCCTTCTCTGCTATCTTTGCTGTGATAAATTCAACACAGCCTGCAGGTGAGCCTGCAAGAACTTCAATTTCACCAAATACAAGGCGAGCCTTCTCAAGCGTTTCATCAACGCTATCTGTGCTGATGCGAACATAATATGCGAAGCTTATTTCGCCAAAGGGCAATACGAAATCGTCTTCAGCGTGCTCCCAATCCATTGCAAGTTCCTTTGCGCCAACTCCGGAAAGAATGGATACCACGTCAGAAACAACTGCGCCTGCTGTGGGCATTCTGCCTGCGCCTCTGCCGTAGAGCATATAGTCGTTTGTTACAGCGCTGTTTACTCTGATTCCGTTATAAACATCGTCAACGTGAGCAATGGGGCAGGAATTAGGCACAAATGTGGGACAAACGTAAATTGCTGCCTTGCCGTTTTCATGATCTATTCTGGAGCTGCCGAGAAGCTTTACTGTGCCGCCCCAGCGAGCTGCTGCATCCATATCAGCAGGTGTGATCTTAGTCATTGTTTCTGTATATACCTTATCACAGGATGCAAGCTGATTTGTTACGATAGCTGTGAGGATAACTATCTTTCTCTGGGCGTCGATGCCGTCAACGTCAGCCGCAGGATTAGCTTCAGCATAGCCAAGCTTCTGCGCTTCCTTTAAAACATCGGCAAAATCTGCGCCTTCGTTTTTCATTTTTGTGAGAATATAGTTAGTTGTTCCGTTGAGAATACCGTCAATTTCGGAAACGGTGTCTCCACCAAAGCTTGTGCGAAGGCTTCTTATTTCGGGAATACCGCCGCCTGCGCTTGCCTCAAACATATAAGAAACGCCGTTTTTCTTAGCTTCTGCCATAAGCTCAACACCGCGGTTTGCAACAAGCTCCTTATTGGAGGTTACGACGCTTTTGCCTGCTCTCAGCGCCTGCATGGAATAATCAAACGCCGGATTTACTCCGCCCATTGTTTCGCAAACGATCTTAACCTCGGGGTCGTTAAGAATAACAGAAAAGTCGTGAACAACTCTGTCAGCATAGGGAGAATCGGGAAAATCTCTCAGGTCTAAAATATATTTAACATTGATTTCATCGCCTGTTGCGCGGAGGATCGCTTTTTTATTAAGTCGGATAACCTCTGTGATACCGCCGCCAACAACGCCGAAACCGATTATAGCTATATGTGTCATTAAAATACACCGCCAGTCTTCAAAAAAATAAATATGGGTTATTATATCATATTATTCCACGTAAATCAACAAAAAATAAAGAAAAATGAGAAAACAGAAAAAACAAAGCCCTCTCCAACGGAGAAGGCTTTAATTTATTACTTTTTGATCTTCATATCATCAACATTCTTATTAACAGAATGCTTGATGGGAGTCCACTCAACTTTTTTGAAGAGAGCAACTATGCCGATAGGAATCCATGTGAAC
>JAGAPL010000054.1 GCA_017623255.1 Clostridia bacterium
AACTTTATGAAACGGCGGACCCAGGGCAAGCCGCCCTACAGGTGTTCGCCACAATTATACCGTTAAACAATAATTTATCTGCTTTACAGAAGGTTATCTGGCGTTGCAAATTCACGCACTATTCTGTTGACTTTTAACAAATAATATGATAACATCAAGGTGTAAAGTTGTGCATTATTCAAACGGAGGTGAGAGAATGAAACGTGTATTATTATCTCTTATAACAATCACTTTGCTCATATGCCTTTGTGCAGGTGTTTTCAGCGCGGCGGCTGATGAAATAACCGACCCTGCCCACATATATTCTGTGCAAACGGCGGAATATGAGGACCCTACAATCGATATGTGGTTTGAGCATTCCTTTAAAAAGGTTATGACCAGCGATACTACCCATTCGGGAATGGATACTTATTCTGTGTATATGGGTAAAAATGAGATAGAAAATGCTCAGTTTGTGCTCTATTCCGATGAAACTAAGGAGAAGATGCGCGCATCTGTTGCTGATTTCAAGGACGAAAACGGTAACACTATTGATGCCGAGCTTTACTATCAGATGTACGTAACCTTGGAAAATCTGAATACCCTAAATTATCCCGGTGCAACGGAGGAATCTTCTTTTATTCGTAACGGTGAGCAGCCCGACCCCGTGGTGCCTGCAAGTAAAATAGGTCGTTTTCAACTTAACGGCGGCAAAAGTCAGGCTTTTTATATTAGACTGAAGACCACTGAGGACACACCTTCAGGTTGGTATTCATCTCAGCTCAATATATATAACTCTGCAAGCCAGGTGGTTAAAACAGCAACAGTTTATGCTTACGTGTGGGATTTCACGCTTTCAGAAAAAACCGAGCTGCAATCTTCAATCTATCTTTCAAAAACAAGCGATGCATATGGCTCATATAAGGAGTATTATGATTATCTGCTTGAAAACAGACTTGTTGCAATGGACGTGCCCGGTGTGGTAAACTCATCCAATCCATACCTGACAAATGACCGCGTGAACGCTATAAGAGTTTCGGCAGTTGGCGGAGGAAACGATAATAAATATCTTGATGAACCTGCGCTTTATAGCCAATATGCTGATATTTACACAGATGTAAGCAGTATGGTAGAGTGGGACGAAATAAAGGATAAGTTCTATTTTTACACTCTTGATGAATGTCTCCATCCCAAGTATGGCGGAACGGGATCAGTTGACGACGTTAAAGCGAGAGCAGAAAAACTTGATCAATATTGGCCAAACGCTGCAAAGGTTGTGCCATATCACATAAATCATCTTTATCCATATGATAAATACGATCTTCCTATGAGCTCCTATGATCCTTCCGAAATAAAGGATGCAACTCAGGAGTTGATAGACAGCGCAGCTGTAACTATCTGGTGCCCCAGATATTATGCGTATACTCCTCTCACTGAGCTTAACCGTTTCTATTATGACATGAACGATGATTCCCGACCGGTCCGTAACCTTTCAGGTATTGCGTCAGGTAATTTCCTTGCTGGCGAATGGACTTTTATGTGGGAAAATATCTACGGTGATTATAAGGACAGAATAGTTTCCAACACGATCATCAGAAACGAAAACGGAGAGAATAAGGATAAAACCTGGATATATTCAGCAGGAAATAACGGCGGATATACATATCCAAACCATCTCATAGAGAATACGGGGCTTCAGACAAAAATGATGTTCTGGCATATGTATCGTGATGATATAACGGGATACCTGTACTACGGCTCTAACTCCTGGGATGAATATAGCAGTATGAACTCAGGCTATGTTGATAAAACAGTAACGGGCAACAGAAGCGGCGCGTGGAAAACAAATCTTCGTCCCAACTATCCTTATCTTGACGGACATCCCGTTTACGGAAACGGAGTTCTTTTCTACACAGCGTCTCAGGGCAACCTTACAACTGTTGACTATATAGGCTCCATCCGTGTTGAAATGATGAGAGACGGCGTTGAGGACTACCAGATGTTCGCAATGCTTGAGAAACTTTGCGGAAACGAAGCTTCAAACTCTATAATTGATTCTGTGTTCAACAGTGCTGTGGACTATATATCTTTGCCTTCATTTGACCGTAGCGCATTTGATGAAGCGCTTGATGACTATGATATTTTGGCGGCGCAGAGAATAGAGCTCGGTAATCAGCTTGAGGCAGCTTCAAAGAAGGACTGTGTCCATATCTACGACGAAGGCGTTGTAACAAAAGAAGCAACCTGTCTTGTGATGGGTGAAAAAACATATACTTGCACTCTTTGCAAAGCAACTCAAACTGAGTATATTCCAACTCTTCATGCTTCGGGTGATTGCTGGAATATAACTGTAACGAAAGAAGCAAAGTGCACTTCTGATGGTGAGATCAGATATGAGTGTACACTTTGCGGATATGCAAAATACGAAACAGTAATTGCTTATCATAACGATGATAAGGCTCTTAGCTATAAACCCAATCAGATAATGACAGCAGTTCACGATATGATATGTCCTGAGTGTAATGAGTCAATTGGAACGTCAAAACATATTTACACAACTGAATACACCAACACTTGCGTTGATGCAGGCGAACAGAATGACGTGTGTATCTACTGCGGCTACACAGTGAAGGTAGCAGACGTAGAAGCTCATAGACATAATATGAAGGAAACAACAGTAGCGCCCACATGCACGGAGGAAGGCTACACA
>JAGAPL010000010.1 GCA_017623255.1 Clostridia bacterium
GCACCGGAGGCAAGAGGAAGTGCGCCGTTATTGAGAAGAAGCGCCGCGCCTTCTGCTTCAACCTGATAGCAAAGCTGCTGACCTGCTTCAAGTCTTTCCTCCTGAGAATCAAATTTTCCCTCAAAATAAACAGCATTGGCATCTTCGTTTTCAAGCTGCCAGAAGGTGTTACCCTTAACAAGAAGTGCGATAGTGTTATCAAACATTCCTACGACAACTGATACCGCAACCAAAACAACTGTCAAAACCAAAAACAGCCAGCTAAAGAAGCGCCAAGGACGTATGGCTTTTCTTTTAGCCTTTTTATAGGCTTTTTTGAGAAGTCGTTTTTCTTTCTTAGTGTTTTCCATAGCTTTCTCCTTATAGAATAAATAAAAATAAGTGCAGGTATTTGTTTCGATTTTGTTAATACCTGCGAGCTATCCATATTATACCAAATATTTGTGTGAAAGTAAAGCATTTTACATGAAATCATAGTTTTTATCCAAATTCATCATCACATATTGTTGAAAAATACCAAAATTAATGATAGAATATAGCTATAAATCATTTGAGGTTAATTATGAAAATCAGCTTAAACAAATTATTTCTCTTTTACAGCGAAGCATATCGCCATCAATTCTCAGTTTCCCACGGTCTCTTTTTTCTTGCTCCAATAGTTCTTCTTTTCATTCTCGGCGAGCTGGTGTGGTGGATCGCTGTGATCTTCGCTATTATAAACGTTATGATCTTCTTTCTTATACGGCGCGACTATCCATCATCCTTAGAGGCTGAAAAAGATAGTATCGTATTCACTGAATATGATCAGCTGGGCAGAGCCGGTTACGGAGTGAAGGCAAAAATCACACTGAAAAACGTGCGCCGCGTTAAATATAAGCAAAGCGCATTTGAAAAGATATTCAACATCGGCAGATTAACAGTTGTTGCAGATGCCTCCTTTGAAATTGTTATGGGAAATCTGAAAAATGAGAAATATCCCCTTTCTCGTAGTTATTCTTTCTACGGTGTGAAAAATTATTCCGCAGTGAAAGCCTTTTTCGAAAATAATTACAATTAAAAAACTTGCATACCAAAGTATGCAAGTTTTTTAATTATCGTTTGTGCAACACTATTGCGCTAAAATGCTCTTCCACGCTATTTCGTCACTGTCTCAATAAGCAGCTTCAAGCCTTCCAGCACCGCAAGGTGAAGAGGATAAAATATATAGAAGAAATATTTCAATTTGCCATTTCCACGCTCCCCTGAATATAAAAACAGCAATGGCAAAGCCAAAAGTGAATATGGTTGAACCCATCCTCCCTGCAGCGACATCATAAACAGCCATATTCCCATCACCAATATATGTATCGAGAGCTTATCCAACTTTTCAAACACGCTGTTTTTGTTTCCCTTAGGCGCGTGCAGAAAAGATGCCGCAACGGGAAGCATACAGCCATAGAAGCCATACTCTATGGATACTATTTGATTGAGAACATACACTGCCACAACAGACATAGCAAACAATTCTACCACAAGGAGCTTTTCGAACAACCTGCTTTTTTCATCAAGGATAACAGCTTTAACCGACTGAAGCCCATATATAAGCAATATTGCTATTGTGAAGGTTGCGATCACTGTGAGCGTCATTTTTTTGCTGTAGAAATAATAAACCAGTTGTATGGCAAAAGCAAGAGTGAACATTGTGGCAAAATATCTGAACTTGCTTCTTGTATATCTACACCCCTCAGCTACCATAAAAGCAAATATAGGAAATGCTATTCTTCCAAGAATTCTGAATATGATCATCTGAGGGAAAAACAGATACCCTATATGATCAAGCAGCATTGAAACTGCCGCTATTATTTTCAATGTGTTGCCGCTGAGTGTGCATATTTTCGGTTGTGACAAATTCATAAAGGCACCTCAATTTACTATAAATGATAGTTTAAACAAGAAAACCCCGAAGCAACAGCTTCGGGGTTTTGATAACAAATCCAATACAGGAAATAATTATCTCTTGGAGAACTGGCTTGCACGACGAGCTGCCTTCAAACCGTACTTCTTTCTTTCCTTCATTCTGGGGTCTCTTGTGAGGAGGCCTGCCTTCTTGAGAGCGGGACGGAATGTCTCGTCAGCGAGAAGGAGTGCACGAGCTGCGCCGTGACGGATAGCGCCTGCCTGACCGGAGAAGCCGCCGCCGCGAACGTTTGCTACGATATCAAACTTGCCCATTGTATCTGTTACCATGAAGGGCTGGTTGATGATGAGCTTGAGTGTTTCAAGGCCGAAATATGTGTCGATATCACGACCGTTGATTGTGATTGTACCTGTACCGGGATACAGACGTACGCGAGCTGTAGAGCTCTTTCTTCTACCTGTGCCATAGAAATAAGGCTTTGCACTTGTATACATATTCTGTTATCCCCTTTCTTAGAACTCGTAAGGAACGGGCTTCTGAGCCTCGTTCTTGTGTGCTTCGTTTGCATATACCTTAAGGCGTGTGATGGACTTATCGCCGATGGAGTTATGGGGAAGCATACCCTTAACTGCGAGCTGCATAGCGAGCTCAGGCTTTGTTGCCATAA
>JAGAPL010000055.1 GCA_017623255.1 Clostridia bacterium
CCTACAGTCATCTAATATAGTTATTACGCTAAATTATCATTTATCTGTCTAAACTTTCAAAACCAACAATTTTTTTCTGTCTCTCCAATCGGGGAGATGCTTTTCTATTATGGCATAAAAACGTGGAGAATGGTTCATTTCCAGAAGATGCGCCATTTCGTGAGCAACAACGTATTCAATTGCCTGAAGGGGATAAAGAGCAAGAAACCGTGAAAAGCATATTGTGCCTCTGGAATTGCAGGAGCCAAAGCGTTTTTTTGCGTTAGTGAATTTTATCTTTTGAGGAGAAATCCCCATTTTCTCCGAGTATTTTTCCACAAGGGGAAGAACTAAGCTTTTTAATCGTTCTTCTAAAACACTTAAATCTGCTTCTGCTAAGGCTTCCTCCTTTAAAAGCACGTTTTCTATCATTTTTTCAAGCTTTGGTCGGTGTTTTTCAATGATTTTTTCAATTTCATTCTTTGAGGTGAAATATGGCGCGCGCACCATAAGCGCTCCATTTTCATCGATCCGTATAGAAACGGTTTTCCTATTTGCATAAATCAGCTTGTATTTCATTTCCATAACTAAAGTATATCTCTTGAAAGTTATTTTTTCAAGTTATTTCTAAATAGCGTTTGACATAAATGAGGGCAGGGTATATAATTAATATGTATTATTGTGGAGAAGTGTACATTAATGAAAAAATTGCTTAGATATATGAAGGGGCACACCCTTGAATGTGTCCTTGCGCCTCTCTTTAAAATGATTGAGGCAACCTTTGAGCTGCTTGTGCCTCTTGTGGTTGCCAATATGATAGATCTTGGAATTTCTGAAAGTAACAGAGGCTATCTTGTGAAAATGAGCCTTGTGCTTGCGGCACTTGGCGCGCTTGGATTTTTGTTTTCAATAACGGCTCAGTATTTTGCAGCGAGAGCATCAGTGAGCTTTGCGGCAGTAGTGCGAAGTCAGCTCTTTGCAAAAATACATCGTCTTTCATTTTCCGAGATAGATAAGGTCGGAACCTCAACCCTTGTCACGAGAATAACGAGCGACGTTAACACTGTTCAAAACGGAGTCAATCTTGCGCTGCGACTGTTTCTGCGTTCTCCCTTTATAGTTTTCGGCGCGGCGGTTATGGCGTATATAGTTGATAAAAAATCAACCCTTGTTTTCCTTGGGACTATACTGATTCTGGCTGTGATCGTTTATACGATAATGTTCATATCAATGCCCCTTTATAAAAAGGTGCAGGGCAGTCTTGATAAGCTCACTCTTTCCACAAGAGAGAGCTTGGGCGGCGCAAGAGTTGTGCGTGCTTTTGGTATGGAGGCACAGCAGGAGAGAAAGTTCGGCGAGGCGAATTCTGCGCTCAATCGAGTTCAGCGTTTGTCAGGAACTATCTCTGCCTTGACCAATCCTCTCACGTTTGTAATCTTAAACGGCGCGATCGTGTGGCTTATATACAGCGGAGCCCTCAGAGTTGAGGCAGGCGCTTTAACGGTGGGAGCTGTGATAGCGCTTTATAATTATATGTCACAGATATTGGTTGAGCTTGTAAAGCTGGCAAACCTTATAGTAACGCTGACTAAGGGTGTTGCTTCAGGGGGCAGAATTTCTGCGATCCTTGATATTGAGGATGAAAAGCTTGACGGTGAGATCCTTGACGATGGCGTTGCCATAAAATTTGAAAATGTAGCTCTTTGCTATGGAGCATCAACCGAGCCTTCTCTTAGAAATATATCCTTTGAACTGAAAAAGGGAGAGACGCTTGGTATCATCGGCGGAACAGGCAGTGGCAAAACCACTCTTGCAGAGCTTATTGGTGCGTATTACCCTGCAACAGAAGGAACAGTTTCAGTGTTCGGTCTTGATGTTGATAAATGGGATAAAAAGGCTCTGAGAGAAAAGCTTGCATACGTTCCGCAGAAAGCAGTTCTCTTTATGGGCAGCGTGAGAGATAATCTCAAATGGGGCAATGAAGGTGCACCGGATGAAGAGCTCCTTGATGCTTTGAAGGCCGCTTGCGCATATGATTTTATAATGGAAAAGGATGGAGCGCTCAGCTATAGCGTCAGCGAAGGCGGTAAGAACTTTTCCGGAGGACAGAGGCAGCGTCTTAGCATTGCCCGCGCCCTTGTGAGAAAAGCTCCCGTGCTTATTCTTGATGACAGCGCATCTGCTCTTGATATGTCAACAGAGGCAAAGCTAAGAGCCAATATTAAAGAGCTGCCCTGGAATCCTACAGTTATAACGGTATCTCAGAGAACGTCTTCAGTTATGCATTGCGATAAAATAATCGTTCTTGAAGAAGGTCAGGCGGTGGGAATAGGAAACCACGAAGAGCTTCTTTCAGGCTGCGCGGTGTATAAAGAAATATACGATTCTCAGTTCGGAGGTGCGGAAAAATGAAGCATACTGTAAAACGCATTCTCCGATATATTGGAAAATATAAACTTCTCCTTATTTTGTCAGTTTTTCTGGCGGCGGTAACAGTGGCGCTTTCACTGTATCTTCCCACAGCATTCGGCGATGCTATTGACAGTATCGTCGGAGCAGGAAATGTAAACTATAATAAGCTTATTAAAAGTCTGTTTATTGCAGGTGGCGCAATAGCATTGTGCGCGCTGCTGCAATGGGTGATGAATGTTGTCAATAATGCGCTCACTTTCGGCGTTGCAAAGGATATTCGCCGCGATGCAGGCGCAAAGCTTGGGGCATTGCCTCTAAGCTATATTGATTTCCATGCTGAAGGTGAAACTGTCAGCCGGGTAATAACGGACGTTGATCAGTTCACCGATGGCCTGCTGATGGGTTTCACTCAGTTTTTCACAGGCATTATAACTATTGTGGGCACCATCGGCTTTATGCTCAAAATAGATTGGCGCATCGCAATTGCAGTTATAGTGCTGACCCCTATGTCACTTTTTATTGCAAAGTTCGTTTCAGCAAACACATATAAAATGTTCTCGCTCCAAGCTAAAACAAGGGGCGAACAAACAGCCTTTGCAAAGGAAATGATAGAAAATCAGAAGGTGGTGCGCCGCTTCGGACGCGAGGATGAAAACACTGAACACTTTGATGAGATCAACGAAAAGCTTTGCAAATACACTCTCAATGCCGTGTTCTTTTCTTCTCTTGTAAATCCTTCAACACGCTTTGTAAATAATATAATATACGCTGCAGTTGCCCTTGCAGGTTCTCTTGTTATTGTGGGCAATGTGGGCGCCATCACCGTTGGCGGCCTTTCCTGCTTGCTTGCTTATGCAACCCAGTATTCGAAACCATTTAACGAAATTTCAGGCGTCATAACGGAGCTTCAGAGCTCGCTTGCTTGCGCTGAGCGAGTTTTTGAGTTGCTTGATGCTGAAAATGAAACTGCCGACGGGGAAATCGTTCCTGAAAAAATAGAGGGCAATATATCTTTTAAAAACGTAAGCTTTTCATATAACAAAAACACAAAGCTTATTGAAAACCTTGATCTTGAAGTTAAAGCAGGACAGAGAGTTGCAATCGTTGGACACACCGGATGCGGAAAAACAACGCTAATTAATCTGCTGATGCGTTTTTATGATGTTGACGAAGGCGAGATACTTCTTGACGGTGTCAATATAAAGGATATTCCGAGAAAGGTTTTGCGTTCATCCTTCGGTATGGTCCTTCAGGACACATATCTTTTCAATGCAACCGTTTGGGAGAATATCGCCTACGGAAAGGCTGACGCCACCGAGGAGGAAATTCAAACAGCCGCCAAGGCATCCCGCTCAAAAGGCTTTATCAATCGCCTGCCCAAAGGCTTTGAAACAGTTATCGGAGAGGGAGCGGCTCAGCTTTCTCAAGGTCAGAAACAGTTGTTGGCTATTTCAAGAATTATGAAGGGACTTCCTCACATGCTCATTCTTGACGAGGCAACAAGCTCAATTGACACAAGAACGGAAATGATAATTCAAGAGGCGTTTGCCCGTCTCACCGAGGGCAGAACCTCATTTATAGTAGCACACCGCCTTTCAACCGTACGAAATGCTGATGTTATTCTTTATATGGAAAACGGAATCGTTAAGGAAAAGGGAACTCACGAGGAGCTTCTCACTCTTGGCGGCGGATATGCAAAGCTTTATAACAGTCAATTTAATTAACTAATTATATTATGCGAGGTATGTAAGATGACAGTCAGTTATATTCTGAACGGAACAACGCTCACATTTAACCGTGAAACAGGCGCGCTTTATTCAGTTGCTCACCCCGAGGCGGGCACCCTGATCGAAGGCGGAAAGGGCATTCTTGATATTGCCTGGCCTTATCACACCGATTATGACACTCTGCGTGTAAATGCCACGGCTCAGTACAGAGGCGAGGCTCCCCAGATCATCGCCGAGGAAGGCAAGGTAACAGTCAAGTATTCCAAAATGGCGAGAACTATCGACACAGGCGCAGTAGACGAGCTTGAGGGCGGCATTGCAGCTGAGGTGATTTTCGCTGAGTGCGAGGACGGCAAGAGCATTTCTCTCAGATGCCATATTAAGAACAATTCAAAAACGACTATCCGACAGGTGCTTTTCCCTGATATGTCAGGCATCGTTTCAAGAACTGACGACAGAAGCGACAAGATCACATTCCTTGCAGGTGTTTGCGAACCCTTCAGAGAGCTCCGCAGCACGCCCGAAACAAGAGAGAACTTCTTTGCATGGACAGAGAGCTGCGCAGGTAGATTTTATCATGCAGGCGGACTTCAGGAAGCTCCTATGACAGGTCGTTGGTACGATTTCGGTACAAGATTCGGTGGTTTCGGTATGTACAGAAAGCATTGGGGTTGGGGTCCTGAAAGCCTTGAAGATATGGGCTATAACGAAAAGCTTTGGGTTAAGCTTGATAATATCGAGGATAAGCTCCGTCTTGCATTCGTCAAGGATATTAAAATTGAGAGCGACGGCGAGTACGATTCAGGCGAATATATTCTCACCTGCCACGGAGGCACATGGCTTAACGGTATTGCTCCCTATAAGGAATATATTGCAGAAAATGTGCACAGAGTAGTTCCCGTTCCTCAGCGAGCTAAGGAAATGCTCGGCTTCAGAACGATCTTTATGAACGACGGCTATCCCAAGGATCCCACAGACTATAGCTGGAAGTATTCCGATATGCCCATGATCGGTGAGGATATGGCAGAGCATGGACTCTATGATATGAACCTTTGGTATTGCTATTCTCTTGCGCTCCCCTTCGGCAAGGATAAATTCTACGAAGAATGGGGCGGAGAAGAGGAATTTAAGAAGAGCGTTCAGAAGCTTAAGGAGATGGGCATCGTTGCAACTCCCCTTGTTTCATGGATCTCTCTTTGGGATGATTCCTGTAAGCACTACGGCATTGAAAAGAGAACAGGCTCATGGGCAGAAACGCCTAAATCCGTTCCTATGTTTGCAGCTCCTTATTGCAACAAGTGGGCTTGCTTCCAGATCAGCGATCATTCACTCCAGCAGTGGAGAGAGGACGTTCTCGCAGGTCTTCGCTATCTCAGAGATGAGGTGGGATGCCCCAATATCTGTTGGGACCAGTATGTTCTCGGTAAAAACTGTGATAATTTCGTTCACGACGTTATCAACGAATTCCGTCTTGAAACCGAAGAAATGTATCCCGGAACTCTGTTCTCCTCTGAGTCAACACTCTATTTTGAGAGCGAGCTTGATAACACCGACTTCACTTGGAACTGGCAGTACTGGAACGGTAAAAAGGCAAAGGACCTCCGTCCCTATATGCACGCTGTAACAACCTGCCGTCCAAATATGAACGTAGACTCAGATCCCGTTAAGGTTAAGTATATCTTTATGGATAACCTTATGCTTAACGCATATCCCACACGTCCCGAAAGCTATAACGGTAGCGCGCTTATTTCTGAGTATCCCGAGTTCTCAAAGGCGATCAAAACAGTTGCAGCTCTTCGTAAGGCGTATCTTGATTATTTTGTTGACAGCACGATGATTTCCGACTGCGCAGTAACGGTTGAACCTGAATGCCGTACAACAGGATACGTTAAGGATGGAAAGATGCTTCTTATCGTTTATAAGGATAAGGACGAAGATTGCACATTGCCCCTTGATCTCACCCCCTTCCTTGCAGGAGAAAAATTCAATGTTCGCATCTGCGATGAGGATATGAACGAAACAGCAAATTATGCTATTGGCGCAAAGGATAATCTCACAGTAAGCGGCAAGGGCAGCCAGCTGTATATGGTAGAGATTTCAGCAAGATAAGAGAAAAAAGATAAGAGAGAAAAATGTAGAAATCCGCTTGAAAGGCGGATTTCTACCGTCAAAATTCACTCTTCACCATTCACTTGTTATATGTCACCCATTCAATATCAGATTTTAATAATGTTTATAATAATGGCGGTGGGCTTCATCTGCGGAAAGGTGAAGCTCATAACGCCTGAGGTGAACCGCGGTCTTTCCAATCTTGCGCTGATGCTCGTAAATCCGCTGACCACCTTCACCTCTTATCAGACAGCCTATTCAAACGAAATAGCGCTTAATCTGCTTTTCGCTTTTGTTCTTGCAATAATCGCGTTTGCCTTGCAGATCCCCCTTTCAATGCTTATAATAAAAAAGAGCAGAAAAGAATATAGAATAGAGCGACTTTCTATCCTTTTATCAAACTGTTCCTATATAGGCATTCCCCTTGTGCAGAGTATGTACGGTAATGAGGGGATAATCTATCTCACCGCGTTTGTAACGGTTTTTCATCTCGTCACCTGGACTTATGGTCTTAGCCTTATGTCAGGGGAGACTGATGTGAAAAAAATGCTTCGCAATATGATAAGCCCTGCGCTTATTGCGGTGGTGCTTGGCGCGTTTTGCTTTTTCATCGGCATCCGTTTGCCTGAAATAGTTGTAACTCCCATGAAGCGCATTGCCGATATGAACACGCCCGTTGCTATGCTTATTGCAGGCTCAACCCTCTCTCAAACCAATATCAGAAAAGCGCTGACAAGGGTTTCAACCTTTGTTATTTGCGCGCTCAAACTGCTTGTGCTGCCTATATGCGTTTTGCTTGTTGTAAGCAACGCGCAAAAATTTGGGGTTCCAAGCAATATAATCAATATAGTTGTTATTGCGCTGTCCTGCCCAACTGCAACTATAATCACTATGTTCAGCCACCGTTTTAAGAAAAACAGCGTGTATGCCTCTGAGATATTCACGGTTTGCACATTGTTTTCAGTGATAACCATTCCTTTTGTTCTTTATTTAGGAACATTGCTCGGATTGTAATTTGGAGAATTTTATGCACCCTATAAAGCATTTCAAAACAATAACAAAGCATCGCCATAAGGTGATTGCCCACTGCGCCAAGGCCGGCATATTCTGGCAGGGGCTTTTTCATGACCTTTCAAAATATTCTCCGCGGGAATTTTGGGCAGGCGCAAAGTATTATAAGGGAACGGAAAGTCCCAATGTTGGTGAGAGACGGGATAAAGGCTATTCTGAAGCGTGGCTGCATCATAAGGGTGTCAATAAGCACCATTTTGAATATTGGACTGATTACAGTGTGATTGAACGCAGAGTGGTTCCAATAAAAATGCCGCTTCGTTATGTGGCAGAAATGTTTTGCGACAGAGTTGCCGCAAGCAAAATATATAATGGCGATAAATACACGGATAGCGATGCGCTAAACTATTTTCTTCCCTCCAAGGCAATGAGATTTATCCATACAGAAACCTCTGATTTCCTTGAAAAGCTGCTTCGGATGCTTGCTGATGAAGGCGAAGAGAAAACTTTTAGCTATTTAAGAGAAATAATAAAGAAAAACGAGGAATATTAGTCAAATGGCTAACATTCCTCGTTTTTGTATGTTTTTATGCAAGCGCATAACTAAAAATGACCATTTTGCCGTATTAAACTTAATGGCAAAAAGCCTTTATTTACAGGGGGTTTCAGCCATTTTGTTGACTGAGGAAAGAAAATCTGCATAAGAAATTCGAACGCAATCCTCAACGTTGATCTCGCCGCGGTTTATAAGAAAATCGTCGATCAGAACAACCTTTATTCCTGCATCCAGAGCTCCAAGGTCATCAAGTGTGTCATTTCCTATCATTATCACATCCTCGGGTGATAATTTGAAGCGATCAAGTATTTCAAGGTAGTATTCTGCGTTGGGTTTGCACCAAGTGCTTTCCGTGTGAAGAGTCACAAAGTCAAAATCCTCAGGGCAAATTCCTGCCCAAGCCATACGGGTAACTGTTGCTGACATAGGAAAAACGGGGTTGGTTGCACAAATGAGGATTTTACCGCTTTTGCGCAAGGTTTGAAGCATATCCTTTTCACTTCCGCGATACTGAAGCACTTTTTTTGTAGCAGTGAAGGATGTGGTGTAAAAATCATCCATCAAAGCATCAAGACTATCAACGGAGAGCTTTTCTGTGAAACAGCGGTCGAAAACATCTTTATTTAAACATCCTCCCCGATTAAGTTTGCACTGTGCAAAGGCGTAGCTGAAAGCCTCGGCAAAGCCGGGAATATTTCTGTCCCTTTCAAAATCGTGAGTGGATGCAAAAAATTCCCTACTCATCTCCTTTTGATCAAAAGGGATAAGAGTTGCATCAAGATCAAATAATATTGCCTTATATTCGGAAAGATCAATGCTGTGAATCATAATCTTAACCTCGTTAGTAATGAATTGATTTTATCTTACCATATTTTCTCAAACAACACAATTCATAAAATGCAACAACTTTGGCAAACATAGTAACATAAAACTGCCGTTTTGACGGTTAAGGAGTTGCTATGAAAAGAATTATATCTGTTTTAACAGCGATTATATTGATGAGCTTTGGCCTTTGTTCATGCACAAGCAATGAAGCAGGAAATGTATCAAATAATAATTCAGACTCAGAATCCAATAAAAAAGCAGAAAGCTACACACTTTATCTGGGTGTTCATCAGGATCACGATGCAACAGAGGGCAAAGCCAAGTTTGCATCAACCTTTGCGGCCATAATCTGCGATGAAAAGGGAAGAATAGTGGATTGTGTTTTCGATGAAACAGAAAACACCGTATCTCTTGAGGGCGGAGCCGCAGATACTGAAACGGATATGAGATCTAAAAATGAGCAAGGGCTTGAATACAGTATGAAAAGCGCCTCTGCTATAGGTAAGGAATGGTATGAGCAGGCAAATCATTTTGCGCAGTTTCTTTTGGGTAAAACTTTGGAAGAAGCCGATGACGTGGACGGCGGGGAAGCTGAGCTAATGGCAGGCTGCACTATAAATATAAACGGCTTCAAGGATGCAATAGACGAAGCTGATGATCAGGAAAACAGTGTCAGCTTTGAAAGTAGCACGTCTCCAAGAGTTGATTTAGCTGTTGTAAATAACAGTGATGACTCAAAGAATGCAACTGCTGAAAGTGACGGTGTTGCATCACTTAAGAGCACGTATGCTGCAGTGGCGAAAGCCGATGGAAAAATTGTGGCTGCCAATATTGAAGAAACTGAAACCAAGGTCTATTTTGACCATTCGGGACTTATTATAGAGCTGGAGAAGGGCGAAGGCAAGAGAGATGCAGGATATTCCTACGCAATGAAGGGCGCATCTGAAATAGGGCTTGAATGGTTTGAACAGGTGCAGAATTTTGAAAAGTATATAGTTGGGTTAACGCCCGATGAGGTGGCAGCAATAGATATGAACGGAGCTTATTCTGCTGATGACGCTCTTCTTGCAGGGTGCACTATCAGAATCAGTGACTTCGTTAAAGCAGTTGCAAAAACTGCTGAAAAATAAGTTAAATAAAGGTTGTTTTAACTAAATACTGCTTGTGTAAAAAGCACAAAAAACAATGTGTTTTTTACACAGTAGTGTTGACTGTGTACAAATCATATGGTAGAATTTAGACAGATATTATAATCCAAGGAGAAAGCTATGAAACGTTTTACGTTAATATCGTTGATCTTAGTGCTTATGATAAGTATGTGCGCGGGAATATTCAGTTCTGCAGCAGATGAGCCTGCAGACCCTGCAGATATTTATGAGCCTCAGATTGCTCCATATGAGGATGCATCACTTGAGCTGTGGTTTGAACATGCCTTCAAAAAAGTTATGACAAGTGATGTAACGCCTTCCGGTATGGATACATATTCAGTTTATATGGCAAAGAATGAAATTGAAAATGCTCAGTTTATTCTCTATTCTGATGAAACGAAAGAAAAGATGCGTGCCAGCGTCACAGATTTCAGAGATGAACACGGTAACACTGTTGAGGCAGAGCTTTATTATCAGATGTACACAAAGCTTGAAAATCTGAACACTCTTGCTTATCCCGGCGCAACAGAAGAAAACACGTTCATTCGCAATGGCGAGCAGCCTGACCCTATTGTTCCTGCAAGCAAAATAGGCCGTTTTCAGCTCAATGGAGGAAAGAGCCAGGCGTTTTATATCCGTCTGAAAACAACAGAAGATTCTGCTTCAGGCTGGTATTCCGCGCAGCTCAATATTTATAACTCTGAAAGCCAGATTGTAAAAACCGCAACCGTTTATGCGTATGTTTGGGACTTCACCATTGACGAAAAGACAGAATTGAAAACATCTTTCTTCCTTGATAATAAATACGATGCTCACGGTTCTTATAAGGAATATTACGACTATTTGCTTGAAAACAGAATTCTTGCAATGGATATTCCCGGCAATCTTGATTCTTCAAACCCCTACGTAACAAACGACAGAGTTAATGCAATAAGAGTGTCTAACGTTAACGGCGGTAATGTGGGCGCATATCTTGATCACTACGCAGCCTATCCCGAGTATGCCGATATATATGCTGATCTCAGCGGTATGGCAGAGTGGGAGGAGATAAAGGATAAATTCTATTTCTACACCCTTGACGAAGCTTTGTCAAAAGAATTTATTGACACGACGGGCAGAGGAACAGGTACGGTTGATGACGTTATCTACCGTTCTGAAGTCCTTGACAAATATTGGCCCAATGCGGGTAAGGTGGTTCCTTATCACGAAAACCATCCGTATCCTTATTATACATACGACGGCCCTGTGGCAGATCAGGATATTTCTATTATCAAGGATGGAACACAGGGAATGATAGATAGCGAGTCCTGCACCATTTGGTGTCCTCAGTTTTACGGACTCACTCCTCTCAGCGAGATCCTTTCACACGATTATGATCAGAACAGATCAGATGCGCCCATAAGAACCCTTTCGGGCAACAGATCTGGAAATCTTCTCGTGGGCGAAAGCTATTTCAACTGGGACGCTGTTTTTGGTGATATGAGAGACAGAGTTATTTCCGCAAACATCATCAGAAACAGAGATGAAAACAATAATGACGAACTGTGGACATATTCCGCAGGATATAACAGCGGCTATGCATATCCTAACCATCTTATAGATAACACGGGTCTTCAAACAAAAATGCTGTTCTGGCAGATGTATCAGCTTGACGTTGAAGGATATCTTTATTACGGTGCTAACTTCTGGACGGAATATGACGATATCAACGGAATTTATGTTGACACGACTGTAACAGGCAACAGAAAGGGTGCATGGAAGGTAAACCTTCATCCCACATATGCGGACGGACATCCCGTATACGGAAATGGTATGCTGTTCTATACGGCCTCAATGGCGTCCCTAACAACAGTTGATTATATAGGCTCAGTTCGAGTTGAACTTATGCGCGACGGTATTGAAGAATATCAGATGTTCACAATGCTTGAAGAGCTTTGCGGTGATAAAGCGGCAGATGATATAGTTAATTCTGTTTCAAAGAACGTTATCAATTATATTTCACTTCCCGAGTTTGATCGCAGCGCATTCGATTCATCCCTTGACGATTACGATGTTATGGCAATGAAGAGAATAGAGCTTGGTAACGCTGTTGAAGCGGCAAGTGATAATGTTTGCACACACAAGTTTGACGATGGCAAAGTAACAAAAGAACCTCAGTGTCTTGTTATGGGTGAGATCACCTATACTTGCACGCTTTGCGGAGCTGAAAATATTGAAAATCTTCCCACTCTGCACGCGGAGGGCGATTGCTTTAATGTAACTACAGTAACTGAAGCAACTTGTGAGTTGGAAGGAAAGAACAAGCTTGAATGTGAAATTTGCGGATATGTCAAGTATGACACGGTGAAGTCTTTCCACGATAGCGGAGAAACTTTGGTTTATACTGTTCATCCTACGTTTAGTCACAGACATAGAGTTGAGTGCACTGCTTGCAATCAGGAAATTGCAGATCAGGAGCATACGTATCGCACGTATTACACCAACACTTGTGTTGATGCCGGTGAAAAAATAGACGTTTGTATCTATTGCGGTTACGAAGTTAAGGTAGCAGACGTAGAAGCGCACGGACATAATATGAAGGAAACAACAGTAGCGCCCACATGCACGGAGGAAGGCTACACAGGCGGCAAGTGCTATAACTGTGACTATGAAGAAGGCGAAACCCTTGCAGCCCTTGGACATAGCTACGTAGACGGAGTATGCGCAAACTGCGGCGAAGCAGATCCCGATGCAGTAACGGTAGAAAAGGGTGACATAGACGGCAACGGAAGCATCAATTCAGTTGATTTGTTTAAGATGAACCTTTTCGTAAAGCAGATAACCACG
>JAGAPL010000056.1 GCA_017623255.1 Clostridia bacterium
ATTACGCTAAACGATAATTTATCCTCCCCTACACAGAGATAAACCGCAATTCTGAATTCAAAAAAGAGGTCACGAAAGTGACCTCTTTTTTATTAAATTCCCCATTCGCCTTTGAGAATTCTGAACTTGAGATAGAACATATCTACGGAGTTCACCTTGCCGCTGCCGTCTATATCGGCTGCTGCATATTCTTCATCTGTAGGCGTGGTTATCTGCTTTACAAAAAGGTTCATCTTAAACAAATCAACTGAATTGATGCTTCCGTTGCCGTCTATGTCACCCTTTTCCACTGTTACTGCATCGGGATCTGCTTCGCCGCAGTTTGTGCATACGCCGTCTACGTAGCTATGTCCAAGGGCTGCAAGGGTTTCGCCTTCTTCATAGTCACAGTTATAGCACTTGCCGCCTGTGTAGCCTTCCTCCGTGCATGTGGGCGCTACTGTTGTTTCCTTCATATAATGTCCATGTGCGGGAACATCTTCCACAACCTCAGTTTTGGGACAATGGAAGCAAACTTTTATGTGCTGTCCCGCTTCTGTACAGGTGTTTGTATACTGAGACATCATAGAATGTGTTTCAGAGCCGATGGACTCCTCGCAAACAGCGCAGAATATTTCGTGTGAACCGATATACTTGCTGTCCTCACTATACACGTACATTTCTTCATTCTCGTGATGGGAAGGAATTTCCACATATTTGATATATCCGCACTCACCACACTTAAGCTGCTTTTCACCCTTGTTTGTGCAGGTTGCAGGAGTGTTTTCTATTTCGGTATAGCTTGCGCCGCTTGTGTGCTTTGCAGGGATATATTCAATATTACCTGCGCCGCAATCCTTACAAGTATAGGTTATCTCTCCAAGCTCAAGGCAAGTTGCTTCTTTTGTTACCTTGCCTTCGTCATAATCGTGATCGCAAACGTTTCCGCAAGCGGCTTCAAGCTGATTACCAAGCTCTATTCTCTGCGCCGCAAGAACGTCATAATCATCCATACTGCTGTCAAACGCGCTGCGATCGAAATCGGGCATTGAAAGATAGTTGACAACGTTTACGGATACTGCGTCAATAATATCATCTGATGCCTTATCGCCGCAAAGCTTTTCAAGCATTGTGAACATCTGATATTCTTCAATACCGTCACGCATATGCTCAACTCTGATAGTTCCTATGCAATCTGTTTTGCTGATTCCGGCCTGGTCACCGCCGTAGAGAAGAACACCGTTTCCGTGAACGGAATGGCCTGCAGCATACGTTGTGTTAAGATTTGTTTTCCAGTTGCTAGTTCTGTTTCCTGTTACAGTTGTGTCTACGTAATCACCGTTGACTCTGTCATATTCGCTCCAGAAGTTTGCTCCGTAATAGAGATATCCCGTAACGTCCATTCTGTAAAGCTGCCAGAACAGCATTTTCGTCTGAAGGCCTGTGTTCTCTATCAAATGGTTGCAATATGTATAACCATTGTTCCAACCTGCTGAATATGTCCAGAGCTCATCGTGGTTTTCGCCGTTTTCATTTCTGATTATATTATTGGAGATAACTCTGTCTCTGAATTCACCAAGAACGCTTTCCCAGTTGAAATATGCTTCTCCGTAACGGGAGTTTCCTGAGATGTGGCCTGAAAGGCTTCTTACGGGCCAGTTGGCAACTGCAGGATCGTATCCGTATTTTTCAAGCTCAGATACGGGAGTGAAAGCATAATACTGAGGGCACCACAACGTCATTGACGCGGTGTCCATCATACCCTGAGCGCCGTCCTTGATAGTTCCGGGATCCAGGTTGCTTATCTTATCGTTATAATAGAAATAAGGATAAGCGTGGTTTTCGTGATAAGGAACTACCTTTGATGCATTGGGCCAGTATCTTTCAAGCTCTTCTGAATACAGAATAACGTGGTCTATATTTTTATTGCCGCCTGTTTCAGCTGAAACAGCTTCGTCAATAGTGTAGAAATAGAACTTATCCTTGATTGCGTCCCATTCTGCCATAGAGCTGAGGTCGGTGTATATATCTCCGTAAACTTCATAGTCATTCAGAGTGAAATCCATATAGTTACCATAGTTTCCACCCAGATTTGAGGTTACTCTTATGGCGTTGACTCTGTCATTTGTGAGATATGGATTGGAGGAATTAAGCTCGCCGGGAATATCCATTGCTACGATTCTGTTTTCAAGCAGATAATCATATCTTTCCTTATACTCTTTGTCCCATCCGATAGCTCCGTTAAGATAGATGGAGGTTTTCAGCTCTGTCTTTTCAGAGAGGGTGAAATCCCAGACATATGCATAAACAGTTGCGGTTTTAACTGCCTGACCTGCAGAATTATAGATGTTAAGCTGCGCGGAATACCAGCCGGAAACAGACTCATCCGTTGTTTTGAGACGGATATAGAAAGCCTGGCTCTTGCCGCCGTTCAGCTGGAAACGACCGATGTTGCTCATAGCTGTTACAGGGTCGGGCTGCTCGCCTTCACGAAGGAAAGTGTTTTCCTCCGTTGCACCGGGATATGCAAGGGAATTGAGATCAAAAATGTTGATATACATCTGATAGTAAATCTCAGCATCCACCGTGTTTCCGTTTCCATCAGTGAATTTTGTGACGCTTGCTCTCATCTTTTCATGAGTTTCATCAGAATAAAGAACGAACTGAGCATTTTCAATTTCGTTCTTTCCCATATAGACAGAATACGTGTCCATATCAGAGGGAGTTGTGTCGCTTGTCATGATTTTTTTGAAAGAATGTTCAAACCACAGCTTGATAGACTCATCCTCATATGGGGCGATCTGAGGCTCGTATATCTGAGCAGGGTCTACAGGCTCTTCTGCTGCAGAGCTGAATATCCCTGAGCAAAGACCTGCCATAAGCACTATTATCAGTGCTGTTAGTGCAAAACGCTTCATTTTCTCCTCCTTATTAGTTGACTTATGAGTTAATATTACCATATTTTATCCACTTAGTCAATAGACTTGACAACTTGTATAACTATATATTGAAATAAAATGCCAAAACCACAGTTTCCATTTATATAAAAAAATGTTAATTAACTGTAAAAACACCAAATTTCTCTCTCCCAACTGACAAAAAAATACTTGACAGATGGATTGACGTATGATATTATTAGCAAGTTGTGACTATTTTTTACAATTATCAAAAAAGGAGTTTATTCAAATGACATACGTAGAAATATTTGAAAAAGCTAAGGCTGCTATGGCAGGCTGCAAGGCAGAAGCTGTTGAAGGCAATCTGGCTGCGCAGATCAACATCACAGGCGAAGGCGAAGGCATTTTCTACATCGAAGTTAAGGATGGCGCTCTCAACGTTGAGCCCTATGACTATTTCGACAACGATTGCGTTATCACAGTTGCTGATGACAAGGTTGTTAAAATGGCAGGCGCAAGAATCGACCTTCTTAACGCTGCAAAGCGCGGCGACCTTACAATCGAAGGCGATATGGATAAGGCTGCTCTCCTCAACAAGCTCTTCAAGAGCGGCAAGAAGCCTGCTGCAAAGAAGGCTGACGCAAAGGAAGAAAAGCCCGCTAAAACAGCTAAAAAGGCTGCTAAGTAATTTAAAAAACACCTACATAAAATCCTGCAGTATTTTGCAGGATTTTTTGTTTGTCAGGCTTGCGCTTCCTGATGGGGAGAAATGCATCCCGCTTGTGTGGTAGGATGCAGAAAAAGGAGGTGCAAAATGGCACTTGAATATATAAAGGTATTTTACGATTGGGAAGAAGCAACAGAAACGCTTACATACGAAGAACGCGGAAGGCTGATCATCGCTATGCTTCAATATGCCAAGGGAAAAGAGCTGATAGAACTTGAAGGAAATGAAAAATATTTGTTCCCTATGTGCAGAAATCTTATAGACAGAGCTCACGAGCATTATGAAGTGATCGTTGAAACAAACAGAAAAAACGGTGCGCTTGGTGGCAGACCAAAGAAAACCGAAAAAAGCCAACCGGTTTTTCAAAAACCGACCGTAACCGAAAAAAGCCAAGACAAAGAAAAAGAAAAAGATAAAGAAAAAGAAAAAAATAAAGATAAATATAAAGATAAAGAGAAAACAAGCTGTTCGAACGGCAGTTTTGATACAGAGGATATGTTTGAAGCAGCCCTGCGCCGTTCTTACGGAGACGATTTTTATTTATTAGAGAATTAATATTTTTTATTTTTTGAATAAATTCCCTTAGAACCTTGAAAAAATTGCTAAAATTTGATATATTGTAATTAACTATATGATCGGAGGATTTTATAATGCTTTTTACATCAGCTAAGGATTCGGCTTATCAGATTATTTACCCCTCTTGCCCCACCGAATCTCTTAAATATGCAGCAGAAGAGCTGAAGGCATACATCTTCAAGATTTCCGGCGCAATGCTTCCTTATTTTCAGGACAGCCGTCACCCTCAGGAAAAAGAGATCATCGTTGGTTACACAAACCGCGGCGGCTACACAGAAGAAGAAAAAGCAGAGCTTGGAAAAGAAGGCTTTATCATCAAAACCGAGGGCGAAAAGATCTATATCCTCGGCAGCGAAGTTCGTGGCGCGCTTTACGGTGTTTATGCTTTTCTTGAAGAATACTGCAACTGCCGCTTCTACACAAACGATTTTGAGCGCGTTCCCCGCAACACAGAGCTTGAAATTGCTGACGGCATCTACAATAAGCAGGTTCCTAAATTTGCATACAGAAACTCCTATTGGAAGTCTGTTTCTGATATAGGCATCAGCGCTAAGCTGAAGATCAACGGCTGCCACGGCAGAGAGCGTTTCCCTGCTAAGATCGGCGGCGACGTTAACTATGCAGGCGGCTTTGAGCACACTATCGGCTGGCTCACAGAGCAGTGCAAATATGGTGAAAGAGCTTGGCATCAGCCCTGCCTCACAGATGAAGAAAACTATAAAAAGGTTATAAAGAATCTTCGTTGGCTTCTCAGCGAAAATCCTGATGCAACCCTCGTTTCCATCACTCAGAACGACGGCTTCATCGGCGCTTGCCAGTGCGAAAGATGTAAAGCAATAAGCGACAGAGAAGGCAGCGACATGGGCGTTATGCTCCAGTTCGTTAACCGCGTTGCTGACGAGCTTGGTCCCGAATATCCCAACGTTATGTTCGATACATTCGCTTACAGAACAACACGTGTCCCACCCAAGACTATCAGACCCCACGACAACGTTATCGTTCGTCTCTGCTCAATTGAGTGCTGCTTCAGACACTCCGTTGCAGAATGTGCTGTTGAACCCGGACACGATGATGAGAACGATCAGAGCTTTGCAGAAAATCTGCTTGAATGGTCCAAGATCGCTCCCACACTCTACGTTTGGAACTACACAACAAACTTCACAAACTTCCCCGTTCTTTTCTTCACATTGGAAGGACTTAGAAAAGATGTTAACTTCTTTGCAACAAACAACGTTACAGGTCTTTTCGAGCAGGGTAACTACGCTTCCCTCAACGGTGAGTTTGGCGAGCTGAAGGGATATATCATTGCAAGACTTCTCTGGGATCCTCTTATGAGCGTTGAAAAATATAAGGAGCTCATCGTTGAGTTCATCCGCGACTTCTACGGCGCAGGCGCTCAGAACATTATCGACTATCTCGAAATGGTATACGAAGGCTCAAGAGATTCCCACTTCGGTATCTACTTTGACAACCCCACTCAGTACTATTTCGTTCGCGGACTTGAGTCCGACTACGCAGGCAAGGTTGAATTTCTCAAGAGAGGAAAGGCATACTTTGATGCAGCCGAAGCTGCGGCAACAGACGACATCACTCTTATGAATGTTCGCCGCTCCAGAATCCACCTCTTCGACTATGAGGACTTCCTCATTCGCGAAGAAAGAGAAATGGCTGATGAAGCCGGCAAGGCTGCGCTCACAGAAAAGCTCCACGCTCTTGCTGCTAAGCGCTTTGACTATATGAGAAAGTACGACGTTACTCACAATATGGAGTTCCACTCTCTCGACACACTCTCCAATCCTCCTCTTGAGCAGCACTCTCTCCTTTGGAAGTGCCCCGGCGAAGACGGATACATTGAAGCATAATATGGTAAATATAAAAGCAGGACTGAAAAGTCCTGCTTTTTGTTTTGAAAATATAAGGGAATGTCTACTGTGTTTTTTTGTTTTTAAGACATGGTACCGGACACTTCCCTGCCAGCTTTCCAAGGGACAGTTGCAGGGAAGGCTTGTGCGCTAAACGATAATTTATGTTACCCAAAGCACTCCCCAGCGGGGAGGGGGGAACGCCGCAGCGGTGGGTGAGGAGAAAAATACTACAATCACTTAAAAATGCTCTCCTCATCCGACCTCTGCACGTTCAACTTCGTTGAAGTGCTTCGGCCACCTTATCCGCTGGAGAAGGCTTATTACGCTAAACGATAATTTA
>JAGAPL010000057.1 GCA_017623255.1 Clostridia bacterium
GAATGCGCTATCAGAATTTCAGTAAAATGGTGAATAATGAAACTAAATCCATACGCTATGAAAATATTGAAACTTTGTGCTTGTTGTTAAACTGTACGCCTAATGAGCTTTTTACGATCACAGAAGATTGAAAAATGATTTAGCGGATGGATGATATTGATATTTGTAGGGCGGCTTGCCTTCAAGCCGCCGAAAACGTAATAATCAAGCATTTGGTAACGGCGGTTTGAGGGCAAACCGCCCTACATGTGTTCGTCGCAAGTGCAACGCTAAACCATAACTTACGTAGTGAATCGTCGGCACAAAGATCACCCTTAAAAATATTTGACGAAAAAACTGCACCCCCGCTATTGCGGGAGTGCAGTTTTAATGCTTTTATGGGAGGTTTATTTTCCTATTTTACTAAGAAAAGCTTTAAGTCTGTCTGTCCGTGGGTTATTAATAAGGTCATCTGCGCTTCCGCATTCTGCAATAACACCGTTATCCATAAAGATAATAGTATCTGAAACCTCGCGGGCGAAATCCATTTCGTGAGTTACTATAACCATAGTCATATTTTCCTCTGCAAGCTCGCGGATAACCTTAAGCACCTCGCCTGTCAGCTCAGGGTCAAGGGCAGACGTAGGCTCATCAAAGAAAAGGATGGACGGCTCAAGCGCCATAGCGCGAACAATGGAAACTCTCTGCTGCTGACCGCCTGAGAGCTCGCAGGGATAATTTCCAAGCTTATCGGAAAGTCCCATTTTGGCAATAAGCGCCTTTGCCTTGCGGTCTATCTCAGCAAGGATCTCCTTTTTGTTCTCCTTATAATCAGGTCTTCGTTTAGCCTGCAGCTTCATAGCCAAAGTTACGTTTTCAAGCACGTTATACTGAGGGAAAAGGTTGAAGGACTGAAAAACAAGACCTGTTTTCAGCTGATTTTTCATTTTTTCGTCAGCTGTCAGCTTTTTGCTTGATTTGCTGTCAAAAATAGTGCTTCCGTCAACCTTGATACTGCCCGAATCAGCCGTTTCAAGCTGGGCAACACAACGAAGCAGGGTTGTTTTTCCGCTTCCGGAGGAACCGATAATGGACATAACCTGTCCTTTTTCAAGTTCAAAATCAATACCTTTAAGAACCTGGGTTTTGCCAAAGGTCTTATGCAGGTTTTTAACTTCAAGAATAGCCATATCCTACCTCCTTATCTGTAATATGAGAATTTCTTCTCAATCCAGCCGAACAGCAGAGTGAGAATTCCGCAGAAGGCGAGGAAATAAACTGCTGTGTAGAAAAGAGGCCAGATAAGTCCGCGCGCAGTAAATCTTTCAGCTGCCATAATTATCTCGCTGACAGCTATAACGCGGGCAAGGCTTGTATCTTTAACGAGAGTGAGAAATTCATTGCCCATGGGAGCTATGATTCTCTTTACTACCTGCATCAGCACAACTCTGAAGAATGTCTGGGTTTTTGTCAGTCCCAACACCTGACCGGCTTCATACTGACCGTTTGGAATACTTTCGATTCCGCCACGATAAATTTCGGAGAAATAGCAGGCATAGTTAATTACGAAAGCTATAGTTGCTGCAAGCATTCTGTTTTTCATAGGGATGCCGAAAACAAGTCCGGGCACATAGAAAACAACAAAGAGCTGGAGCATAAGGGGCGTTCCGCGAATGATCCAGACAATTGTTTTTGTCAGATATTTAAGCGGAGCAAATTTCGACATTGAGCCGAAGGTTATAATAAGACCCAAAGGCAGGGCAAAGACCAGAGTCAGCAGGAAAAGCTGCAGATTCTGGCCCAGTCCTTCCAACAGGTCAAGAGTTATCTGTTGAAATGTCATTATATTCTGATTATTTAATTATTTAACGATGATCTGTTCTTCAAGCTTATACTTCTTTGCGATCTCAGCAAGCTTGCCGTTGTTGATGAGAGCGTCAATTGCCTTGTTAACCTCAGCTGTTATATCGCTACCCTTACGGAATGCAATTCCGTATTCCTCTTCGTTGAAAGCTTCTGTTTCAACAACAACCAGATCAGCATAGTCTGTTCCTTCACCGATCATACCGATGGAGCAAACGTAGTCAACTACGCAGCCATCAGCTGTGCCGCTCTTAACTTCTGTGAGAGCCTTGGACTGTGTGTCAACTGCTATGTAGTTAGCCTTTGCGAAGAATTCGTCACTTGTTGCAACCTCTTCACCTGCAGATTCCTTTTCTGCAACGATTGTGAGACCGTCAGCATTCTTAACGTCTGCAGCCTTATCAGCCTTCATAACGAGAACCTGCTTGTTCTTCATATAGTGCTGAGAAACGGACATAGCTTCTTCTCTTTCAGCAGTTGCTGTCATACCGTTCCAGATACAGTCGATATTCTTTGATGCAAGCTCTGTTTCCTTAGCTGTCCAGCTGATCTCCTGGAACTTAGCTGTTACGCCAAGCTCTTCACAAACTGCCTTTGCAAACTCTGTTTCAAAGCCTGTAAGGTCGCCGTTGTCGTCAATGTAGTTCATAGGTTCGAAATATGTGATACCGATGATCATTTCTCCCTTGCCAACGATATAGTCCTTATCGGACGCTTCAACCTTATCATTGTTGTTATCGTTGTTGTCGTCGTTAGTTTTGTTGCAAGCGCAAAGTGTGAAAATAAATGTGAGCGCAAGCACAAGTGCAAGAATTTTTTTCATAATATATCTCCTGATAAATAATTTATCGCTTTAGCGTGCTAATATAATATCACAATAAAAAACAAAAGTCAACCGTATATTTCAAATAAACGGTTGACTTTTACATTTTTTAAATTGCGTTATATTTTTTGAGTATCTTCTCCGTAATTTCCGCCGCGATTGCCACATATTCATCGCAGGGACGGCGCTTATAATATTCTTCCGTTCTCTTTTCGGGAACGGGAACAGACGCTCCTTCTCCAAGGCCCAAAAGCTCGCGGCAGATATATGAGCCGTTTTCTTCTTTGAACATAGCAGCCGCTTCCTGAATGATGGCGTAGTGCTTCATTTTGGCATCGTGGTCTGTAGGATCATCTGAACCAAGCACTGCTCCAAGCACCATAAAACAGCCCGAAACTGCGCCACAGACCTCACGGAGCCTTCCCATTCCGCCTCCGAAGGAGGAAGAAAGCTTCGTTGCAGTTTTTTCATCAATTTCCATAATGTCAGTAAAGGCAAGGAACACAGCCTGAGCGCAGTTATAACCTGATTTGAATATAGCTCTTGCTTTTTCTTTATAGCTCATATTATTCTCCTTATATTAAAAATTGATCATTTATAACAAGGCGGAAACGAAGCCCCAATTTTTCTGCAGCTTTTTTGCAAAGCATCATTCTTGCAAGGAATATTTCAAAATAATCCATAACGCTTGAATACTGAGTGTCGATTTCAAGAGTGAGAATAACCTCCGTTTTTTCGTCGTTAATAACAAGATTGCTTGCGGCAACGGAATAGTTAACTCTGTCGTGAATATCAAATGCCAGATGGTCGCGGTTGCGGACTCTTGAACGGCGGACATCACTTTTGTCAGCAAGAATGAGGGCCGCAGAAATATTATCAACGGGTGTGCCTGTGCCTTCATCGTGATTTCCAATAGCGCAAATGACGGTTGCTATCTCCTCAGGCTCCATACCCAGATTGCTGAGAATGCGGAACGCAAGCACAGCACCGCTTTGCGAATGTTCACTTCTGTTGACCACGTTGCCTATATCGTGCATATATGCGGCAATTTTTCCAAGCTCGATTTCTCTATCAGTTGCTCCCGTTTCGCCGAGGATATATCCTGCGGTTTCTGCAACCTTTCCAACGTGCGCAAAGCTATGCTCCGTGTAGCCAAGAGCGTTAAGGGCTTCATCTGCTTTTTTTATATATGTTTTTATGGCTTCATTGTGCTTTATTTCGTCGTAGGTAACCATATGAATTCCTTTTCTGATAAATATCTTTCCTTAATTATATCTCAATGAAAAGCGGCTTGTCAAGTCGGTTGACAAGAGTTGAAATATAGCGTATAATGTATGTATTATTTTGGAAGGGAAAACCACGGTATTATGAAAAAAAAGCCCAGCTACAAAGCGGAAAAATATATGATAGGAGCTGCAATAGCTCTGCTTGTGATAGCTTTTGCGGGAGTTTTGTTCCTTGCCCTTGACTCCGCAGGAATCTTTGATAAAATCGGAAAGCCTGACGAAACCACTGCATCTGATACAACTATACCCACAGCAGAGATCATCCACGATGACGTTGAAGAGGTTACCAACCCTGACGGCACACCCAAGAAGATCACATATTATAAGGACAATGTTTATAACGGAAGCATAGACTATGTTTACGATGGAGCAACTGTTTACGAAGTTCATTTCGATGCTGACGACAAGCTTGTGAAAAGCATCAAGAAAACCGTTAACGCCGCAGGAAGCATCGTTTACGAATCTCACTCAAACGCAACAAAAATACTGACTGAGGTTGAAATTTCTTACTACGACGACCTTGTAACCGTTTGGAAAAAGCTCACAACCGAGCACACCGATGATAAAGATATTGCAACAAAAGAACTTTTCTCTGAAGACGGACTTTTAACCGAAAAATACGAGTTTGAAGATTCTGTTGAGGTCAGCCACATCGTATACACTTATGACGAAAACGGTGAAATAGTTAAGGAAGAGGAGATGCTGAAATGAAGAGATTTGCAATTCTCCTTTTAGCTCTTGCCATGCTGCTTTGCTCCTGCAATAAAACAGGAAACGATGAAAGCAAAGAAACAACTCCGATTGACGGATATGTTCACGATTATGATGAAAACGACCGACTCTATCTGACAGTTCAGTACAAAGACGGATTTGAAGTTAGCCGTATTGAATATAGCTATGACGACGACGGCAACCTCGTGCTTCTCAAAACAACTGCTGACGGAGAGCTTGTTCAGACAATCAGTCATAAATATGAAAATAACGTTCATATAAGCTCCACAAAAGAATTCAAGGACCTTTCTTCTGATATTTTGTGCCGCGAATACAGCGAGTTTGACGGCGACGGCAAAACCACCTTTACTGAGTATTTCGAAGATGGCGAATGGGCGGGCCGCGAGAATTACACTTACGATGAAAACGAAGACCTTGTTAAAAAGGAAAGCGTTGACAGCGACGGAAACGTTATCACATATGAGCTTTATACATACAATCAGGTCAACCAGATAATCAGAACTGACTGTTATGAATTTGGCAGCCTTGCTTTTTATTACATTTATGAATACGACTCACTGGGAGATATGAAAAGCGCGATTATGTACGATCCCGAGGGAAATATAATCGAAGAACAGTAACCGCACGTTGCAACGATGGCTTTTCTCACATAAAAACAAAACTGCAATCTGACATCATTTGAGATCAGATTGCAGTTTTTTATTGCATATTATTTATTTTTCTTAAGATGCAAAAAGCTTATTATGAGACCTGCCGTTGAAGAAACTCCTATATTTTCCACCGTGACCGATGCCCACTTTTTATAAAGAGGCATTCTTTCATCAGCAAGCTTTTCAAGGCCTTGAGCTGCAGAGATCGGTCTACCTCTCGTGGCAAGCTGAGCTGTTGGTCGGTTTATGAATATGATAGTTCCATTCTGGCGAAGCAGATCATAATTGCGCTCTCTGGTTACTATGCCGCCGCCCGTTGAAATAACGACTCCGCTTTTTTTGCCTGCATCTGCAGCACATTCCGTTTCTATCCTGCGAAATTCTTCTTCACCTTCGTTAGCAAAGATCTCAGCAATAGTTTTACCTGCTTTTTCAACGATTGCAGCATCAAGATCAATAAATTCTCTGCCGAGAATTTTAGAGAGGCGGCGACCCACCGTAGTTTTGCCGCACCCCGGCATGCCAATGAGAACTATGTTCTTTGTGGATTTTGAAATATTCTTCAAAACCTTTTCTATTTCGCCATCATAGATTTTTCTGCCGCAAAATTTTTCAGCAGCATAAGCCGCCTGCGCAACAAGCATAGGAAGTCCGCCTGCGTGCTTTATTCCCAGCTTTTCTGCCTGCATAAGCAACGCCGTTTTGGAAGGATTTGCAATTATATCAACAACGCCGTAAAGCCTTGGGAATTTTTTCAGATCAACGGGGGAATTCATATTATCGGGGAACATTCCCACAGGGGTTGTGTTCACAATTATCTCAGCATCAGCGTGACGCTCCAGATTTTCATAATTATCAGGGCCGCTGCGCGATATAACCGTAACGCTTTTTGCTCCCATATCCTTTAGAACGGACTGAGCAGTGAGAGATGCTCCGCCGCTGCCCAAAACAAGAGCTTTTTTGTTTTTCACAAATATGCCCGAGCGGCGTATCGTATAAACAAGCCCGCCATAGTCAGTGTTATCACCGAAAAGACTTCCGTCCTCACGACGAACTATCGTGTTGACACTGCCTATCTTTTGGGCTGTTTCAGAAAGCTCTGACAAATACTTGATAACCTGTGTTTTATAAGGGATAGTGACGTTCAGGCCTTTGAAATCGCCCTCCGCAAAAAACGCGTCAAGCTCTTCAGGCTCTTTTTCGCAAAGGCAATAGTCATAATTTCCAAAATACGAATGTATCATAGGAGAATAGCTATGCCCGAGAACTTTGCCCAAAAGACCGTATTCCAATTCACTCACCCCTATCGTTTAATTATGTTATTTGATTATTTCGTACTTATTGCCAATATACTTCTTCATGGCAATAAAATCAAGAGCATTGTTTTTTCCGTCATCGTTGATATCTGCCGCAACATCCACTTCACCTGAAATATCAAATTTCAGATCCTTGCGCATTTCAATTACGTCCAAAGCATTGATCTTTTCATCGAAATTGACGTCGCCAACGATCACATATTCTGCGTGAAGCTCCACATTTCCTTCGGGCATTACGAAAGATATTTCTGCAGATTCCTCATTTATATCAACAGAGCCGCTATCGCAGATCCATTTAATAAAACGGTGTGCATAGCCATCCTCGTCATAGAAGAAATCTGCGAAGAGTTCAATAGTTTCTCCTGCCTTATGCTCTGTGTCAATACCATTGATTATTGTATGGAACCAATCGAAGATATCGTCATCATCATCGTTGCCGCTACCGGAACCTTCGCCTTCGCCGGAACCCTCTCCGCCTTCATCTTCAATATCTTCATCTTCAACGATGTCTTCTTCACCCACATTACTTGTGAAAGCCTTGATTCTTGCAGTTACACCGTTAGCTTCAGTAAGGTTTTCAAGATAAACGCCTGAAGGTGACAAAGGGGTTTCTATACCGTAATATGAACGGTCATTTTCCATGTTGTTTACAAAGGAAATACCGCCTTCTACATCAATATCGCTTCCGTCCACCAAAACGCAAATATAAGGTTCTGTATCTGAAGAGAAAGTGATACAAACGAGATATTCCTCACCTTTTTCAAGAACAACATCCTCTTCAACGGGAATAGTGTAATAACCGGCGTGATCCACATGGCCTTCTATTACGTTTTCAAGCACTGACTCGCCGTCAACCATTACAAAATCACTGTTATTCTTAATAACGCGGATCTTATAATCAACGTTATCCGTCATAACGGCAAAGCTTACAGCTTCAAGCTTTTCCTGCTCATAAGCGGAAGTTGTGAAGGAATTTGCCATAAGCATTCCTGAATCCAGAGGAACATATGACATAGCGCAAGAGCCGTCATACTGATAGCTGTTATCATATTTAAGCTCATCTGCAAACTGCATACAGGTTACAGCATTGTTCATTGAAGTTACATCATAATATGAGAGCCAGAAATAACCGTTGTCGCCCCATTCTTCGCCCCAGCTGTTTTTAACGAGCCAAGCGCCGTCACCTGCGGGATTTCCGAGAAAATTCTCGCGGCTGTAATCATCATCCCATCCAACAAGCGTGATAGCGTGATTTGTAGCGTATCTGATGTCACAGTAATAAGAGGCTGTTTCCTCGTTAAAGAACATATCTTCATGGCAATAATCTGAAAGAACTGCTCCGTTTTCCATGATCATTTTTTTAACAGCAGCTCTGTCAGCCATATTTATCCAAATTGCATTTTCAAGACGAACTGATGCTCTGTAGCTGAGCTTTTCGTCATATTCCTTTGCAGGATCTTCTACAAGCTTTGAATAAGGCATGGTGGAATCTTTACAAAGGCCCTTCCATGAAGCAAAAGAAAGAGTTGTGAAATAGTGATTTCCGCCGCAGAAAAGAAGATCTGAGCCAAGAAAGTATGTACCGTCGCCGTTAAGATTTCCAAGGGGATCATAAGCATCTGCATAGGTGAAATATGCGATCTGAGCCTCTGAAAAGTCGATCTTATCAACGTCAGCCTGCTTTCCGCTATATGTTCCGCCGCTTGAAAGAATGGAGCTCTCTGCCATACTTGCTGCCGCAAATGTCCAACAAGTTCCGAATTGGCCCTGATCCTTAGGCTTTGTTACAAAGCCCTTTTCAACGGAGGAATAGCGCTCGGGAAGCTCTTCATCTTCTCCTGAATTGTAAACCGTTATATTCTCCGGAACTCCGTTTTTTACATTGAGCGTTTCTATCTGCTCAACTTCCAGAGATGGAATATATATGTCCTTTTCGGCTGCTGCTGTGGAAAAAGGAACAGCAGCGCAAACTGTGAATGCCGCCAAAGCGAGTGAGATCACTCTTAAAAATCTGACGTTCATCATCATCATCTGCCTTTCTTAATTTATCTGTGTGTTGTGTGTTCATTAGATAGAATGGTAATCCTACCCATTCTCATTATATCATCCCATATTGTTTTTTTCAAGGCTTTTTGCCAATTAGCTGAATACAACACCACCTTGAAGCCTATAATTAATCATAATTTGATACGACGGAGAAATAAAATTATGATCAAAGGATGCAAAAAGAATATAGTTCATATCACAAACACAGGATGCCCTTACTTTGAAGAGGCCTATTTTATTGTACGCAGAGGAGGAGAAATAGATATATCTGAAGATGATATTGTAAAAGAAGCATCAAAAATAGCTAATCTTACAGGCGATGCCTTTAAAGAAAAGAACAAGAGAGCAAAAATGTTCAGACTCTCTTATTTTCTCTACGGCGCATCGCTGTGCTCGCTTATATTCGGAATAATCGCTATTTTGCTTAGCTGAATGGGCAAACACGGAGTCAAAGTTGACAACCCAACTAAAATAAGTTATAATGTTAAATGGAGTTATTTGTTCGTTTTTTAACCACAGCGCATTTATAGATCATATCGCCGCCCTCGGATGATCTGCGTTATCCTCGGATAATAACCAAAACAAAACCAGAAAGGAATGAAACAAAGAAATGGCAAAACAAAAGCTTAGAGTTATGATGCTGGGCGGTCTGAACGAAATCGGCAAAAACCTTGCGGTTTTTGAGTACGGCAACGACATAATCATAGTAGACTGCGGCATCGCATTTCCGGACGAGGATATGCTTGGTATCGACCTGGTTATCCCCGATATAACATACCTTGAGAAAAATGTTGACAAAATACGCGGCATTTTCCTCACACACGGCCATGAAGACCACATCGGAGCAATTCCTTACGTTCTCCGCAGCATAAATCCCCCTATCTACGGCACAAGACTTACCCTTGGTATTCTTGAAAGCAAGCTGGAGGAGCATAAGCTTAAAGAAAAAACAAAGCTTATAACGGTTGAAGCAGGAAACGTTGTTTCAGCCGGCGTTTTCAAATGCGAATTTATCAGAGTTAACCACTCTATCGCAGATGCCTGTGCTATCGCAATCAGAACCCCCGTGGGTACCGTTCTCCACACAGGCGACTTCAAGCTGGACGTTTCTCCCATAGACGGCAGCATGATGGACCTGACACGCCTTGGAGAATACGGAAACGAAGGCGTTCTCCTTATGATGTGCGAATCAACTAACGTGGAGCGCCCCGGATTTACTGCATCCGAACGCACGGTTGCAAACTCATTTGAACATATCTTTATGTCCAACCCACATAAGAGAATCATCATTGCAACGTTCTCCTCAAACGTTCACAGAGTTCAGCAGATAATCAATACAAGCTATAAATTCGGCCGCAAGGTTGCTATAACCGGCCGTTCTATGATAAATATAGTGGGCGCGGCTGTCCGCCTCGGATATATGACTGTTCCGCCCAACGTTCTTATTGATATAAGCGAGATCAATAAATATCCTCAGGAAATGATCACGATCATCACAACAGGTTCCCAGGGCGAACCCATGTCTGCTCTTTACAGAATGGCCTTTTCCGATCACAGCCAGGTTGAGCTGACTCCCAGTGACCTTGTAGTTCTCTCATCCCACGCTATCCCCGGCAACGAGGTTCTTGTGGGAAGAATAACAAACGAGCTTTATAAGCGCGGCGTTGATGTTTATAATGAGCCTCAGCAGGTTCACGTTTCAGGCCACGCTTGCCAGGGAGAACTGAAGCTGATGCATAACCTTGTTCGCCCCAAGTTCTTTATGCCGATTCACGGCGAATATCGCCACCTTATGCAGCACAAAGAGCTGGCAGAAAGTCTCGGAATGGATCCTCAGAATATTTTCGTAAACAGTATAGGCGAAGTGCTTGAGCTTGACGGCGAAACCTGCAAGAGAGCAGGAACGGTTCCTTCAGGCAGAGTTCTTATTGACGGCTACGGCGTTGGTGACGTTGGAAACATCGTTCTTCGCGACCGCCGCCATCTTGCGCAGGACGGACTTATCGTTATCGTTGCAACAGTTGATATTGAAACGCAGACCGTTGTTTCAGGCCCCGACGTTATCTCCCGCGGCTTTGTTTACGTGAGAGAGGCGGAGGAGCTTATGGAGGAGGTTCGCGTTATTGCATCTGAAGTCCTTGACGACGCTCTTGCATCAGGAATCACAGAATGGAATCAGATGAAAAACGGAATCAAGGATAACCTGACAAAGTTCCTCTTCTCAAAAACAAAGAGAAAACCTATGATCCTTCCCGTTATTATGAATGTTTAATTGGAGTTTTAAATGGTAAAACATATTATCCTATGGAAACTTAAAGAAAGCCTCAGTGAAAATGAAAAAGCGGAAGCAAAAAAGAATGCCAAAGCTGCCCTCGAAGCCCTTCAGGGCAAGATCCCCGGCCTTCTTTCAGTTTCTGTGGCCATAAACGGACTTGCATCATCAAACGCTGATATGATGCTTGACACATCTTTTACAGATGAAGAAGCTCTTAAAGGCTATCAGGTTCATCCTGAACACGTTGCCGTTGCAAACGGATACGTGCGCCCCTTTACAGAAGTGAGACTTTGTCTTGATTACGAGGCTTAAAAAGTGAAAAGACCTGAAATTTTATCTCCCGCAGGAGATTTTGAAAAATTAAAAAGCGCCATATATTTCGGCGCCGACGCAGTTTATCTTGCCGGCAGAGCCTTCGGAATGAGAGCTGCCTCGGGCAATTTCAGCGACGAGGAGCTTAAAGAAGCCGTTGCCTACGCACACGAAAGAGGAGTTAAGGTTTACGTAACCGTAAACATTATGCCCCGCGATGCAGAATATCCAAAGCTCAGAGAATTTCTCCGCTATATAAACGAAATAGGCGTTGATGCAGCTATAATCTCCGACCTTGGCGTAGTTGCCCTTTGCCGAGAATGTGCCCCCGGGCTTGAAATCCATATTTCAACTCAGGCAAGCACGGTTTCCGCTGCGGCTTGCAAGGTTTGGCATCGGCTTGGAGCGAAAAGAATAGTGCTTGCAAGAGAGCTTTCCCTTGAAGCGATCAAAAAGATCAGAGCAGAGCTTCCGGAAGAAGTTGAGATAGAATGCTTCGTTCACGGCTCAATGTGCATCGCCTATAGCGGAAGATGCCTGCTTTCTCAGTATTACGTTGGCAGAGACGCTAACCGTGGCGCCTGCGCTCAACCTTGCCGCTGGATATACGGCGCAAAGGAACTGCATATTGCAGAAGAAAAGAGAGAAGACGAGATTCTTCCTATGTATGAAGACGGGGGCGAAACCTTCGTTATGAGCAGCAAGGATATGTGCATGATAGAACATATTCCCGAGCTTGTTGACGCAGGTATTTCCAGCTTCAAGCTTGAAGGCAGAGTTCGCAGCGCATACTATACCGCCGTTGTTACCAATACATATAAAATGGCACTTGATGCATATATGGCAGATCCCGACAACTATAAATATAACGAGGCTTGGGGAAGAGAACTGAATTCTGTTTCCCACAGAGAATACGGATGCGGCTTTTTCTTCAACGATCCGAGAGAAGACGCAAACGTTGTAACTGACCCCGGATATATCAGAGAAAAAGCATATCTTGCAACTGCTGTCAGCGGATGCGAAGCAGGCGGCGTTGCCACTTTCGTTCAGAGAAACAAGCTGACCTGCGGCCAGAGCGTTGAACTTCTCACAAGAATGAAAACAGGCATCCCCTTTAAAGCAGAAGAACTGAAAAACGAAAAGGGCGAAGAAATTCCTTCCGCTCCTCATCCCGGCATGTTGTTCACTCTCAGATGCCCCGTGGCTGTTCACGCAGGAGATATCCTGCGCGGCGGGGAATAATTAAACATTTTAAGAAAGTCGGTACATAATCAATGCTTATTTTTGAACTTATCAAAGCTCTGTTGCTTGGTATCGTAGAGGGCATCACCGAATGGCTGCCTGTCAGCTCAACGGGACACCTGCTCCTTTTCAATGAATTTTTCCCTCTGAATCAGGACACCGCCTTTACCCATATGCTTGTTGAAATAATCCAGCTTGCAGCAATCGTAGCAGTTGTGGTATTCTTTTTTCACCGCCTTAATCCTTTTTCAAAAAAGAAAAGCGCAGAGGAGAAAAAAGGCACATGGATACTTTGGTCTAAAATCCTCGTTGCCGTTATCCCCGGCGGTGTTGCCGTTGTGGGAATGAAGCTGCTTGATATAGATCTTATTGACGATCCTATCATCATCGCCGCAGCTCTCCTCGTTTACGGCGTTGCGTTTATCATCATTGAAAGACTGAAAAAAGGCAAAAACTTTAAGATAGAAAGCGCAAATGATATCAGCTATAAAACAGCCCTTGGAATAGGACTTTTCCAGGTGCTTTCCATCGTTCCCGGAACATCCCGCAGTGGCTCTACAATACTGGGCGCAATGCTGCTGGGCGTTTCAAGAACAGCGGCGGCTGATTTTTCCTTCTTCCTTGCAATTCCCGCAATGGTGGGCGCATCAGGACTTGAGGTGCTTTCATATGCAAAGGATATTATAGACGGAGAAGCTTCAATGTTCGGCGGAGAACAGATCGCAATTCTCGCAGTTGCCATGGTGGTATCCTTCGTTGTTTCACTTATTGCAGTTAAATTCCTCACTGACTTTGTAAAACGCCATAACTTTGAAGTGTTCGGTTGGTACAGGATTGCGCTGGCAGTTGTTCTGCTGATTATTTATCTTGTAGTTCTTTAATGATAAAACTCCTGCATTCTATGCAGGAGTTTTTGTGTTGTTTTGGGTAAATTATCGTCTAGCGGTATAAATGTGGCGAAACCTGTAGGGCGGCTTGCCCTGGGTCCGCCAAGAACGTAATTCCTAAGCCTTATAAAACGGCGTCTTGAGGGCAAGCCGCCCTACAGTCATCTAATATAGTTATTACGCTAAATTATCGTTTAGCGTGGCAAATTTCCGTAGGGACCGACGTCCTCGGCGGTCCTTACACATAGAGATTGAATTGCCATATTTGATAAC
>JAGAPL010000058.1 GCA_017623255.1 Clostridia bacterium
CGCGTCTTTACATTTACTTTTTGATTATTTTGTGGTAAAATATTTTGACTGATTTTATTTTTGGAGAAACCTATGCGTCTTGATAAATATATTGCTGATACAGGCATTGCAAGCCGCAAAGAATGTGCAAAGGCTGCAAGGGCCGGTCTTGTTATTCTTAACGGTGCCCCCGTTAAAGATGTTTCCGTTCACATTGACGAAAACACCGCGCAGGTTATTTACTGCGGAAAAAATATCCAATGGCAGAAATACGTCTATCTTATGCTGAACAAGCCTTCCGGCTACATCAGCTCTTCCGACGGCGACTCCCGTTCTATTATGCGCCTTCTACCTGAAAAATATTCAAAAATGGACGCTTTCCCTTGTGGACGCCTTGATATTGACACGGTGGGACTTCTTCTCGTTACTAACGACGGACCTCTTGCCCATGAGCTTCTGGCTCCAAGACACCACGTTGAAAAAACTTACTATTATAAATGCTCCCCTGCAATAAACGAAGAACAACGCAAAAGACTTGAAGATGGCGTTGACATTGGCGACCATTTCACAAAGCCAAGCCACGTAAGCTGCGCAGGTGACGAAGGTGAAATAACCTTGACAGAGGGTAAATTCCATCAGATAAAACGTATGTTTGAAGCTGTCGGCTCTAAAATCACATATCTTCGCCGCGTTTCCTTCGGCCCCCTTACAATCGACGAATCTCTTTCTGAGGGTGAGTGGCGTGAGCTTACACCTGAAGAAATAAAATCCCTGCAGGATAAAACTAAAAGATAATAACCGATTTGGAGATATATAAATGGACATTTTACAGAAACTATCAGAAGAAATGGGCATCGCTCTGCCCAAGCTCGAAAAAACAGTTGAGCTGCTTGATGAAGGCAACACAGTTCCCTTCATTGCCCGTTACCGTAAAGAAGTTACAGGCGGACTTGACGACACTGTGCTTCGTGATCTTACAGACAGACTGAACTATCTTCGCAACCTTGAAGCAAGAAAAGAAGAGATAAAAAATCTTATTGATGGTCAGGGCCTTCTCACTCCTGAGCTTATCGAAGCAATTGATGCTGCTCAGACCATAACGGAGGCTGACGATATATACCGCCCCTTCCGTCCCAAGAGAAAAACAAGAGCAAGCGTTGCAAAAGAGAGAGGACTTGATCCTCTGGCTCTCCTTATTTCCGAAATGCGCGAAAGCTATGATGACTCTCTCGAAGCGCTGGCTGAGGCTTATGTTGACGAAGAAAAAGGTGTTGAAAACGCAAAGGCAGCGCTTGACGGAGCTTGTGACATCATTGCAGAAAACGTTTCCGACAACGCTGATTTCCGCCGCGACATCCGCGCTCTCACATTTGACAACGGCACGATTTCTTCTGTTAAGAGCGGAGAGGGTGAAAGCGTTTACGAAATTTACTACGATTTCTGTGAAAAGCTGAAGAGTGTTCCCCCTCACAGAATCCTTGCTATGAACCGCGGAGAAAAAGAGGACATCCTCAAGGTTTCTGTTAACGTTGAGTCCGATATTATCCTTAACTATCTTTTCGCTAACATCATCACAAACTATCAGTCCCCTGCGTTCAAATATATGGCCCGCGCTATCTGTAACGGCTATGACAGACTTATTGCGCCCTCCATTGAGCGTGAGATCCGCTCCACCCTCTTTGACAATGCGAGCGAAAGCGCAATCAAGCTTTTCTCCGAAAACCTTAAGAATCTGCTTATGCAGTCTCCTCTCAAGGGCAAAACCGTTCTGGGTTATGACCCCGGCTACCGTACAGGCTGTAAGCTTGCTGTTGTTGATAAAACAGGCATGGTGCTTGACACCGCTGTTATCTACCCTACAAAGCCTCACGAAAGAATACCTGAGAGTAAAAGAATCGTTTCAGGTCTTATCAGACAATATAATATTGACGTTGTTGCCATCGGCAACGGAACAGCTTCAGCTGAGAGTGAAATGTTCATTGCTGAAACGCTGGCTGAGCTTAACTGCGACACCAAATATATCATCGTAAGCGAAGCAGGCGCTTCTGTTTACTCTGCCTCCAAGCAGGGTGCAGAAGAATTCCCCGACTTTGACGTTACTCAGCGTTCAGCGGTTTCCATCGCACGCAGACTTCAGGATCCCCTTGCTGAGCTTGTTAAGATAGACCCTAAGTCTATCGGTGTAGGTCAGTATCAGCACGATATGAAGGAGGCAAGACTTGACGAAGCGCTCAGCGGCGTTGTTGAGGACTGCGTTAACAGCGTTGGCGTTGACATCAACACAGCGTCCTACTCTCTTCTTTCCTACATTGCAGGCATCAATATGACAGCTGCGAAAAACATCGTTAAATACAGAGATGAAAACGGAGAGTTCACCTCCCGCGCACAGATAAAGAAGGTTCCCCGAATCGGCGACAAGGCTTTCCAGCAGTGCGCAGGATTCCTTCGCGTTATCGGTGGACGTGAAATGCTTGACAACACAGGCGTTCACCCGGAATCCTACACAGCTGCAAAAGCGCTCCTGGACAAATTCGGCTACACAAAGGAAGAGCTTAAGGCTTCAAAGATCATCGGACTTGCTTCTAAAGTTAAGAGCTACGGAGAGGAAAAGCTCGCAGAGGAACTTGGCATCGGCGTTCCCACTCTTTCAGACATCACGGGAGAGCTTGAAAAGCCCGGCCGCGATATAAGAGACAGCCTTGCAAAGCCCGTTCTTCGCGAAAAGGTTATTGAAATCGAAGACCTTCAGGTTGGAATGACAATGCGCGGAACCGTTCGCAACGTTATCGATTTCGGCGCCTTCGTTGATATCGGAGTTCACCAGGACGGACTTGTGCATATTTCCGAAATATCTGACAAATTTATCAAACATCCCTCCGAAGTTTTGTCGGTTGGAGACATTGTTTCCGTCACTATTAAGAGCGTTGACGTGAAAAAGAAGCGAATTGGCCTTACAATGAAAGGACTAAAATAAGATTTTTCTAATTTTATTAGAATTTATTCTTATCAAAAACCCAGTTAGTTTAGGGATTTATAATCGGCTTATACAAAATGCACAAACGCCAACTTATAATTTTGGGAAAAAAACATCTTTTATTCTTGTGAAAAAATTGGTATAATTACGGTATAAAAATAGCGGTAGAGTAATGCTACCTTCAAGGAGGATATCACATGGCAAGCTTATCACTTAAGCATATTTATAAGAAGTATCCCGGTGGAGTTACAGCGGTTTCCGACTTCTGTCTTGAAATCAAGGACAAGGAATTCCTTATTCTCGTAGGCCCTTCCGGATGCGGTAAAACAACAACACTTCGTATGATCGCAGGTCTTGAAGAAATTTCCGAAGGCGAACTCTTCATCGGCGAC
>JAGAPL010000059.1 GCA_017623255.1 Clostridia bacterium
AAAGATGGAACTCTTCGGTTCTGTTGGCAAGGCTTAATCGTTTATTTAACTTAATAAAGAAGGAATCTTCGGATTCCTTCTTTTTTTGCTTTTTTAGTATACTCGGGAGGGACCTTTTAAGGAAAGGTCTCCTCCCGAACCCTCCCCCAAACCTCTTTGTAAAAGATCCCCTTCCAACCCCACTTGTGTGGGGGTGGAAGGGGATTTTCTGCGAAAAGGTTTTGAAGGGGGGCTGGGGGAGAACTTTTCCTCAAAAAGTTTCCCCCGGATATTCTAAAAATCACAAAAAAGCGAGAAAAACGGAGGATTCGCGAGAAAATGTCGGGAAAATCGGCTGTGATCAGCTCAGTTTGACTTTCTTTGACTTTGACCTTCTTTGACTTTTGTTTTATAATTCAAACGTAAGAAGGTCAAAGAAAGTCAAACTCAAACGAGGTGAAGATAAATGTTACTAAGCGAACACATAGCAAAGCTCATAGAAGAGATGATAGAAGAAGGAGAAGGCAGCACCAACGTGCGCCGAAACGACCTTGCGCAGAGATTAGGCTGCGTGCCCAGCCAGGTCAGCTACGTTATATCCTCAAGATTCACACCCGAAAGGGGCTATATAACGGAGAGCCGCCGCGGCGGAGGCGGATACATCCGCATAGTGAGAGTGCCCATGTCAAAGGACGAATATCTGATGCACTTTTTCCAGGCTATAGGCACCTCCCTCAGCGAAAACGAGGCGAAAGCATACGTCAGAAATCTTCTTGAAAACGAGGTTATAAGCGCAAGAGAGGCGTCGGTTATTGGCGCGGCGGTTTCAGCATCAGCCCTTGGAAAGCTTGATGCAGGCGCGGCAAATATCATCCGCGCTGACATTATGCGCCATATTCTGATGACTCTTATGAGATAGAATATAGAAAAGGAGATGTTTTTATGAAATGTGAAAAATGCCAAAAGAACGAGGCAACGGTTTTTTACAGAGAAAATATAAACGGCAAGGAGGCAAAATACCATCTTTGCCCAAAATGCGCATCAGAGCTTGAAAAGGAAAGCGGAACGGCTTTTCAGAATTTCTTTGCAGGAGACCTGCTTGGCAGCGTTTTTGCCCCCATCAGCCGCAGAAGCGAAGTACCTGCTGAAAGCGAAAAATGCTCCCTTTGCGGATGCACCTTTTCATTCATTCAAAAAAACGGCAAGGTTGGCTGCCCAAAATGCTACGAGAGCTTCGCTTCCTATCTTGCTCCCACAGTGAAAAGGCTCCACGGCTCAGCAACCCATCGCGGAAAGGTTCCCCATAAATTCAGAGAAAAGCTTTCAGCCAAAAGAGAGGCTGAGCAGCTTGAAGCCGAGCTGAAGGCAGCCGTTGCAAGTGAAGAATACGAAAAGGCGGCAGAGCTGAGAGACAAACTCAGAGAAATCAGAAAAGGAGGCAATGCGTGATGTATTGGTACAACAAAAAAGGCTCTGAGCAGGACGTTTTTCTTTCATCAAGAGTGCGCTTTGCACGAAATCTGGTTGACTATCCCTTTGAGCCCCTTCTTGCAGACGCGGCAGCAAAGGAAATATGCCAAAAGGTCAGCGAAGCCTTGATTTTGCAAGGCTATGAAGCAGCAGATATTAAAGGAAAGGGCGATGTGCTGGCAGAAAGCCACATAATCAGCTATGAGCTGGCGGAGAAAAATACCCCCTGCGCCCTGCTCTCCTCGGGAGACGTTCACGTTATGGTTTGCGAAGAGGACCACTTGCGAATTCAGGCAATAAAAGCAGGCTTTGAGCTTGAGAAGGCATATAAAGAGGCAAGCGAAGCAGAAGCTCTGCTTGATGAAAAGCTGAACTTTGCCTTTGACGAAAAGCTTGGATATCTCACCCATTGCCCCACAAATCTGGGAACGGCAATGAGAGCCTCGGTTATGATGTTTCTCCCTGCTCTCACTATGACGAGCAGAATAAAAGGCATCGAAAATCAGCTTTCAAAGCTGGGGCTGACCGTCCGCGGCAGCGACGGTGAGGGAAGCGGCGCAAAGGGCTGCCTTTATCAGATATCAAACCGCGCAGGCTTGGGACTTTCCGAAGAAGAAATAATCAGCAATCTTAAAAACGCAGCAAAAAGCATCGCTTCTGCAGAAAGAGAAGTGAGAGAAAAGCTCAATGAACAGAGGGGAGATGCGCTAAAAGATAAAATAATGCGCTCAGTGGGTGTTTTGAATTACGCCTATATGATAAGCTCTGAAGAGCTGTTTGAGCTTTACGCAGACGTGCGACTTGGAGCATCACTGGGTATGGTGGAAAAAGACCCCGCCCAGATCGACACTATGCTTTTTGAAAACCTTCCCTGCCATATAAAAAGCGAAGAAGGCGTTCTTTCCCCTGCAGAAAGAGATAAAGCAAGAGCCAAAAGGGTTCATTTGAATAATATTTGATGGCAAAATCGGGCCATCTCCCATACTAAACGGAAAGGAAGTATTATTATGAGCAACAGATTTACACAGAGAGCACAAGCAGCACTTAATAATGCTCTCATTCGTGCAAGAGAACTGGGCCACACATACGTGGGAACAGAGCATATTCTCTTGGGCCTTCTCACATCGGGCGACAGCATCGCCGCAAGGATTCTGAACAATCACGGTGTGAGCGAGGACAAAACTATTGATATAATCCGCGAAAATATCGGCGTTGGCGACAATTCCGACGTGAGCGCCGCCGATATGACCCCCATGACTAAAAAAATAATCGAGGAAAGCGCATATGCATCCTCACGCCTGGGCAACAGCTACATCGGCACGGAGCACCTGCTCATTGCAATTATGAGCGAGCGCGAAAGCTATGCCTATAAGCTTATCAGAATGCAGACTCAGGGCACTCAGGAAATAAAGAACGATATATCCGCATTTCTTGGCGGAGACGCCCCCTCAGCAGAAAGCGTTAAGGGCTCAGCAAAGAACGAAAAGGACGAAATCAAGGGCGCGCCCACCCTCTCCAAATTCGGCACAAATCTTTGCAAAATGGCAAAGGAAGGCAGAATAGACCCCATCATCGGCCGCGACAGCGAAACGGAAAGAGTTATCCAGATCCTTTCAAGGCGCACGAAGAACAATCCTTGCCTCATAGGCGAGCCCGGCGTTGGTAAAACGGCCGTTGTTGAAGGACTGGCTCAGCGCATTGCCGACGGAGCCGTTCCCGAAAACCTGCGCGATAAGGTCATAATCACCCTTGATATAGCGTCCATGGTGGCAGGAGCAAAATACAGAGGCGAATTTGAAGAGCGAATGAAAGGAATTATGGAGGAGGTTGCCCGAGACGACAGGATAATACTGTTTATCGACGAGATCCATACCATAATCGGAGCCGGCGGAGCTGAAGGCGCAGTTGATGCGGCAAACATCATAAAGCCTGCTCTTGCAAGGGGAAATATGCAGCTCATCGGCGCAACCACCATCAACGAATACAGAAAATATATAGAAAAGGACGCGGCACTTGAACGCCGTTTTCAGTCAGTTAACGTGGGCGAGCCCACACCCGAAGAAGCAGTTCAGATACTCAGAGGACTGAGGGATAAATACGAGGCGCACCATAAGCTGAAAATATCTGATGAAGCAATAGAGGCGGCAGTGAAGCTTTCAGTGCGCTATATAGGCGACAGATTTTTGCCCGATAAGGCTATCGACCTTATAGATGAAGCGGCTTCCAAATTGAGATTGCTTGATTTCACTCCCAGCGAAAAAGCAAAGGAGCTTGAAGAAGCGCTGAAGGCAGTTTCCGCCGAAAAAGAGGAAGCGATCCTTTCTGAAGACTACGAAAGAGCGGCTTCTCTCAGAGATAAAGAAAAAGAGCTTGAAACTCAGCTTGAGGGCGAAAAGAAAAACGGAAAGAACCGCGGAGAAGCGGTGGTTCAGGCAGGAGATATTGAAGACATCGTCACCGCCTGGACGGGCATCCCCGTTAAAAAGCTTGCAGGGGAGGAATCTCAGCGCCTTATGAAGCTTGAGGAAATACTGAAGGGACGAATCATCGGCCAGGACGAAGCGGTTTCCGCAGTTGCCAGAGCTATCCGTCGAGGCAGAACAGGCCTGAAAGACCCCAAACGTCCCGTCGGCTCGTTTATATTCCTCGGCCCCACAGGCGTTGGTAAAACCGAGCTGACAAAGGCTTTGGCAGACGTTATGTTCGGCGATGAAAACGCTATGATCAGAGTTGATATGTCAGAGTTTATGGAGCCTCACAGCACTTCAAAGCTTATCGGTTCACCTCCCGGATACGTGGGCTACGACGACGGCGGACAGCTGACGGAAAAGATCCGCCGCCATCCCTACAGCGTAGTGCTCTTTGACGAGATAGAAAAAGCCCACCCCGACGTTTTCAATATCCTTCTGCAGATACTTGAGGACGGAGTGCTGACAGATGCCCACGGCAGAAAAGTGGACTTTAAAAATACGGTTATTATTATGACCTCAAACGTAGGCGCAGGCAGCATAGTTGAACCGAAACGCCTGGGATTTACAAGCGATGCATCCGATAATAAGGATATGCAGCAGGGAGTTATGGACGCGCTGAAGCGCACCTTCCGCCCCGAGTTTATTAACCGCCTTGATGAAATAATCGTGTTCAATAAGCTGACCGACGAAAATATCAAAGCTATTACTTGTCTGATGCTCCGCGACGTTGCAAAACGCATCAGCGAAAAAGGTATAGATATCACCTTTGACGATAGCGTGGTTGCATATCTGGCAAAGGAAGGCTTTGATCCAGTTTACGGCGCAAGACCTCTTCGCCGCGCCATCGTGCGAAAGGTTGAAGATTCCTTCTCAGAGGAACTGCTTTGCCAAAAAATCAAAGAGGGCGATAAAGTCAATGCCTCACTTGAAAATGATAAAATAGTTTATACCGTGCAGTAAGGAATTTAAAAGTTATAAAGATATAAGAGGGAGGGGCTTTTTCTAAAAGCCCCTCCCTCTTTCACCCCCACTGAAAACATAAATGGGTAATAATATAAACGGGAATTTATGTTACCCAAAGCACTCCCCAGCGGGGAGGGGGGACCGCCGCAGCGGTGGGTGAGGAGAAAAATACTACAATC
>JAGAPL010000060.1 GCA_017623255.1 Clostridia bacterium
AGCTTTTTTAGCCTTTGCCTTGGGGAGAAGGTGACTGAAGCACTTCAACAAGGTTGAAAGTGCGGAAGTCGGATGAGGTATCTTTGTGTAGATTTCGCCTTCTGCGGAAGGCGACCAAGAAGCTTCGCCTCTTGGATTACCTTGAAGCATTAGGGATTCCGCCCATTGCGATGGGCGGCTTAGGGCTTTGCCCTAAGTACCCACGACCTTTTTTAAAAAAGGTCGATAAAAACATACAATTGAGTTCACCCCTCGATCACAAGAAAGGAAACGAAATGAAAGAAGTTATACTCTGCAAATACGGAGAAATCATACTCAAAGGCTCAAACAAGGGCAAATTTGAGGCTGCGCTTATGCGCGAAATGAAGAAAAGAGCAAAATACGTTGGCGGCTTCACTGTGAGATACAATCAGTCCACAGTTTACGTTGAGCCTGAAAACGATGACGTGACAGAAGAAGACGTTGACGAAATGTACGCTCAGGCGAAAAAAGTTTTCGGCTTTGCCTCCGTTACGCGCGCGGCAGTTTGCGAAAAGAATATGGAAGCCATCAGCGAAACCGCAAGAGAATATCTGCCCGCCCGTCTTTTCGGCAAGAGAACTTTCCGCTGTGAAGCAAAGCGAAGCGATAAGAAATTCCCCCTCTCAAGCCCCGAGATCGCGGCTCAGATAGGTGGAGTTATTCTCTCAAGCGTTCCCAAGATCAAGGTTGACCTTAAAAACCCCGAGATCACCGTGCGTATTGAGATCAGAGACAAATACGCATACGTTCACGCAGGGCAGGAAAGAGCCGCAGGCGGTATCCCCCTCGGAACAGGCGGCAGAGGACTTCTGCTTCTCTCAGGCGGAATCGACAGCCCCGTTGCAGGATATATGATGGCAAAGCGCGGACTTTATATTGACGCGCTCCACTTCGAAAGCTTCCCCTACACAAGCGAGCGAGCAAGAGAAAAGGTGCTTCAGCTTGGACGCGAGCTGACAGAATACTGCGGTAGGATCAGAGTTCATATCATCTCACTGACTCATATTCAGGAAGAGCTTCGCGATAACTGCGAAGAGGACTACTTCACTCTGCTGCTGCGCCGCTTTATGATGGAGCTTGCCGACAGATGCGCAAAGGAAGAGGAATGTAAATGCCTTATCACAGGCGAAAGTCTCGGTCAGGTTGCAAGCCAGACACTTGCGGCAATCAACGTTACCGACTGTATGTCCACCCTGCCCGTTTTCCGCCCCTGCATCGGTCTTGATAAAGAAGAGATCGTTGAAAGAGCGAGAGAGATCGGCACGTTCAACACAGCTATCCTTCCTTATGAGGACTGCTGCACAGTGTTCACCCCCCGCCATCCCAGAACACAGCCCGAGCTTGAAAAGGTTGAAGCGCAGGAGGCGCTTATCGACAGAGCGGCGCTCCTTGAAGAAGCTTGGGAGTCACGCTATACGGTAACCCTCCACCAGTTTGAACAGTAATTATAAACTCTATATCTTAAGTACTAACAAAACCCCCGAAAATTCGGGGGTTTTCCTATCGGCCTAGCTATCTGAAATGATGAAATATACAAGTGAATGTATAGTTCATAATATTAGCATCAAAGATTTTTCTTATGTAGCTAAAAAAGTAAACGTGTGTATAGCTGCCGATCAGTTAGCATTATTATTTTTATTATCATCTCTATTCTGTATAATAACCGTAAGCTTTTTCCCTGATTTTTCACAGTTTTCAATTACAAATTTTGTTCCTCTTGATTTTCCGTTCCAAAAAGCTAAAACCTCATCAGAATAGTCAATTATTTTTAAATTTCTTTGTAATGGTGCAAATCTTCCGTATCTTTTATAATCGGGTAAAAACTCCGTAACCTTGATTTTACGAGAAAGGGCAAATTTTTTTGCACAATAATCCACCCCTTTTGCACCACCCTTAACTATTTCCGTTACTCTGTTGGGAATATATTTCTGTATATCATTTATCATCAAACATCTTGAGCCAATTATCGCCAACTTCATATGAACCTCAAATTTCAAGAGTTATTTCAACTCTATTACAACTCCAATTATACATTAAAATCCAAAAAAAGTCTATAATAAATTCGAAAAAAGTTTATTTTGGAGTTGTTTTATGAAAAACGAGCGCCACTTTGGGTTAAGAATTGACGATACTCTTTTGAAAAAATTCAGATATGTTTGCGAATATGACGGTCGCTCTGCTAACGGCAAACTGCTTCATATGATAAGAAAATGTGTTGCTGAATACGAAAAAGAATTCGGTACAATTGAAATTGACAATAAAAACGATTAACTAAAAATGTTACCAAATAATAAAATCTAAAAACTCCTTCTCTTTCACAGAGAAGGAGTTTTTGTTTGTATGCCGTATCGGAGTGATAAATTATCGTTTAGCGGAATAAGCCTTCCCCCAAGGGAAGGCAGGTAAATTATCGTTTAGCGGTATAATTGTGGCAGATACCTGTAGGGCGGCTTGCCCTGGGTCCGCCGAGAACGTAATTGCTAAGCCTTATGAAACGGCGGCTTGAAGGCAAGCCGCCCTACAGTCATCTAATATAGTTATTACGCTAAATTATCGTTTAGCACCCTTCACACAATTTTCATTATACTGCCATTGAATGAACAAAAGATATGTGATATAATGTATAAGGATAATTTCGACCGAAAGGAAGTTAATATATGTACAAAATCCTTATCGTTGATGACGAGGAAATGATACGCCGACTTATTGCAAAATACGCCGTTTTTGAAGGCCACACGGTTGATGAGGCATCAAACGGTATGGAAGCCGTTGAAAAATGCAGAAGCGAAAGCTACGATATCGTTATTTGCGACATTATGATGCCTGAGCTTGATGGATTTTCCGCTTGCCGCGAAATTCGCCGTTTTTCCGATATTCCCATTATCATGCTCTCCGCGCGCGGCGAAGAATACGACAAAATAAACGGCTTCGGTCTCGGTATTGACGACTACGTTGTTAAACCCTTCTCCCCCAAAGAGCTGATGATGCGCGTTGATGCAATTATGAAGCGCGCAAGAAAGGCGGCGCCTGCTCCCGAAAACCACAACGAAATATTCGAACTGGAAGGCCTTAAGGCTGATATTGACGCGCGAATTGTTTACATAGACGGCCGGCGCGCTGATATGTCGCCTAAAGAATACGACCTTTTCTTCTATATGCTCAAAAACAAAAACATCGCCCTCTCCAGAGAGCGACTTATCACAGAGGTTTGGGGCTACGACTATTACGGCGACGACAGAACGCTTGACACCCACGTTAAGCTGCTTCGCCGCAGCCTCGGTGAATACTCAAAATTTATAGTTACTCTGAGAGGAGTTGGCTACCGTTTTGACACACAAGCCTGAAAAAAGCGCAGCGCCCAAATCCCGTATGCAGCGAAAAATACTTACTTATATGATAATTTTCGCCGCAATCATCCTTTCTATTATGTGGGTGCTTCAAACCATTTTTCTTGATGATATCTACCGGAGCATCAAGGAAAATCAAATTAAAAATGACACTATTCTCATCTCACGCCTTGCATCTGACAAAAATTTCGAGGCAGAGGTTTATGAGCTTGCCACAAGGCAAAACACCTGCATCACCGTTTATAAAATCGAAGACGGCCTCGGAAAAGCAGTTCTGAATGCGCACAGCCAAGCGCACTGCCTTATCCACTCCGCCATTAACGACAACCTCATCAGCACCGTTTATGCAGGAGCTAAGGAAAACGGAGTTTACGCATATCTCGTTGAAGCTGAAAACAAAAATTTCACCGACAGCATCATATGCTCCACCATCACAACCGTGGAAAAAACGGAACTGCTCATTATTCTCAACACGGAAATTCAGCCCGTTAACGCAACCGTTACAACCCTCAGATATCTGCTTATCTGGATAACCGCTTTGCTTATCGTCGTCACGGTGGTTATGTCATACCTGATTTCCAAAAATATTACACGTCCCGTTGCAAATATGAATGAGGAAGCCAAACGTCTTGCCCTGGGCAACTACGACGTTGATTTCGACGGCGGCGAATTTCTTGAAACCTCAGAGCTGGCAGGAACCCTTAACTATGCCGCAGGCGAGCTTTCAAAGCTTGATACCATGCAAAAAGAGCTTATCGCCAATATCTCACATGACCTGAGAACACCCCTCACTATGATATCGGGCTACAGCGAGGTTATGCGGGATATACCCGGAGAGATGACACCCGAAAATATTCAGGTCATCATTGACGAAACTGCCAGACTCTCTTCCCTTGTCAGCGATATGCTTGACCTTTCCCGAATCACGGGCGGCCAGAGAAAGCTGAATAAAACGATCTTCTCCATCACAGAATGCGTCAGCACCACCCTCGAAAGATATAACCATCTGAAAGAACGCGACGGATATCAGTTTATCTTTGATTGCAACGAAAACTACTACGTTGAAGCTGATGAAATACTCATTCTGCAGGTGATATACAACCTTATAAATAACGCCGTTAACTATGCAGGAGACGACAAGACCGTTACCGTTGAAATTGCAGAAAAGAACGGCGTGTGCCGCCTCTCCGTTAAGGATAACGGCGAAGGTATCCCTCCCGAAAAGCTGCCGCTTATATGGGACCGCTACTATAAGGCAAGCGATTTCCATCGCCGCGCTATCAAAGGCACCGGACTTGGATTGTCCATCGTTAAAAATGCCCTTATTCTCCATGGTGCACCTTTCGGAGTTACAAGTACCCTCGGTTGCGGCAGCACATTCTGGTTTGAATTGAAAATTGCAGAAAAAGAATGATATGCAGAATATTCAGGGGGAACTTTTTGAGGAAAAGTTTCCCCCTGAAACCCCCTCAAAACCTCTTTGCACAGGATCATTTTCCCATCCCCTTTTAAATAGGGGTGGGAAAATGATTTTCTGCGAAAAGGTTTGGGGAGGGTTTGGGAGTGACCTTTCCTTAAAAGGTCCTCCCAAGTATTCCGCACGTCATTCTTTACCTACAGTCTTCCAAGGAAAGCCAGGATGCCGTTAGCCACGCCTGCGGCGAAAAGCTCGGGTGAATTTGCCATAAGTTCGGCATCGTAAGGATTGGTTATGAAACCCAGTTCAATAAGAGTTGCAGGCATGGCCGTACGTCTGAGCACGTAAAGTGAAGGTCGCGAGAATACTCCTCTGTCCTGAAGGCCTGTGTTTATGTTAAGCTGATTAAGTATGTTTTCTGCAAGGGGCACAGCCGCAGAATTCTGAGAAAAGACATAAGCTTCAGAGCCCGATGCCGAGGTTATTTCCGAAGCGTTGGCGTGAAGGCTGACGAAATAATCAGCGCCCCAGCTGTTAGCATCCTGAACTCTTGCGGCAAGGGAAGAAGAAACGGAGGTTCCCAGCTGAGTTTCCTCTGTTGGACGAGAAAGCCTTGTTTCAATTCCTGCAGCGTTCAGAAATTGCGCTGTCAAAACCCCTATTGTGTAAACGAGATCCTGCTCTCTGTAGCCGTTGCCCTCAGCGCCTGCATTGGGATTGACGGGATTGTGCCCTTGATCAATATAAACTTTAGTTGCCATATTAACCCCTTTCAAACAGATATCATTACAGTATATGGCAAGAGTTACGGAGTTGTGTATGAAAGAACTTCAAAAAATTATGAGCCGCGCGCGCTCGGCTGTTGAAAAATATAATATGATAGAGGACGGCGACCGCATCGCCGTTGGCGTTTCGGGAGGAAAGGACTCCCTGGCTTTGCTTTGCGCGCTGGCCGAAATGCGCCGCTTTTTACCGCAGAAATACGAGGTTGTTGCTCTTACGCTTGATATGGGCTTTCACACCTGCGAAGCAGTTAAAGCAGAGGAAAACCACCACGAAGGAATACGGGCACTTTGCCAACGACTTAACGTTGAATATCACGTTAAGCAAACGGAGCTTGCCCATATAATTTTCGACGTCAGAAAGGAAACTAACCCCTGCTCCCTTTGCGCAAGAATGAGACGCGGATGCCTGCACGACGCAGCCCAGGAGCTTGGCTGCAACAAGATAGCCCTGGGTCACCATTCAGACGACGCCGTTGAAACTTTTATGCTCAATCTTTTCTTTGAAGGCAGAGTGGGCACTTTTTCACCCGTCACCCTGCTTTCACGCAAGGAGCTTGTGATGATCCGTCCCCTGATTCTTTGCGAGGAATCAATGATAAAAACCTTTGCCAAAAAGGTGGAGCTTCCCGTTGAGGAAAGTCCCTGCCCTGAGGACGGACATACTGAAAGAGAAAATATGAAACAGTATCTCCGCGATTTTGACTATAAGCATAGAGGGCTTTATCGCAGAATAAGAGGCGCTGTTGAACGGCGCGGGCTTGACGGATGGCACGAATGACAGCCTGACTTGCAAAAATATGCAGCTTTTCATAAATTTTTTTCGTATATAGCTAAAAAATTTGCAAAAAAATATTGTGATTGGCATCATTTTGAGTTATAATAACCCTGTTAGATTGATTTTTTCCGATCAATGATCGGTTTCTAAGGAAAGAGGTTTCTATATGGAAAGAAGAGTTGGTACAACTTCCAGAGGTATTCGTTGCCCTATTTTCCGTCAAGGTGACGATCTCGCAAAGGTAACTGTTGAAAGCGTTCTTGCGGCTGCCGAAAGTGAAGGCTTCAGTATTAACGATCGCGATGTTATTGCTATAACAGAATCTGTTGTTGCCAGAGTTCAGGGCAACTACGCATCTGTTGACGCTATTGCCAAAGACGTTAAGGCAAAGCTCGGCGGCGAAACAATCGGAGTTATTTTCCCCATCCTGTCCCGTAACCGTTTTGCAATCTGCCTGCGCGGTATTGCAAAAGGAGCAAAGAAGATCGTTCTTATGCTCAGCTACCCCAGCGATGAAGTTGGTAACGAGCTTGTTTCTCTCGATAAGCTTGACGAAGCGGGAGTTAACCCCTACAGCGACGTTCTCACACTTGAAAAATACCGTGAGCTCTTCGGAGTAAATATGCATCCCTTCACCTGCGTTGACTACGTTCAGTACTACGGAGACCTTATCCGTGAGTGCGGCGCAGAGGTTGAAATCATTTTTGCAAACGATCCCAGAGTTATCCTCAATTATACAAAGAACGTTCTTAACTGCGACATCCATACAAGAGCAAGAACAAAGAGACTTCTCAATGCTGCAGGCGCAGAAAAGGTTTGCGGACTTGATGATATCCTCACAGAAAGCGTTGACGGCAGCGGCTGCAACGAAAGATTCGGTCTGCTTGGCTCCAACAAGTCCACAGAAGACACAGTTAAGCTCTTCCCCCGCGAGTGCTCCGACCTTGTTCTCAAGGTCCAGGCTGAAATGAAGGCTCGCACAGGCAAGAACGTGGAAGTTATGGTATACGGCGACGGCGCGTTCAAGGATCCCGTAGGAAAGATCTGGGAGCTTGCAGACCCCAGCGTTTCCGTTGCAAACACCCCCGGCCTCGAAGGAACACCCAACGAGCTGAAGCTTAAATATCTTGCAGATAACGACTTTGCTGACCTTAAGGGCGAAGAACTCAAGAAAGCTATCGAATCAAGAATCCGCGAGAAAGAATCCAACCTTGCAGGCAATATGGCATCTCAGGGAACAACACCCCGCCGCCTGACAGACCTGATCGGTTCTCTCTGCGACCTTACAAGCGGCTCCGGCGATAAGGGCACACCCGTTATTCTCGTTCAGGGCTATTTCGATAACTATACTAACTGATTTCCATTTTTTAAAGCCACACCGAAAGGTGTGGCTTTTGTTTTATGTGTGATAAATCATCGTTTAGCGTAATAAGCCTTCTCCAGCGGAGAAGGTGGCCGAGCGAA
>JAGAPL010000011.1 GCA_017623255.1 Clostridia bacterium
CAAGCGGAGTATCACGCTAAGTTGCCCTAGTTTATTTTTTTATTAATATCTGCGTCGTTTAGGTCTTCTTGCGCGGAGATATGCGTTGCCGAATATGTAGATAACGGTGAGAATAACCGCAGAAACTATGGTTGCAATAAAGAATTTGCTCTTTGAAAACTGTTCTATTTTATAGAAAGTATAAAGAAGCTCGCTTCTTGCAACGTCGGCTGTTGTTATCATATCCGAGGTGCCCAGGATTTCTCCGTTATACATAGCGGTAACGCTTCCGCACACCTGTCCTTTAGTAACAGGAGCTTGAAGCTCTTCCGTATATGTAACGTAGCTCAATTCAATTGCGGTTTCAGGGTCAACGTCTGCAGGAAGATAGATATTGAGTGTGTCTGATGCAACCAAGTTGACCATATCCGTCACTGAAGACAAGGTTACGGGAATATCACAGATTATCTGATTTGGAGAAAGCACTTCAATATAGTTAAAGGATTCAAACGCCCAGTCTATAAGCTGTGATGCCGTTGTATAAGAATATATGGTTCCTTCAACGGTTTGTCCGCCCATAACGACAACGATATATGAAAGCTCGCCGTTTGTGGCTGTGGTAACAACGCTGTGTCCGCCTTGGGGAGTTGAGCCTGCGTTCATACCTCTTGCCTGAGAGTCGAAATAATTTTTATCATAATAGAGGGTTAGAAGGCAGTTTCTGTTATGAACTGTATGGTTAAATGATTCCATAGAATACTTCATAGATGAACTGCACTCCATAAACAGAGGCAGTGTATACGCGTGGCGGGCAATAATCGCTGTGTCCGCAACTGTTGTATACATATTTTCATCGTGCATTCCTGTGGGGTTCACATAGTTTGTATTCAGCGCGCCAAGCTCTTTGGCTCTTGTGTTCATTCTTGAAACAAACTTTTCAAGGCTGCCTGAAACCGTATATGCCAGCACGTAGGCGCTGTCGTTTGCTCCGTTTACAAGCAGAGTCCATATCATATCTCTGACTGTAACAACGTCTCCTGCTTCAAGCTTGATATTATTGCCCGAAACTTTAGATATCATCTCAGCTGTAACGGTTATTTTTTCATCGAGGCGTTCTGACAGTGCTTCAACTGCAAGAATTCCCGTCATTATTTTAACGGTGGATGTAGGGAAAATTCTCTCTTCAGCCTTATATTTATAAACTGTTTTTTCATTTTCAACATTATAAACAAGGGCGCCGCTGATATTATTCACGGCAGGCTCTTCTATGGCTACAGCAGGAAGTGCGCACATAGCGGCTGTTGAAATCAAAGTGACAAGGCAAAGAACAAGCGAAACGATACGTTTCATCTCAATTATCCTTTCTTTATATGAAAGCGCAGCACATTTTCGGCGCTGCGCTGTTAGATTTATATTTTATCCGCCATAAAGACGCGCAAAAAAATCCTTTGCGCTTTCTATATCGCGTTTTATCTGATCCGCCAACGCATCAACTGAGTCAAAGCGCATTTCGTCTCTCAGATAGCTGTAAAATTCGATTTTGACCTCTTTTCCGTAAAGATCGCCTGAATAGTTAATAATATGTGATTCACAATTTACGTAGTTTCCGGAAACGGTCGGTCTTGTTCCCACGTTTGTAACTGCGACATAAATATTGCCGTCAATTGACGCTGTGCAAGCATAGATACCGTGGCGAGGGATTATATGTCCATCGGGAAAATTCTGATTGATTGTAGGGATTCCCAGCTTTCTGCCCAGCTCTTTCCCATGGCAAACGGGAAAGTTTACGGAAAAGGGATGTCCCAAAAGGTCAAAGGCTCCATCCATATCTCCGAGCATAACTGCAACTCGGATGGCGCTTGAGGAAACTGTTTTGCTATGGCGGAAAACGGGCTGAAGGATATCAGCGTCAATGTTTATCTCTGCAAGCAGGCGACGAAGCGTTTCAGCATCGCCCACTCCGCCGCGGCCGAAACGGAAATTGAAGCCGCAAACAACTCTTGCCGGTGCAAACTCATGGACGAGATATTTTTTCACAAAATAGTCATATTCAAGATTTCTCACAGATTCAAAATCTTCAAAAACGGCGTAATCAAGTCCGTATTCCTTGAAAAGCGCAAGCTTTGCTTTCATATCTGTGAGGTAGGGCACAACGAGACCCGGCTTTGCCAATGTTGTGAAAGTCCACGCTGCCTTTTTGTGTCCCTTTTCGCCTGCAAGCTCAAAAAGCTTCTGGTGCCCTCTGTGAACTCCGTCAAAATTTCCAAGGGCAATTGCACAGCCCTCGGGGAGTTTGTCTATCACCCGGCATTCAGGCAGTTTGTATATTATCAAAACTCCGTTCCTCCGAGTTTCTTAGAATTGGGCCTTTTTATCTGATTCCGAGGTAGTTTTTAACGAGGCTGCCCATCAGCTCATCGCGGTCGATGCGGCAAATAAGGGCACGCGCATTTTTATGGTTTGTGATATATGTGGGGTCCTCTGAAAGAATGTATCCAACGATCTGGTTGATGGGGTCGTAACCTTTTTCAAGAAGGGCGGAATAAACTGCGCTGAGGATCTCTCTTGTTGTGCGCTCACGCTCGTTGGGGATTTTAAAAGTCTGGGTCTTGTCGTATGCAAAATCTGCCATTTTTCTCTCTCCTTATATATTCTGTATTTTAGCCGATTTGGTTAATATCATAGGGTGTTGTCTGATATACGAAATAGTTGAGCCAGTTGGAGAAGAGGAGATTTGAATGTCCTCTCCATGTAACAACGGGATCTTTTGTATCATCGTCATCCGGGAAATAGTTTACGGGAATATGGGGATCAAGGCCTGCTTCCTTATCTCGCAGGTATTCTCTTTTCAATGTATCGCGGTCATATTCCGAATGGCCTGTTATAAACACCTGGCTTCCGCCGTGGTTCATAACGGCGTAAACGCCTGATTCTTTGCCGGAGGCAAGAATTTTGAGGCGGGGCTCATTTTCTATATCCTGTCGTCTTGTATAAGTATGTCTTGACTGAGGAACCATAAATTCATCGTCAAATCCGCGAAGAAGGATAGCGTTTTCTTTATCTTTGTGGTGCTTATAAACACCTGAAAGTTTTTCATCAAGGCGATATTTCTTTATTCCGTAATGGTAATAAAGACCTGCCTGCGCTCCCCAGCAAATATGGAAAGTGCTTGTTACGTGAGTTTTGGACCATTCCATTATCTCGCAAAGCTCATCCCAATATTCAACTTCTTCAAACTCAAGGTGTTCAACGGGTGCGCCTGTGATAATAAGTCCGTCAAATTTTTGATCCTTCACGTCTTCAAAAGTACGGTAGAAGGTTATCATATGGTCCTTGGATGTATTTTTTGCTTTGTGCGAAACGGTGTGCAGCAATTCAAGCTCCACCTGAAGAGGTGTGTTGCCAAGAAGGCGTGCCAGCTGTGTTTCCGTAACTATCTTTGTGGGCATAAGGTTGAGCACTGCTATTCTCAGCGGGCGGATATCCTGAGTTATAGCCCTTGTTTCAGTTATAACAAAAATATTCTCGCTCTGCAGAACCTCTGTTGCAGGCAGAGCCGTTGGTATTTTTATAGGCATTATTATCTCCTTCCGCTGAATATCGTTATACATAATATATTATACAATATGCTTTTTATAATTGCAAGAATTATATACTCAATTTAAGAATTTTAACAAAAATTTCGGGTGATAGAGACAAATTGTTCTGTCCGTGCTGACACTTTCAAGTCCGTAAAACTCGTTCAAAGCGCCAAGGGTGAAAATATAATCGCAATCATAATCAAAGGAGGGCTTTGATTTATATTTGGGACCGTAGGAGCCTATAAGAAGATTATTGCATTTTTCGGGAAAAACATTAGCTTCCTCTGCCGCTGCGCCCAAATAGAAAAAGCTCTCACCATCGCTTTCTATTTTCAGCCGTACTACCGGCACTTTTGAGCGCGAAAGATAAACGTCTTCATAAGTTAAAACTTTGAATTTCTCTGTTTCAAGGCAGTCTCCGGGAGAATAAAAAACGATTTCTATATCATCCGGCATTGAAAGCGCAATATTTCTTGATTCTTCTTCATCGGGCATATATATGCAAGAAAGATTTATTTCATCTGTAACGTATTTTATATAGGTTGCGTGGGATTTGTGTGGATTGAGGATAACAAGCTTGTCTATATTATCTGCTTTAAGAGAAGCAGCGCTTTGGGAGATGTTTCTGTATATACTTTTTGAGCCGTTTGAAATATCTATGGCGATACAATCGTCCTTGTAGGTGGTAACAATACCTTCTCCTGATTTTTCATAAAATGAATAACATATAACGCTGTTGTATTCTTTCCATCTGATAAAGCCGCTAAATGCTATAAATGCCGCGAGAAATGCCATTGAAATGCCCAGAAATATCCGTCTTGAGTTTTTGGAATCAAGAACGAATATTATCATAAATGTGATGGCAAATGCAAAAGCAAGGCATATCTGAGTTGTTTCGCTGACGGTCACCACTATTTTGTCAGAGCTGCCCAGCAGGATAGCCAATCTGTCAAAGGCGATGCATGGATATGAGCATAGGGTGCAAACCACTTCTCCTATAAACGGAATTCTGCCAAGCAGTATAACAAAAGGTGACATCCAAAGAATAAGGTCACCAAACCAGGCAAAAGGAACGGTTGCGATTATGGCAGCAGGAGTTATGTAGCCGAAATATATTACAACGGGTATCATAGTGAACGCCATTGAAATAACGCTCATTCCCACGGGCAGCAGAAAGGCTTTGATCGTTCTTGTTTTTGGATCATCAAAGGTTATATCACCGCCCATAATTTTCAAGGTTGCGAAAACGCCCAGCATTGCTGCAACTGAAAGCTGAAAGCCGATATCAAAAAGGGAGCATGGGTCAAAAAGAACTATCAGCACGGCAGATAAGCCTAAATTCGTTGGTTGATCTGTGGGTCTTTTTGAAAAAGTTATCAGATTATAGCAGGCAAGCATTATTCCTGCTCGGACTATTGAGGCGAAAAAGCCTGTGATAATAATATAAAAGGCAACAATGGGAATAGTGCAAAGTCGGCTTGCTTTGGCGCCTATATTGGAAAGAAAAATGCTGAGCATGGCGCATATAACTGTCAGATGCATACCGGATAGGGCTATAACGTGAGCAAGGCCCAGTCGTTTGACGGACCCATAAAAATCGTCTTTAAGATAATCTCTGTTTCCAAGGAACATTGATGCGGCAAGTCCGCCTTCTCTTTCTCCCATCAGTATCACAAATCTTGCGCTGAGGCTTTCGTTTATATCGGCAAGTCTGTCAATTATATCAAGGCTTTGCCCCGTATAGACAAGCTCATTGCCCTCGGCGGCAAGAAAAGCGCCGGCGCCAAGATAATATCGTCTTGAATCAAAATCCTCGTTTGCTTTAAGCGGCGAAAAAACAACATCTCCTTCAAAGATATCTCCTCGGCTGAAGATATCATCCCCCGAAAGAGCAACTTTTAATTCAACTGTTTCGCCGTCCACTTCCATTATCTTTGCCACATAACCACAGCTGTATGAGCTTGTCCACTCCACATTGCATATTTTTCCTGTAACGTGATGCTCGCCCTCATAAATTGAATATTCCCGCATAGGCTTGTCGATGGTAAAGGCTGTGAAAGCAAGGGCGGCAGAAAGGGCAAGAACTATTATTGCCACACTTTTCACATAAAGGTTTCGGTTTGTTCTACGGAAAATAAAAAACAAAAGCACAGACAACGCAAACAAAGCTGCCGCAATGGGCAGCTTGTTGCCACTATCTGTGCTCACGATTATAGCAAATAAATAAAATGAAAGGCAAAATGTTGCAAGAGGCCTCAAAGTGACAGGTTTCATTGTCACAACTCCATTTTAGAATTTATTGATCTTTTGAATTTATTTTCCCGTGTCTTGCTTCATATGCCTCAATGGAATCTCGTATAAGAATAAGTATCTGACTGTTTGCGCTTCTGCCTTCGTAATCCGCAACAACGTGAAGCTTGTTAAGCATCTCCTCATCAATTCTAATTGATAAACTTTTTATAGCCATAATAACCTCAATATAAATATATTATGTATTTATATTATAGTTAAAGTGAGGGCTTATGTTTTCTATAGATATAATATGTGTTCGAAATATGTTCATAATAAAAAAGGCTTAAATATGATCAGCCATTTTAACTTTAAATTCAAACTATTTCCTGCTCCGGATTTTCAAATTCGGGGGACGAGAAAAATTCACCCCGACTGATTTCGAGACCATCACATAATTTCTTTATGGTAACGATAGAGATATCTCTGCGGTTGCTATCTAACATGCTGTAAACTGTTGATGGGGTTATGCCCGAAATATTTGCAAGAGTATTTGGTTTTATATTTCTTTCGTTGCAAATATTACGGAATCTTTTTGCAACTGCATCCTTGACGCTCATTGATATCACCTCAAGAATATTGTGTAATTATATTCGCACTTGCGTATACGCATACGCGTAATGAACGGGTGTCAACGACAAACTGTGCACTAATACTTGAAAGTGAAAATTCAATGTGATAGAATAAACAGGGGTGATACTGTGGAAAAGGAATATAGATTAAAATATCCCGTACTGCTTGTTCACGGTATGGGCTTCAGAGATAATAAATATATAAACTATTGGGGTAGAATACCTGATGCGCTTGAAGACATGGGGTGCCGTATTTTTTATGGTGGACAGGACAGCAACGCTTCGGTGGAAACAAACGGTCACCATTTGAAAAAGCGCATAGAAGAAATTCTTTTGGAAACAGGAGCTGAAAAGGTTAATATAATAGCTCATTCCAAAGGTGGCCTTGATTCAAGATATGCTATTTCATCGTTGAATATGGGGGATAAGGTTGCGTCTCTCACAACGATGGAAACCCCTCATAACGGCTCAAAAGCAGTTGACAAACTGCTGCGATTTCCTGATCCCATTGTAAGATTTGCAGGATTTTGCACCGATATCTGCTTCAGAATGGCAGGGGATAAAAATCCTTCTTCCTATAAAGTTTTCCATTTGTTTTCAACAAAGGGTGCAGAGCTTTTTAACAAAAATAATCCTGACCATAGTGGTGTATATTATCAGAGCTATGCTTTTGTTATGAAAAATCCCACGTCGGATATGCTTATGTGGCTTCAAAATCTGGTTGTCGGAATATGGGAAGGAGAAAACGACGGGCTGTTAACTCCGGATTCTGTAAAATGGGGTAATTTCAAAGGAATATATCGTGGAAACGGAAGACGCGGTATTTCTCATTGTGATGAGATTGATTTAAGGCGACGCCATTTTTCGAAGAAAAAAGGAGAGGGCGTTTCCGATATTGTTGATATTTACAAAGGCGTTATTAAGGATTTGTATGAATTGGGATTTTAAAAAGGAGCCATTATGGCTCCTTTTTTGCGTTGTTAACCCTCATCCACCACTACGTGGTCCCCCTTCTCCCTTTGGCAAGCCAAAAGGCGAAGGCTTTGTTGATTGTTCACCTATACAACTCAAAATAACTTTTATATTCGATTGTAGGCAAGTTGGGGAAGAGGAACTGATGGAGCCATACGAAATAGTCGTCGGTCATAGATGCGATATAGTCGCAGACAATCGTGTCGGCATCGGTTTCTCTATAGGGAAAATCTCTTTTATAGAAAGTGGAATCCACGGGGATAATGTGGTGGTCAAATATAGGAGATGTGCGGTTATCTTCTTTAACATCGCGCAGCAGCTTTTCATAAAGACGGCAGAACATGGGGCGGATTATTTCATTCTGCGGCTTTGCTACGTCATCTGAAAGATAAATTCTTTCGTAATTATTCCTTTTTGCGCTTCTCAAAGCTTCGAAATAATCGCGGCTCATTTTGATATAGGGCTTGCCGTAGCTGTTTTCGATTATATTAACGCTTAAGTTATTTATGATCTCTGCGTTATGTCTGCCGATAACACCGTATTCAAAGGTGTTTTCCTCTTTATCGATCAGTCCTGCTTTAACTGCGTCCTGTCTGTCCTTGCCAAGATATGCAATTATATCGCAAATTCGCACAACGCACCCCTCAAGAGTTGAGGGCATAAGATGGGCGCAGTTTGAAAGGTCTTTATAGCAACCTTCAACCTGACGGTCGAACTCCTCAAATGAGTTGAGCTGGCGGGGTTTATATATTTCACATTCCATTTCTCCGTTATGAGAAATGATTCCGCTGAGAGTTTGCAAGGTTATGTTATAGGGATAGATCCCGTCAAGCACGCGGGCAGAATGGATGTTATGGGCAAAATGTCTGCCTGTGTTTGCGCTGTAAAGCTCGTCAAGATATTTTTCGCCTGCGTGGCCGAAAGGTGTATGGCCCATATCGTGCCCAAGGGCGATGGCTTCAATAAGGTCAAGGTTAAGATTCAGCACGCTGCCGATGCTTCGTGCAATTCTTGAAACGAGCTGAACGTGGAGCGCACGTCTTGAAATGTCATCGTTTCTGTAAAAAGAAAAAACTTGAGTTTTATCGGCAAATCTGCTGTAATATGCGGAGTGGAGAATTTTATCAACGTCGCGCACAAAAGCAGGGCGCCACACGCTTGGCTTGTCGTGCCCTTCGCGGCGGCGGAGCGCCAAACTATCGGGAAAGCCGACTTTCGGTCGGCTTCCTTTTATTTTATCGTATTCAATTCGCTGCGAAAGCTCATTTGATAATTGATCGTATTTCATATGTATATACCGAAAATAAAATTTTATTCTTCCTCGATTTCAACAATGGGGGAAAGGGCTCCTGTGGGAGCAAGGATGAAGGAAAGCTCTTCTCCGTTGAGCGAAAGCATAACGGAATTCTTTTCTTCTTTTATTTCAATTCCTGTGATATAGTCTTTTATAAAAGAAACGGGGACCCAAACTTCACCGTGTCTGAACTGAGCGCGGCTTTTCATAATAACGGGTGTTCCGTTTACAAAGGCATCCTGAGAGGAATTATGGAAAACAACAGTCTCGCTTGCTCCGTCGCTGCCGAGCACGAATCTCATAGAATAGATATCGCCAACTTGCGCTGTGCCAAGCCATTTGGAAACTTCGGAAAAGCTGATAAGCAATTCGCTTCTGTCATAAGCCCAAGCTCCTTCAGACTTTATTTCGTTTGAAACCGTAACAGCGTCTTCGCCTTCACCGGAAACCTTTGAAAAAACATAAGTGATCTCATCAGCAGGTGCCTCAGGCTTTGTATAGAAATTGAGTGCAAAGTAGCCTGATAGAACAAGCGCAACGGCAATTATGCAGCAAAAAAATCTGAGTGCAACTGCGGCGCAAACAGCGCCAACTCTTTGCCAATCAATATGTATTCTGATAGCAGGAGCAGATTTTTTTCTTTGTTGAGGCCGTCTGCCCTGAGGATTCTGAGCTCTTCTGCGAGGATCCTGCGGTGCTCTTCTGCGGGGAGCGTTGCCTGGGTTGAAGCCTTCAGGATAAACCCAATCGTTTCTTCTCTGCTGATTTTTTGGAGCTGATCTTTTTGCTGCAGCACTTTTTGTCTTGGAAGCGGAAGGGTTCTGACGGGGATTGTTTTTATAATTTCCGGGTCGCTGTCCGTTATTATTTGTTCTCTGAGGGGGACGCTGAGGATTTTGTCTTTGCTCAGGTCTCACTCTTTGCGGTTTTTGCATATTGGTGCCGTGATTTTTAACGTGCACTGTGGTATTCTGTGCGGCAGGGCGGCTTTTCTTTTTGAAATCGCTGAAATCAAAATTATCCTCTCTGCGTCGGCTGTTATTCGTTCTCGTCGTTCTTCTATCGTTATCGTAGTTATAAGCGGAGCGAGATGCCCGTTTATTCATATTATTGTAATCCAAGCGTCTCACTTCTTTCTGATGTTTTTTTGTTTACTTGGTTTCCGCTATCATAAAATAGGGAGAAGTGGGTGAATTAAGAAATCTGAATTTACCGATGCTCATTTTAAAGCGGGAAAGAGTTGCAAAGTATTTTTCAAGCTCTTCTCCTTCAAGGGCACCTTCCGGATGGCCGGGATAAACTGCCACAAGAAGAATACTGTCGCGTCCAAGCATTGAAAGTGCATTTTCAACAGCAGGAAGAGTTGTTTCTCTCATCGTGGTGAGAGCTTTGTTTCCGCTACCGGGGAGATATCCCAAATTAAACATTCCTGCTTTGATGGGACCTTTAACAAATTCGGGCGCAAGGTGATGGGAAGCGCAAATAAGGCGCCAGTTATCAGGACAGCCTGCTGCGCGCAAGTTGCGTGCAGTGCTTTCAAGCGCAAGGGGTTGAATGTCAAAGGCAGTAACGCTGCCGTTTTTGCCAACTGTTTTTGAAAGAAACTCCGTGTCGTGTCCGTTGCCCATTGTGAAGTCAACTGCAACGTCTCCTTCGTGGAGATGGGATAATATAAAATGCTTCTGAAGCTGAAGAAGATCCACCATTAAACCGTACCTTTTCGTACAAAAATAAATATACAGATTAATTATACTACCTGACCCGATCAAAGTCAATGAGATTGAGAGTAAAAGAAAAATTTGAAAGATGCTTTCGGTGTATAAACGATAATTTATGTTACCCAAAGCACTCCCCAGCGGGGAGGGGGGACCGCCGCAGCGGTGGGTGAGGAGAAAAATACTACAATCACTTAAAAATGCTCTCCTCATCCGACCTCTGCACG
>JAGAPL010000061.1 GCA_017623255.1 Clostridia bacterium
CCCTTCTTCTCTTTGAAGCTTTCTTATGAGGGAGACAAGCTTGTTTCAACAGAGCTTGACGGAAAAGCAATCTGAAAAAAGCCAACAAACCAAGTTCAAAAGAACTTGGTTTGTTTTTATTATTCAGAAAATATTTGATATCAGCCGATCCAAACACCATTTGAAGCGAAATTATACCATGTTCCGCCAACATTATATCTGCCTGTTACCATTGCTCCGTCAGGTCCAAGGAAATACCATGTGTTTCCGTCCTGAAGCCATGCATAGCTTACCATATAACCGTCAGCATCTACAAAGTACCACTTGCCGCCGTCTGCAACCCAAGCATTCTTCACCTGAGAACCTGTGCTTCCAAGATAGCACCAGCCGACAGAATCCTGCTTCCAGCAGTTTGTTACGGCATATCCGTCAGAGCCTACGTAGCACCAACCAATAGAGTCTCTCACCCAAGCGTTAGTTACCATTGCTCCGTCAGAACCAAGCCATACCCAACCCTTTGAATCCTGTCTCCATGCATTTGATACCATATAACCATCAGCATCTACAAAATACCACTTGCCGCCGTCTGCAACCCAAGCGTTCTTTACCTGAGAGCCTTCGCTATCAAGATAGCACCAGCCCACAGAGTCTCTCATCCAGCAGTTTGTTACACAGTAACCTGTATTGTCTACATAGCACCAGCCCTTTGAATCCTTTACCCAGGAATCAGTTGCCATAGCGCCTGATTCTGTCAGCCAGCACCAACCCTGAGAGTCTTTTCTCCACTGGTTAGTAACCACTGCGCCGTTTTCGTAGAAATACCACTTGTTGTCAATGTAGAACCAGCCGTCAAGAACAATTTTTTCAAAAGCATTTCCTGCATATGTAATTGTGAAGGGAACGTTTTCTTCTGCAAAATTCACGTGCATTCCCTGGTCACCCTTATGAACATCAACTGCAAAGCCAAAATCTTCAGCATAGTCAACGATCTTAAAAACAGCTTTGAATACGTTGCCAGTTGCGTTTGAGTCCAAAAGCTCATTAGACTTTTCGCTTAAAGCACTGATATATACGTAGTTACCCAAACCATATTCACTCATATCATCAACGTCGGGTTCGCTGAGAACACATTCGTCAGTGCTTACACTGACAAATGAAACAGCTTCAGGATTATACGCCATATCAAAAATCAGCATCGCAAAACCAACATCATTATTGGCAATATCGAAGCTGAGGTGCACCTCGTCTTTAACGATTTCTCCGGTGAGAACATATTCCACCGCAGCAGGAGCTTCATTTGCATATACAACTACAACGCCAACGAGCATCATAATTGCCACAAGAAGCACAGAAATTAATTTTTTCATTATCATTTCTCCCTAATTATTAATATAACTCCTATGTTATTATATTAGTTTTTTCAATAATTGTCAATACGCTTATGGCCACCTTGAGTTTATTATTGATACCAATCATATCCATTGAATAAATTACCCTGCACATTGCACTTGATAAATGGATTCAATTATGATAGAATGTATGTATTATTCGAATTCATTCATTATATTATATACAGAGAGGCAATTTATGACGTCTGCTGATAAGCGCAGATTGGGAATATATCTTCACGTTCCCTTCTGCATGAGCAAATGCGCATACTGCGACTTTTATTCCTATGTTCCCAAAAACGAACAGGTTTATGAGCGCTATGCCAACGCTCTCATTTCACATATGGAGCATTACAAAAGCGCTGCCGCAGGATGCGCTCCCGACAGCGTTTATATAGGCGGCGGAACCCCCACTGTCCTTCCAAGAGAACAGCTGCTTAAAATCGTTCGCGCTGTTCGCAGAAACTTCACCCTTGCAAAAAACGCCGAGTTTACTGTTGAAGCAAATCCTGCAACTGTTGATCTTTCTACTCTGCGGGCGCTCAGATGGTCAGGTGTCAACAGAATAAGCATGGGACTTCAATCTGCTGATCCAAGAGAACTCAAAGCTCTTTCGAGAATACATACAAGAGGCGATTTCGAGGACAGCTATTATATGGCGCGAAAGGCTAAGATCGAAAATATCAGCGTTGATCTTATGTTCGGTATTCCCTATCAGACAACGGAAAGCCTGCTTCGCTCCATTGACTATGTTACACGGCTCGATCCCGAACATATTTCCCTTTATAATCTGAAAATAGAGCCTAACACTCATTTCGGAAAGATCGGGGCAGCTAATCTTGCTTTGCCCGATGAAGATGAGGAATTCAGAATGTACATCCAGGCTTGCCAGTTTCTTGAAAGCAAAGGCTACAAGCAATATGAAATAAGCAACTTTGCAAAACCCGGAAAAATGAGCCGCCACAATCTGAAATATTGGAACTGCGAAGAATATCTGGGTCTTGGTCCCTCGGCTCATTCATATTTCAACGGAACTCGTTTTTCATTTATTCCTTCCATAAATCAATATATGAAGGGAATTGAAAATATGGGCAGCGAGATCATTATTTCAGACGGAAGCGAACAAATATCAGGACGCGCTATGATGGGCGAATATATTATGCTCCGCTTCAGGCTCACTGAAGGTCTTGTTCTCTCCGACTTCCAGAGAAAATTCGGATACGATTTCGAAGAAATGTACGGGAACAAGCTTCGCCCGTATATTGAAGGCGGTTATATGATACGCACCCGTGACGGCTTCGCGCTGACACCCCGCGGAATGTTTGTTTCAAATTATATCCTTTCAGACATTCTTTCATATGCAGATCTGAATGCAATCACCCCCGCTTCTGAATTTTAAACGGCCCAAACCCTGCAAATTTTATCCTATTTGGCCGTCAAAAGCCTCAATTGTGCAATGTATAACACTTATAGCTTGTATTTTTGTCAAAATTCGCTATTGTAATAATTATTTTATCATTGTATAATTAGTGATATCTTGTTCTATTGTAGTAAAGTAATAAATCAAGAGACTATAAGGCAAGATAATTTATCAATTATAAATATTCGGCAAAAATCCCTGCCCTATATTATAAATCTAACTTAGGAGTTTTTACCATGAAAAACACAATGAAACGCATCATTGCACTCATGGCAGCAATGCTCATGGTTGCAACATGCTTCGCTTCTTGCGGCGGCGAAACAAATTATGCTGCAAATAATACAGAATATGTTATCGGCTTCTCCGGTCCTCTCACAGGTCCTGCTGCGATGTACGGCGAAGCAGTTAAGAACTCTGCTCAGATGGCAGTTGACGAAATCAACGCTGCTGGCGGTCTTAACGGAGTAAACTTCAAGCTCGTTGCTATGGACGATACACACGATGCAACTAAGGTTGCTGCTCTCTACTCCGAGCTCCTTGAAGGCGGTATGCAGGTTTCTCTCGGTACTGTTACAACAGGTCCCGCACTTGAGTTCAAGAACCTCTCCGCTGAAGACAACGTATTCTTCCTCACACCCTCCGCTTCCGGTGACGACGTTCCCGCAAACGAAAACGGCTACCAGATGTGCTTTGCTGACGGTAACCAGGGTAAAGTTGCTGCTGAATTTGTAAACGCTAACTTCAAGGGCCAGACAATCGGCGCATTCTATAAGTCCGACGAAGCTTACTCCAAGGGTATCTTCGATCAGTTCAAGGAAAACCTCGATTCTTCTGTTACAGTTGTTGAAACAAACTTCACAGAAGCTAACACAAAGGATTTCTCCACACAGATCGACACACTCAAGGATTGCAAGTTCATCTTCATGCCTACATACTACGATCCTGCATCCCTCTTTATGACACAGGCTAAGGATATCATCGCTGCTGACGCTGTTTACTACGGCTGCGACGGCTTCGACGGCATCGACAACATCGAAGGCTTCGATATCACAACAATCCCCCAGAAGGTTACAATGCTTTCTCACTTTAACTCCAAGGCAACTGAAGGCGTTGCTGCTGACTTTATCGCTAAGTACACAGACAAGTTCGGCAAGGCAACACTCAACCAGTTCGGTGCTTCTGCTTACGACTGTGTTTACACAATCTACGAAGCTATGAAGGAAGCAATTGACGAAGGTAAGGAAATTCCCGTTACAATCAGCGCTTCCGATCTTTGCGAAATCCTCAAGGAACAGTTTGAGGGTGGCTTCTCCGTTGAAAACAGAGTTACAGGTGATAAGATCACATGGGAAAAGACAGGTTACGTTAACAAGGGTGCTATCCAGTACGTAATTAAGGATTTCAATAACTAATCTGACTTAAAACTAAACCACACAAATAAAGAAATGCATATATCTGCCCGCATGGGCAGATATATGCAATTTTGACTTTTTATAGATATAATCAGACATGAGTGATTATATCAAAGTTTTATTGAAAACACAGGAAAAATACTATGGAACTTATTTTATCAACGCTTATCAACGGTCTCAGCCTCGGCGGTATTTATGCCATGATAGCGCTTGGCTATACAATGGTATACGGTATTGCAAAAATGCTGAACTTTGCGCATGGTGATATCATCATGGTAGGCGGCTACGTTATTTATGTGTTTATGGCAACCAAGAATCCTCTTCTTGCTGTTGTTATGGCAGTTATTTTTTGCGTGCTTCTCGGTATCGTTATCGAAAAAGTTGCATACAAGCCTCTTCGCGGTGCCTCTCCTTTGGCAGTTCTTATTACCGCAATCGGCGTGAGCTACCTCTTACAGAGCCTTGCTCAGATCATTTTCGGTTCCGCTAATAAGATGGTTACAGTTTATGATTTCGGTTCTATCAGCTTTCTCGGCGTTACAGTTCAGGTTTCCGCACTTGTTACACTGGCATGCACTATCGTTGTAATGCTCGCGCTCACTCTTTTTGTTAAGTGCACAAGAGTTGGACGCGCAATGATAGCCGTTTCAGAGGACAAGGGTGCAGCTCAGCTGATGGGCATCAACGTTAACGGAATAATCACAATCACATTTGCAATCGGCAGCGCGCTTGCAGCGCTGGCAGGCCTTTTCTATCTTCTTAAAGCCCCCACAATTTCAAGCACACTCGGTGCTATGCCCGGTATCAAAGCTTTCACTGCTGCAGTTATCGGAGGCATCGGCTCTATCCCCGGCGCTATGCTGGGCGGTATCCTTCTCGGTATGGTTGAATGTATCTCCTATAAGATCACAGCCATCGCTCCCTATACAGATGCTATTGAGTTTTCTATTCTCATCATCATCCTTCTCGTAAGACCTACCGGTTTTCTCGGTAAGAAAAGGAGAGAAAAAGTATGATGCTAAACAAATTGAAAAAGATAAAAATCAAACACTATATAAATTATATCGTTATCGGTATTATGACCGCAGTTTTTGCGATCATCACACTTACAGGAGGCCGTTTCGACAGCTCCCTGCTCTATCTGCTTGAAAAGATCGCTATCAGCATCATTCTTGCAGTTTCACTCTCTCTTGTTGTAGGATTTCTTGGTGAGCTTTCCCTTGGCCATGCAGGATTTATGTGCGTTGGCGCATATCTTGGTGGTAAGGTTTCAGCACTTCTTGCTGATGTTCTCGGAACCGGTTTCCTTAACCTTCTGATCTCTCTCGTTGCAGGCGCTGCTGTTGCAGCAGTTTGCGGTATTATAATCGGTATCCCCGCTCTCCGACTCCGCGGTGACTACCTTGCTATCGTAACACTTGCCTTCGGCGAGATCGTTAAGTCAATCTTCCAGAACACATCCTCTGAAAGTTTCGGCGGTGCGCTTGGTCTCTCCACTCCCCGTTATGACAAGAAATGGCTGTTTATTTACGCTTTTCTCATAGTTCTGCTCACACTTGCCGTGGTTCAGAACTTTATCCGTTCAAAGCACGGACGCGCTGTTACTGCTATCCGCGATAACGAAATTGCAGCAAGAGCAACAGGCATCAACGTTACAAAGTATAAGCTGCTCACTTTCACCCTTTCCGCAACATTTGCTGGTATTGCAGGCGTTCTTTACAGCTTCAGCAACTACACGGTGCAGAGCGTTAAGTTCGGCTATAACTACTCTATCGAAATTCTCGTTATGGTAGTTCTCGGCGGTATGGGTAGCATCAACGGTTCTATCCTTGTTGCAGCGCTTATTACGTTCCTTAACACAAAGCTTGCAACTATCCTCACAGGCGACCTTGCAGTTCTTCAGAACCTTATCTATGCTGTTATTCTTATCGGTATCGTTATCTATAATAACGCTCCCGCACTCAAGAATTTCAGAAACACTTACAACTTCAACGCTCTTATGAAAAAGTTGTTCAGACGAGATAACGATCCTTCAAGAGTTGTCGACGATACGGCTAAATGGGACGTTGTTCCTACTAAGATCGAGATGAACGAAGTTCTTTCCATTGATCTTGTTCCTCAGGATATGCAAGACCTTACAGGAAAAGGAGGAGACAAGTGATGGCTGAAAATTTGATTCTTGAAACACGTGACCTTGGTATCTCCTTCGGTGGTCTTAAGGCTGCGCAGAACGTTAACATCAAAATCAAGAAAAACCAGATCTACGGTCTTATCGGACCTAACGGCGCAGGTAAAACTACGATCTTTAACCTGCTCACAGGCGTTTATAAACCCACTCAGGGTACCTTCTACCTCGATGGAGAAGAACTTAAGGGACTGGCTCAGGATAAGATAAACCATAAGGGTATCGCAAGAACATTCCAAAACATCCGACTGTTCAATAATATGACAGTTGTTCGTAACGTTATGGTTGGTCTCCACGACAGACCTGAGTTTAAATGCACAGTTTTTGAAACTCTCTTCCGTCTTCCCCGTCATTTCAAGGTTGAAAAGGAAATGAGAGCAAAGGCAAAAGAGCTGCTTCGCATTTTCGATCTTGAAAATGACCGCAACAATCTTGCCTGCAACCTGCCCTACGGTAAGCAAAGAAAGCTTGAGATCGCAAGAGCTCTTGCAACAAATCCCAAGCTGCTTCTCCTTGACGAGCCCGCTGCAGGTATGAACCCCCACGAAACTGAAGACCTTGTTAAAACTATCAGATTCATCCGCGATAACTTTGATATGACTATTCTGCTTATTGAGCACGATATGAAGTTCGTTCAGGGCCTTTGCGATGAAGTTACCGTGCTTAATTTCGGTACAGTTCTTGCAGAGGGCGACACGAAAACCGCGCTCAGCGATCCCGAAGTTATCAAGGCTTATATCGGAGGTTAATTATGGCAATGTTAGAAGTTAAAGATCTTGAAGTATACTACGGCGTTATTTGCGCGCTGAAGGGTATCAGCTTCGAGGTTAATCAGGGTGAGATAGTTACTCTCATCGGCGCTAACGGCGCAGGAAAAACAACTACAATGCAGAGCGTTGTTGGTCTTATTCCCTCCAAAGCAGGAAGCGTTACATTTGATGGTCACGATATCACAAAAACTCCTTGCCACAAAATCGTTCACCTGGGTATGACTCAGGTGCCCGAAGGCAGACGTATTTTCCAGGAGCTGACTGTTTATGAAAATCTTCTTATGGGTGCCTACTCTATGAAGGATCAGTCAGGCTTCAAAAACGATATTGATGCAATCTACACCCGTTTCCCCCGTCTCGCAGAGCGCCGCAATCAGATTGCAGGTACTCTCTCCGGCGGTGAACAGCAGATGCTTGCTATGGGACGCGCTATAATGAGCCATCCCAAGCTCCTTATGCTTGATGAGCCCTCTATGGGTCTCTCTCCTCTGCTTGTTGACCAGGTGTTTGAAATTATCAAGGATATCAACAAGGATGGTACAACAATCCTTCTCGTTGAGCAGAATGCAGGTAAATCCCTTGCAATCTCCGACAGAGCTTACGTCCTTGAAAATGGTCAGATCGTTCTTTCCGGCACGGGCAAAGAACTTGCCGCAAGCGAAATGGTTCGCAAAGCGTACCTCGGCGGCTGATTTTAGAATTAATTATTATGCGGGGAGGGTCTTTTTAGTAAAAAGGCCCTCCCCGCATCCCTCCCAAAAACAAAAGGGGAGTGGTTATAGATCTATCAATTTCAGTTTAACTGCATTTAATAGATAATATAAAAATAAACCTATCAAGTTTAGAAACACTATGATAGGTTTTTTATTATTTATCCCTATTTGCTTTTGGGGGTGTGGGGGGATTTTTGCTAAAAATCCCCCCACATATATTCTTTAATCACTTAATTGAGAACAGCATATCACCGTAAGAGGGATATGGCCAGAAATCAGAAGCTGTGATTTCCTCCAGTGCATCACCTGTTTTACGGAGTGCTTCCATAGCGGGAATAACCGTGTCTTTATAGTACATAGCAAGAGGAGTTGAGCCAAGCTTAACGTCCTCTGCGCCTGCAATAGCAGCTTCAAGTGCATCAATCTGATCATAGAAAGTGTCAGTAAGCTCGGAATGTTTTTTACAAAGCGCGGCCTCTGATCTGCAGGAGCCGTAAGCACTCTTAGCTGCTGCATTAGCAGCGATTTTTGCGCCGAATGCGCTGACTGCAGGGAAAATATCGTGACGAGCCATATCGACCATTGTAAGCGCCTCTATGCTGAGAGTTTTACAATAGTTTTCAAGCTCTATTTCATAGCGGGCAAACATTTCCTTTTCGGAGAACACCTTGTGACGACCGAAGAGCTCAATATTCTTCTCCATTGTCATAGCACTGAGAGCCTCAGGCGTTGTTCTCAGATTTGCCAGACCGCGATCCTCCGCTTCCTTGATCCACTTTTCGTCGTAACCGTTACCGTTAAAGAGAATTCTCTTATGCTTTGAGATAGTTTCTTTAATAAGATTATGAAGCGCGCCTTCAAAGTCCTCAACGCCTTCAAGTCGTGTTGCAAAACGGCTGAGAACGTCAGCTACGGCTGTGTTGATAACAGTGTTGGGAGAAGCGATGGACTGAGAAGAACCGGGCATACGGAACTCAAACTTGTTACCTGTGAAGGCAAAGGGAGACGTTCTGTTTCTGTCCGTGTTATCCTTGGGGATCTTGGGAAGAACGTGAACGCCGATCTTCATCTGAACGGTTTCCTTATTATCATAAGGTCTGTCCTCTTCGATGGCTTCAAGGATTTCCATAAGCTCATCGCCCACAAAAATGGACATAACTGCAGGAGGAGCCTCAAGTGCGCCCAAACGGTGGTCGTTTGCAGCAGTTGCAACGGATGCTCTGAACATTTCCTGATATTCGTCAACAGCCTTGATAACTGCACACAGGAACAAAAGGAACTGAGCGTTTTCGTGAGGAGTTTCACCGGGCTCGAGAAGATTGATGCCTGTGTTGGTTGTCATAGACCAGTTATCGTGCTTACCGCTGCCGTTTACGCCTGCAAAAGGCTTTTCATGGAGAAGGAGAGCGAGGTCGTGCTTAGCAGCAACCTTTTTCATCATTTCCATTGTGAGCTGGTTATGGTCAACCGCGATATTACCTGTTGTGAAAACGGGAGCAAGCTCGTGCTGAGCAGGAGCTGCTTCATTGTGCTTTGTTTTTGCAAAAACGCCAAGCTTCCAAAGAGTTTCATCAAGATCTCTCATAAATTCAGCTACAGCAGGCTTAAGGCTGCCGAAATAGTGGTCCTCAAGTTCCTGTCCCTTGGGGGGCTTTGCGCCAAAGAGAGTTCTGCCTGTATATATAAGATCCTTTCTTGCCTCAAACATTTCCTTTGTGATAAGAAAATATTCCTGCTCAGGACCAACCGTTGTTGTAACCTTTGAAACGTTGTCGTGGCCGAAAAGCTTGAGAACGCGGACTGCCTGCTTAGAAAGGGCTTCCAGAGAACGGAGAAGAGGTGTTTTTTCGTCAAGCGCTTCACCACTGTATGAACAGAAGGCTGTAGGAATGCACAGTGTTCCTTCCTTTATAAAGGCGTAGGAAGTGGGGTCCCATGCTGTATAACCTCTTGCCTCAAAGGTTGCGCGAAGGCCACCTGAGGGGAAGGAAGAAGCATCGGGCTCGCCGCGAACAAGCTCCTTGCCTGAAAATTCCATTATAACGTTAGCATTGTCTGTGGGAGATATAAAGCTGTCGTGCTTTTCCGCAGTAATACCTGTCATAGGCTGGAACCAGTGAGTGTAGTGCGTTGCGCCGTGCTCAATTGCCCAGTCCTTCATTGCATTTGCTACAACGTTAGCCACTTCAAGACTCATTCTCTTTCCTTCGTGAAGAGTCTTTTTCATTATTTTATAAGTTTCCTTGGGAAGCTTTTCCTTCATTACATCCTCGCTGAAAACGAGGCTGGCAAACATTTCGGGAATAGTTGACATACCTATCCTCCTGATAAAAATAAAAATCTAATTTATTATATATCTCCCCACTGTCAATGTCAAGATATGTTAAAATTTTTGTTTTAACAGATTAATAATTTATCTTTTATAGCTGTACCCATAGGGGAAGATATCATTCTCCGTATTTAATACAATTATACTTCGTGATCACACCAGAAACGGGAGCACAAAGTAACGCCCCTACAGTGTTAGTGAGGTAAATTATCGTTTAGCGGTATAATTGTGTCGGATACCTGTAGGGCGGATTGCCCTGGGTCCGCCGTTTCATAAGGCTTA